>JAACFO010000293.1 GCA_009937425.1 Gammaproteobacteria bacterium
CGGGGCGCAAGACTGAGCGCCAGGAGATCACCGCAGATGTTGATGGATACGATGCGCTGCGGCGCCGCAACCGCATTGCCGAACAAAGCGATGGCCAGAATTGCGGCGCCGCAGCGCATGGGATTCATCAGTTCAGATCCGTATTCACTCGCACTCCGGCGAACACGCCGATGCCCGGAGACTGCGCGGACCACACTTCCTCGTAGTCCTGATTGAGCAGATTTTCGATGCGTCCAAACAACTGTACGCTTTTGTTGATGTTGTATGCACTCGCCAGGGTCACGAGGGTGAAGCTGGGGAGATCGACGCGATCGTTAGGTGTCAAGAAGTTGAACTCATTGTCCTCCATCGGGCCGTTGTACTGAATGTTCAAATTGACGTTGCCCTTGCGAGAAGGAAACAGATAGTCGAGCGCCAGACTGGCGACGTTCTTCGGTCGTCTCACTTCGTCGCGTCCGTCGGGATCCTTTGCGTCTGTATAAGTGTACGCGGCGATAAGGTTCAAATTATTGGTGACCGTCGCGGTGGCGCTCACTTCCAGACCCTGGCGGGTACTTTCGCCAGTTTGGTTTATGACCGTGGTGAACGTCGGGTCCGGCACGATTTCATCGGTCAAAACCGACTGAAAGTAAGTGAAATCCATCACCAGGCGATCCTGAAAAAATTTCTGCTCGATACCGATGTCGCCGCCGATGGATGACTCGGGGTTGAGATTCTCATTGCCAAAGAAGAAGCCGGGGATAAATCCGAACAGATCGAAAAATCCCGGGTTCTTTACGCCTGTTCCAAAGCTGCTGTGCACCCGGGTGCCGGTCTGCAGAGGCTGATACGCCAGGGTGAATCGATATGTCGTAGCGTTCTTGAATAGATCGTTGTCATCGTATCGCAGTGACCCGGTCAGGAAATACTCCTGCTTGAGCGCCAGCAGATATTCACCTGCAATGCTGGTTGAGCTGTTGGATTGCTTCTGATTTGCCGTCGGAAACGCCGCAGATTCATTCGTAAAGGTCTCGTAGGTATATTCCGCATAGGCCGTCAGCGTGTGATCGGTAGCGCTAGCGGCATGCGAAAAAAACGCGTTGCTCTGATAGTCGAGCCGGCTCTTGGTGCCGGTGTTGGCGCTCGACAATGTATTGTCCAGCGTATTCTCGAAATCGGTGTCGGTGTAGTTGCCGCCGAGGATGTGTTCCCAGCGACCGCCGAAGGTCTTTAGCTTGCCCTGGGCGCGGCCGTAGAACTGCTCCCCGTCGCGTTCCTGGTCACCGTCGACAATCAGGCCGAGCGGAAAGGGCTGGGGATCGCTCTGCACATTGTTTTTCACATACATGCCGTTTACCGACAACTCCAGGTTTTCGGTGGGATCGACTGCCCCGGAAATGTTCAGGGTGGCGTTCTTGTAGCCGTCCTTTTCGGAACCGAATCGGGACATGTTGATGCCCTCGGTTTTCAGAAAACTGCCACTGGCAGAGTACCGATAATTCTTACCGGCACCCCTCAAGGCTGCATTGCCCGAGTAGGTGTCGAAGGAACCGGCCTCGAGATAACCATTGGCGTGCATGCCGCTTTCACCGCGTTTGGTAATTACATTGATGACGCCGCCAATGGCGTCACTGCCCCACAGCGCGCTTTGTGGGCCACGGATGACTTCAACGCGCTCGATATCTGCGGCGAGCAGGTGAGCGAAATCGAATTCGACATCGCCAGACGGATCGTTTGCTTCGACGCCGTCGATGAACACCTTCGTGTGGTTGCCCTCGTTGCCGCGAATCCGCACTTGGGTAAACAGTCCCCGCGGTCCGGTGCGACTGACGCTTACACCGGGTACATTGCGCAAGGCATCCGCTACCACGCGAATCTGGCGCTCTTGCATCTCTTCACCGGTGATGACGGTGACCGAACTACCTACTTCCCTGGAAGGAAGCGCGACGCGGTTGGCCGAAACCACCGTGTCAGGAAGCATCTTCGCCTCCGGTTCGGCAATCGCCGTAGTGTGGATTGCGATAGCCGTGAGTGCCGATCCGATCAGCGCTGATAAACGCCGCGGCCTCGGCCAATGGTCATGAATTGTTCGTTTGTCGTCTTGCATCCCCCTACTCCTCGTGTCGTTGTTGATGGGCGACGAGGAAGCAGGTTCGCGGGCGATCACGGTGCTACGCGGCCGAGCACGGTGCATGCAGTCAGTATGGGTGTGACCAGAATACGGCCGGACCCCCATGTGCTCACGCAACCAAGCTTCCCGCGTCGCCGACACGGGGGTCCGCTCCACCGAAAAGTCCCCGTTCGGCGGTTGAGGCGACGCTTGCGGCGGCAGGTCTCCTGGCTGATGGGTGCAGCCGGCGCGGTCCTGCGGACTTTGCCGGCGGCGCTTGCGCCCGGCCTTCCCGGTTTCCCAGTGGCCTGGATTAATGGGCGCTCGCTACCCACATACAGTTGCGGGGGCAGCCGGGGCTTTGTCGGCAGTGCCGAATTACCCCGTTCCCTTTTGCGTCCCCGAAGGGAACCGTCGCTGACGACAACCAATACCAGATTGCGCCAAGCGTGCCAAGCACCAGGTCCATGGAATAGCGGCGTTTCGACATTGCCGGGGCTCCAGGCTAAGATTCCGCATTGGTGTTCGAGGGGAGATTTCCGTGGGTCACCGACTTTCCAAGATCTATACGCGCACCGGAGACGACGGGACTACCGGGCTTGCGGACGGAAGCCGCGTCGATAAGGACGACATACGCGTCGAAGCGATGGGCGTGGTGGATGAGCTCAACAGCTATGTGGGCCGCATTTTGTCCCACAAGATCCCGACGGAAATGCGCGAGTATCTAATCGACGTGCAGCACGCGCTGTTCGACATCGGAGGCGAGCTCGCGATCCCTGGCGCGAATACCGTCACGCCGCAATACGTGGCGGGGCTGGAGGCGGCCCTAGATGATGTTAATGCGACGCTGCCGCCGCTGAAGGAA
>JAACFO010000036.1 GCA_009937425.1 Gammaproteobacteria bacterium
AGCACAAATACGTAACGGCTCGTCACCCGGACGGCCAGCTCATCATCGAAGACACATTGAGCGGATTGGAAGACGAATTCGAGGATCGTTTCGTGCGTGTGCACCGCAATGCGCTGGTGGCCAAGGCCCATGTGCGCGGAATCGAACGGGACGCCCAGGGCCATCAGTTCGTGCGACTGGACGGGATCGACGAACTGGTCGAGGTCAGCCGCAGGCTGGCGCCGGTTATTCGGCGGCTGCTCAAGAGCAGCGGCACCTCTTGAGAAACTACACGACGGTCGTTTGACAAGTCGTTGTTATCCTGGATCTTTGACCGGCAGGGGATGCGGGGATAGTCTAGTATTTCGCTGATATGGCCGGTGTTTTGGCCATTAACCGGAGATGCCCGGTACCCGGGGGGTAGACGGCATCCGCAACGCGGCTTTCACTCATGCCCACTGGCCCCAGTGACACCAGCCAAGTGCCGGAGCAACCGGATGTGGCGCTCGCCCGCGCTATCACCCGGCGCATTGCCTGGCATCCATGGCGGCTGCTCCTCCCGGCCATTCTCTTTACCCTGGCCATCGCCTCCTACCTCTACCAGGAACAGCGCGCCGGCCATGACGCGAAATTTTTTGCGCGCCTGGATCAACAGGTGCTGCTGGCGCTGCAAGTCGCGCGCATGACGGCGCGCGCCGCCAGCGATCCGGACGTATCCCTGCAGCAGCTACGGGAGCGGCACAGCAATGCCCGCAGGCTGTTGGAGAACCTCTATCCACCACGCCCACCCCTGGGTTTGTGGCCGGCACCGGAGGACATCGATGCGCGCCTTTCTCAATTAGATAAGGAGTGGGCGCACCTGGGCAGCGAGCTGGAGGCGATCGCGGCCAGGCAAACTGCCCACGAGGAACTGGAGCGGGCGCTGATCCGCCTTCAGGGTGTCGCTACCCGCATGCTGGTTACCAGCGACGATCTGGTGGTGGCCATGACTGCGGCGGAAGAATCCCCCGAGCAGCTCCGGGTGGCGGCCCGTCAGCTGATGTTGATCCAGCGCATGATGGTCAACGGCGAACGGTTAATACGCGGCGGCAAGGGCCACCTGACCGCCGCCGACCGTTTGGGGCGCGACGCGGTGCTCTTCGGCAGCGTGAACAACGGACTACTCAATGGCAGTCCCGAGCTCGGCATCGAGGCGGTGACCGAGGAGGCCGCCCGTGATCTTCTGGTCAGCACCGGGCACCTGTTCCGGGAAGCCAGCCGGCAGGTGCAGGACATCGTCAGGCAGTCGGTGGACCTCAGCCGACTGCAGGAAGCCGTGGGCGATGCTGCCCGTGCCAGCGACGCCATCGTCGCCGCCACCCGCGAGGCTGAGCTGATGTACGCCGGCCACGTGGCGACGCGGCCGTTGCAGCCCGCGCACACGCGCTTGCTGGCGGGCCTCGCCATCGCAACCTTGTTGATCGCGGCGCTGCTCATGGCGGTGGATGCGCGCGCCCATCGGCGCAACGAGAGCCAGCGCCGTTTGGACGATTACCGGCGCAATGAGCAGCTGGAGCAGGCCGCGGCCATGGCCGGTTCCGACATGCGGCGGGTCAGCGGCGAGCTGCGCCGACTGATGGCGGATCTGGGCAGGGTGGTGGAAGTGGAGATCAGCCTGCAACCCGGTGAGGATCCCGGCGATGCCGTGGCCCGCGGTCTCAAGCGCGTACTCGCCGAGCTGCATACCCGTGTCGACGCCATCGTCACCGATGTCCACCAAGTGGTCGGTAGCGCGGCGTCGCTGAACGCAGCCACGTCGAAGTTGCATGTCAACGGACGCCAGCAGGCCCAGAACGTGGACAAGGCAGCCAACGCCACCCAGGAACTTGCCTCGGCCGTGAAGCTCGGCTATTCGAACATCACCAAGTTCGACACCCTCGCCGAGAACGGCGTTTCCGAAGCGCGCATCGCCAAAGAGCAATTTGGCGCCGCGCTGCAGGAGCTGGAAGGTCTGGGCACATCGGTGCAGGAAAGCGCACGCCTGGTGCAGCGCCTGTTGGAGAGCGCAGATGAGGCGCGGGCGATTGCGCTGCGCATCGACGAACTCAGCGACCACAGCAAGATGCTGTCGCTGAACGTCGCCATTCAGGCCACCGCTCAAGGCAGCGCCTCGCGATCCAACCCGAGCTTTGCCGATGAACTGCAACGCCTCGCGGAGCGGGCCCGCGGTGTCGTGCAGTCGGTGGAGCGCATGCGCGAGGGGCTGCGCTCCGATGCCGAGGGGGCCGCCAAGGCCATCAAGCACACCGCTTGGGCTGTGAAGGGCGCCGGCGATCGTCTCCACAAGGCCGAAAAACCCATTGCTAATCTCAACCTGATTTCGCGTAAGCTCGAGAAGTTCGCGCAGTCGCTGGTGGGGTCGAGTCAGGAGCATGCATTGCGGGCCACCGAGGTTGTCAGGGCGGTCACCGCGGTGCACGCTGCCGCCGGTCAATCCAGTGTCGGCGCCGAGGCGGCCGCCAGCTCCGCGGCACGCCTGTCGGAATTGATGGCGAGCCTGGACGCCCATGTATCGCGGCTGCATCCCGTGCCGCAGGAGGAGCAGAGTGTCGTGGCACTGGAAACCCAGGCAACCGGCAAGCAGTCCAACGATGAATCCACGTCAACGGATGCCGACGAGCGCCGCGGGGGAGGCGAGCGCCGCAGGCGGCGCTCCAGCGGCTTGCGTCCGGTGCCCTGATTCCCGGCGCCGGCCAAAGCGAAATGCCTGCTGATTCCGGCCGCATGACGTTGGCCGAGTTGCTGGCCTCTGCCCGAGTCGCCATCCTCGCCCTGGCGCCGCAGGAGCACCCGGACGCTGCACCGGAACCGATCAGCGCCGAGGCATGTGCCCGGGCATCGTCCGCCATTGCCGGATTATCGGCTGAACTCGAAAACGCGGACGACACGCTGCGGACACTGCTGGCCGTCGACATGGCCCTGGCCGTCGATAGTGCACTGTCAGCGTCGGCAAGCAGCCGCGGCAAGTTGGTAGCAATCCTCGTTCAGGCACTTTCCGCTCTTGGCGATGTTGCCCCCACCGACGGTGGCGCCGGGCCGCTTCCATCATGCTCGCCGTTGGTGCTGGCAAACGAGCTGCGCGCTCTGCGCGGTGCACCGCTGCTGTCGGGAAACGCCGTGTTCGCAATCGCCGTGGATGCCGGTGCAACCGCCGCCAGCGGCGACGAGCCCCGGGACGTGGACCCCCGGCTGGCGGCGTCGGCAAGGCGTCTGCGGTCTTACTATCAGCAAGGGCTTATCGCCTGGCTTGCCGGCGATTCCCGCGGGCCGGCGGGCGCCGCACGCATTGGCGAAGTGTTCGCGCGACTTCACGTGCTTGCCCAGGGCACCGAGCAGGAATCTCTATGGCGCGCCGCCGCCTCCTTCGCGAACCTTCTGGGCGACAGCCGCTGGCGAATGAGTACCGCCATCAAACGTTTACTCGGTCAGCTGGACGGTCAGCTCAAGCGCTTGGGAGACCAGGACGCCATGGCACTGGATGTGGTTCCCCGGGGTGCGCCTTCCCTGGAGCAGGATTTGCTCTTCTACGTGGGCGAAGCCCACGACGTGGACGCCACCATCGGAGTGTTTCCCTCGCGCAGCGCGCTGCTGGCAGCTTTCGCCGTCCCATCCCGGGCGCACCCGGACCAACCCACCGCGGTGCTGTCTCTGTTAAACGAGCTGCTGGCGATTGCCGCGCAACTCATGGAGGCGCTGGCGCCGGACGAGTCCTGGCTCACCAAACGCAGCTGGCTGGTCGACCGCTTACTGCACGTGTCCGACGGTCTGGGCCTGCTGGGTGCCCACGATCTTCGCCACCGCGCCATGGACGAAATCGGGCTGCTGCGCAAAACTCCGGCGTCCGGTGATCCACCCCCGGGGGGCTGGGGCCGGGTGGCGGAGCGGCTGCACGCCCTCGGCGCCGAGCTACTTACGGTTGCGGGTATGAAACCCACCGCCGCCGTTGCCGAGGATACCGCCGGCATGCCCTCCAGCGGCTACATCGCGCGGCGCCTGGAGGCGGATCTCGTACACGCCGAGGGCCTCATTCAGCGTCTCGAGCAGGGACGCGGGAGCCTGCCGGCCGAGCCAGTCGAGCCTTCGGCGCCATCGGCCGAGGATGAGGATGAGGATGAGGACGGCGGGGCGGCCAGGCTGCGCCGTCGCCTCGACGAGTTTGCCGGTGCGGTGCGCGCGCAGCCCCGTCCAGGGAGTGGGGATACGGCCTTCGACGGCTTGGCCCCGAGTAGTTCCGACGAGCTCCCGGCGGCCCTGGCCGACCATGAGCTGGTGGACGATGTTGCCCGGTTCGCCGGCGAGATCGACGGCTCGCGCACGCGCCTCGAGCAGCAGGTGGGCGCCTTGCGCGAAGGCCTGCGTGACATGGACAACGGCATCCGGGCGCTGCGCGAAGAGTTCGACGGATTGCGCCTCCACACCGAGGCGCTGCGCGTGGCCCACGATCCGGCGGACCCGGGGCAAATGCCATCCTCCGCCGGCCGCGGGCCGCCGGTAACCGATCTGCGGCAGCGACTGGATGCGTTGGCAAGCCGCGTCAGCGCGCTCTCTCAGCTGCGCGACAGTATCGACACCATTGCCGGCGACAGTCGTTCGGTGCTCGTGCAGCAGGCCCGGGACAACGTCGCCCTGGAACAGCGTCTGATGCAGAACCGCTTACAGCCACTGGACGCACAGTTGCAAAGGCTCGCTGGAGAAGTCGCTGAAGGGGCCGCCAACGCCGGCAAGCAGGTGTTACTGCGGGTCGATCCGGGTGGGCTGCGCATCGAGCCGGAGAAGATGGCGGCCTTGTTGCCGGTGTTGCGCAGCCTCACCAGCAGCATGATCGAGGCCGGCGTCGAGCCGCCTCGGGCACGGGTCCTCGGCGGGCGGCCGCCGGGTTGTTTAATGGATATGCGCTTCAAACGCCGCGGCGCAGATCTGAACATGGTTCTCACGGCGGACTGCAAGCCGCCGGCGGCGGCGGCCGTGGCCGAGGCGCAGGCTTTCTTGCGGCCCCTGGGGGGGCTGCTGGAACTGGACCCCGATGGCGGGTCGAGCACCCGCTGCAGCCTGCAGATGCCCCTGGCGCCGCGGGTATCCACGGTGCTGCTGGTGGCGGTGGGCGGCGAGATCCTGGCTCTGCCCCTGGCGGAGGTATCGGCGGTGTTGCAGTTGTCCGCCGAAGAGCTGGAGAACGCCCGAGGGGACGGCATAGAGCACTTGGAGCAGCGCTGGCGGCTTGCCCATTTGAGCACCCTGTTGGCCCTGGGCGGCGACTCCCCGCCCGGGCCGGTCAGCCGCCTGCCCCTGGTGCTGGTGGCGTCTGGAGACGGGCACCACGCGCTGGTGGTGGACGCCATCGGCGAGCGCGTCGACGTGGTCGTGCGGTCCGTGGCGCCCCAGTTGCGCTCGGTCGCTGGACTGGCGGGCGCCGCCATTCTGGGTGACGGCCAGGTGGTGCTGCTGCTGGACGTGGGGCCGCTCATGGAGTCCCGCCCCGAGGCCGCTGCGAGCTCCGTCGAAGCCGTCTCCTGAGGCCCCCGAGCGGGGCTCCGGCAACTCTGCGAGCTGCCCCTCGAAACTTCAAGAAATTCCGCATGGACCGTCGGCAAGCTACTGTTCTTGCAGCGGTTCGACAAATGCATTCGTGAGCCGGATCGACTAGGATTCAACAGATAAACCCGTCAACTCGGAGTGCGGCCCGAAGGGGGGAATCCAGGCCGTGACCGGTAGAACTCAGAGCGGTCTCGACGGCGTTAAGGTGATGGTCATCGACGATAGCAAGACCATCCGCCATACCGCCGAGACGCTGTTGAAAAATGCAGGCTGCAAGGTTGTTACGGCGACCGACGGCTTCGAGGCACTTGTACGCATCGTCGATCACGAGCCTGACATCATTTTTGTCGACATCATGATGCCGCGGCTCGACGGTTATCAAACCTGTGCGCTCATTAAGCACAATCAGTTTTTCAAAAAGACACCGGTGATCATGTTGTCGAGCAAGGACGGTTTGTTCGATCGCGCGCGCGGGCGCATCGTCGGCTCGGAGCAATATCTCACCAAACCGTTTACACGCGACGAGTTGCTCAGTGCCATCGAGCAGCATGTGTTGAATGGCAGCCACTGATATGAACGCGCTCACAGATACCGACCGGGCTCGTTGGAGATCACGCTCATGACCCATGTACTTATCGTCGACGATTCGCCTACGGTGGTCGAGCATGTCTCGCGCCTGTTGATACAGAACGGCTTCAAGACCTCATCGGCAATGTCCGCCGAGCAGGGCATCGCCAGGGCCCGCGACGAGCGCCCGGATCTGATTTTGATGGATGTGGTGTTTCCCGGCATGAGCGGTTTTCAGGCAACGCGCAAGATCAATCGCGACCCGGAAACTGCGCGCATTCCCGTTGTCATCCTGAGCGTCAGAAACGAGGCAAGCGATCGGGAGTGGGGGCTTCGCCAGGGGGCACGCGAATACCTGACCAAGCCGTGTCGAGCACAGGAACTCATCGATGCGGTACGACGCAACGTTGTAAGCATGTGTTAACGCGCACTAACTGCGAGTGTAAAGATGCAGGAGAACGTCAACGATCCCATCGCCATGTTGCGCGATATGGAACGGCGGGCCCAGGGAGAGTCCGCCGCATCGCCCGACGCGCAAACGCCTGCGCAGGTGTGGCGTGGCATCGGCTTCTCCGTCGGTGGCCGGCGCTTGGTAACGTCCATGGCAGACATCACCGAGGTGATGCATTGTCCCAAGCTCGCGCGCGTGCCCGGTGCGAAGGCCTGGTTAATGGGCATCGCAAATCTGCGCGGTGCGTTGTTGCCAGTGGTGAATCTACAGGGCTTTTTACGCGGTCAACCGGCGGAGCTCGACCGCGAATCCCGAGTTCTGGTCATAGAGCAAGATGAAATCCTCTCCGGCCTGGCGGTCGAAGAAGTTTTCGGCGTAAAGCATTTTCTCGAGGAGCAGCGTCTGCCCGGCGCGGCAGCTTCCGAGAATTGGCTTTCCCCCTATGTCGTCGGCAGCTTCAGTGTTGCCAGCGAGGTCTGGGACGTTTTCGACGTGCATAGTTTGATTGCCGCGCCCGCGTTCATGCAGGTGGCCGCATAGACGAGCAGTTTGTGAAAAGTCCGTGGAATAAAATTCGCAATCAACGCACCGCAGTAGCGGCCGAAGAAGGGTCGAGCCGCGCCCGCAGCTCGGGGACTTCGCGCCGTGCAAGTGCGCGCCAGGCGTGGCGCGTGGTGTTGCCCTCGCTGCTGTTCATATTCGTCGCCTTGATGTTTGCGGCACATTCTCTGGCACGCCGCCACAGCAACGCCGATGCCGAGTACGTTGGATTGATGAACGAGTTGAAACTGCGCTCCCAACAGGTCTCCCGGGAGGCGCAACTGGCGGCGCGCGGCAACGTGCAGGGGCTTTCGCGGCTCAAAGCCCACGGCACGGAAATGCAAACGATGCTGGACCGGCTTCGAAACGGCGACACCGTTGGTCCGCTGCCGCCGCTACCAGAGAGAATGGCACCCTCGCTGCAGGCAGTCGAGACCAGGTGGGACGGCATTCGCAACGACATCGATGTCATCCTCTCGGGCGCCCAGGCAGCGGCCGCCATGCGTGAGAACGGCAAGAGTCTCGACGCATTGTTTTCATCCGCGCGCCTGACAACCCAGGAAGTTTTCGGCGCCGTTGCCTCGGGTACCGCATCGGCGGAGCACGTATCTCTGGTAGGCCGCCAGTTGGTACGCCTGGAACGCATGTCCATCGATGTGAAGCGCACCCTCGAGGGCGGTACCGACACCGCTGCCGCAGCGCTGAGTCTGAAGCGCGATGTCACTGACTTCGTGCGAACCACGGCGCGCCTGCTCGGTGACGACAAGTCCGATCCAGGCCTGCGTGTCGACGATCCGGTGGCCCGTCAGGGCATAGAGCGCGTGGCGAGTCTGTTTGCCAACCGTTCCGGGCTGATCGATGCGTTTATCGGCAGCTCAGAGTCGTTGCTCGAAGTGCACGAGGCGGCAAACATGATCGATGCCGACAGCGTGCCGTTTCTTCAGGCGACCCAAGCGCTCCAGGAGAACTACAACCGGGTCAGCGCCGTCGGCAGTCAGTACACGACCGCGGTTATCGTTTTCGGCATTCTGGCGCTTTTCTTCCTGTTGATGCTGGGTATCCAGCTTATCCGTGACGCCCATTCTCACACCGAGGAAGTACGCCGTCGCGAGCAAGAGAGCCGCGAACGCAACCGGCGCAACCAGGACTCTATCCTCAAGCTGTTGGACGAGATGAGCGACCTCGCCGAAGGTGATCTCACGGCATACGCATCGGTGACAGAAGACATTACCGGCGCTATCGCTGACGCTTTCAACTACGCCATCGACGCATTACGCCACCTGGTAGCGCGCATCGATAACACATCCGAAGCCGTCGCCGAGGCGGCGCAAGCCTCCCGAACACGGGCTGTACAGGTAAGCGTCGCAAGCGACCGGCAAAATGCCGAAATCATCAAAGCAGCGGCCACCATTCAGGACATGGCTAACTCCATTGAGCGGGTCTCCGCCGACGCCGCGGAGTCCAGTGATGTGGCGAAACGCTCGGTTACGATCGCGAACAAGGGTGCCCGTGAAGTGCGCGAGACCATCGAGGGTCTCGACGACATTCGCCTCACGATCCAGGACACTGCGAAGCGACTCAAGCAGCTCGGCGAAAGCTCCCGGGAAATCGGCGCCATGGTCGGGTTGATCGACGATATCGCCGATCAAACCAACGTGCTGGCGCTGAATGCCGCCATACAAGCCTCCATGGCCGGCGAGTCTGGCCGCGGCTTTGGGGTGGTCGCCGATGAGGTTCAGCGTCTGGCCGAGCGTGCCGGTCAAACGACAAAACGCATCGAGCAGCTGGTCAAAACCGTTCAGGCGGACACCAACGAAGCCATCGACTCCATGGAGAGAAGCACCACCGGGGTCGTATCCGGCGCGTTGCTTGCCCAGGGTGCCGGTACGTCGCTCGACGAAATCGAAACCGTCTCCCGGCATCTGGCCAAGTTGATTGAATCCATTTCCGCGACTTCCCGGGAGCAGGCGGAGCGCGCTGGTGTCGTGGCCAAAACCATGTCGGCAATCCGTACGATCACGACGCAAACCCGAGCCGGCGCCAACACGACAGCGAAGTCCGTCGGCAATCTCGCCGATTTGGCCGAGGCGCTGAAGACATCGGTGGCGGGATTTCGTCTACCGGATTCATTCGATCCCAACGTTGTCGATTTGCGCCCCGGCGCGACTGCCAACGAGGAGCCCCGCGTGCCCGAGCGCGAGAGTTCCGAGGAGCCGACATCGGATATTCGCAGCTTCCGCCCGGCTCCTCGTTAGCGGCACGAGGCACAGGATTTTTTTTCCAGAACCAGGTTAACAAAAGGTTTCTCAACAGCGATCAAGCATGGATCACGCCACGCTCCAATGGGTGCAGGGTGATATCGAGGACACACTGACGCAGGCACGCTCTGCGTTGGAGAAGTTTTCGGAAGACTCCCACTCTTCGCACCATGTACAGAGTTGCGCTGAAGCGCTGCATAGCGTGCACGGCGTGCTCGAGATGCTCGAGTATTACGGCGCGTGCTTGCTCTTGGAGGAGATGGAAAGTCTCTGCCGCATGTTGCAGAGCACTGTGGGTGACGATGCCAACGAGGAGATGTGCGAGCTTCTGTTGCGCAGCATTCTGCACCTCGGAGAATACCTGAGCTATCTGCGCGCAGGCCATCAGGACACACCGACGATTTTCATGCCGCTGCTGAACGATCTCCGATGCGTGCGGGGCGAGCCCCTGCTTTCGGAAAATGCCCTGTTCGCGCCGGATTTGAATGTCGCGCTTCCCATTCCGGAAAAGACCCACGACCTGGACGATGATCAGTTGCGCGAGATCGCGCGCCGCCTGCGCGCGTACTACCAGAAGGGATTGCTCGACTGGTATCAGGGTACGGTGGACGAAACCGGTCTGTCGCTAATGCAGGCGGTGGTGGCTCGCTGCGAGAAGCTTTGCGGCGGCTCGCCCAGCGTGCGTCTGTGGTGGATCGCCGCCGGCGTCATCGAGGCCTTGCGCAACCACGGACTGGACGCGAGTGTCTCAGTGCGCCGCCTGCTGGGCTTACTGGATCAGCAACTCAAGACCATCTCCAAGGACGGAAGCGTGGCACTGGGGCACGCAGCGCCCGCGGACCTGGTCAAGAACCTGCTCTACTATCTGGCTCACGCGACTTCGACGAGCGCGCGGGTCACAGCCATTCGCGCGGCCTATCGACTCGATGATTTGTTCGTCGGCGAGGAGGCTTCGGAGCGCGCCGAGCGCATACTGTGCGGTCCCGATCTGGATTCGCTGAAGGTGGTAGCCGAGGGTATCAAGGAGGATTTGTCCGGCGTCAAGACTGCACTCGATCACCACGTGCGCCAGGGTGCAACGGACTCTACGGATCTCACGCCGGTTGCGGACAAGCTGCGCCGGGTCGCCGATACCCTCGGGCTTCTTAATCTCGGGCGCAGCCGAAAGCTGGTGGCATCCCACGTGGAACAGTTGCGCGAATTCGCGCAGTCACCCGATGCGCTGACCGACGCCGTGCTCATGGGCATCGCCAGGGATTTGCTACGCGTGGACTCCACCCTCGACAGCATCGCCGAGCATGGACTTGCCGCGGGTGAGCAACAAGCTGGAGAACCTGTAACGGCGCGCGACGGCGATACCGAGCTCAACAGCATCGAGTATCTGCGCTTGGTAACGGCGGTGGTCGGTGAAGCGACCACCGAACTCGCCGCCATCAAGCACATCATCGGCGAATCTCTGCGCGAGCCCAGGGACACAAATCTACTCGACGAGGTTTCCCGTCACGTGAGTGTTGTCGAGGGTAGCTTGCGGATGCTGTCCCTGGAGCGCGCTGCAGACTTGCTGCGCGATTGGGGGCGTTGCGCTTCTTCGTTGCTTTCCGGCCGGGAACAGGCGCCGCGGTCCGATACCCTCGATGCCCTCGCCGACGCGCTCGTGGGGCTCGAGTACTACCTGGAATCAGTTGTCGGACTGCAACCCAATGATCACGCGCTGCTGGAGTTTACCGAAGATTGTATTCGCTCGCTGGAGCGTTCCGTCGACCAAGCCCGCGACGATATGGGCGCAAGCGGTTTCGAGCCCGCGCCACCACCGCCACCCGCGCAAGTGGTGGAGCCGGAGATCGACGATGACATCATTCAGGTGTTCATCGATGAGGCCCGCGAGGTTATCGAAGTACTGAAGGATTGCCTCATTCGGTGGAATGCCGATCCCAGTGACCGCGACGCCCTGATTACCGTGCGCCGCTCCTTTCACACCCTCAAGGGCAGTGGCCGCCTGGTGGGAGCCGTCGATGTCGGTGAGTACGCCTGGGTGGTGGAGAACCTTCTTAATCGGGTCATCGAAGGTATTTGTCCGGTCACCCGAGGGATACTGGAGTTCGTCACCGAAGCCCACGCCGGCCTGCCTGCTCTTATCGACGCATTGAGTGCTCGTGAGCCCGGCAACATTGATGTGGAGGCATTCGCCGAGCGTGCTCGTGAGTTGCTCACCCCGCAACCCGGCGCAACTGCCCGGGACACCACGCAGTTTGCTATCTATTCGGCCGGCGTCGGCGAAGTCGAAAAGTCGCCGTTATCGGACGATGCGCGTGCGGCGGTGGGTGAGTCCGAGGACATGCGGCGCATTTTCATCGGTGAGGCGGAACGCATTCTCGAGCTGAGTGAAGCCATCGTCGAGCATTGGCGGGAGTCTACCTACGATCCACGCTTTGTCACCGAGCTGCAGCGTGAGTTGCACACGCTGAAAGGCGGCGCGCGCACCGTCGGGCTCACAGGAGTCGGCGATCTCAGTCACGCCATGGAATCGGTGTTAATGATGGTCGCCGAGGAGCACCTGCCACCCTCGGAAATTCTCCTCGACCTCATCGAGGATTGCCACGATCGTCTCGAAGAGCTTCTCAAGTCTGCCCGGGATAAGCACGAGCTCGCATCGGTCGAGGATTTGATCACACGTATGGACGACCTGGTGTGCCCGGGCGTTTCCGGTGTTTCCGGCGTGGCGGGGGAGCCCCGAGCCGACGGCGAAGCGTCGGTGACTTCCGGCCTCGCGGAGGTGACCCGCGGCGGTGCCGTGGTCGAGAGGCAACCCTCGGGCGCCGGTAACGGTCGCCTGATGGCCTTCGATAAGGGCGAGCGCATTCAGGTCTCATCGTCGTTCCTGGACAGCTTGTCGGATTACGCCGGTGAGCTGACGATTTCCCAATCCCGCTTCGGTCAGCAAGTCGGATCCTTCAAATACAATCTCGAGGAAATGGACCAGACCATCACGCGGCTTCGCGATCAGCTGCGGCGCCTGGATATCGAAACCGAAGCGCAGGTCCAGTATCGCAAGGATCTGGCTATAGATAC
This sequence comes from Gammaproteobacteria bacterium, assembly GCA_009937425.1. Lineage (GTDB taxonomy): Bacteria > Pseudomonadota > Gammaproteobacteria > HK1 > HK1 > JAABYT01. The sequence continues at coordinate 12,439 of JAACFO010000036.1, forward strand.
GGACTCGAAGCAGGAATTCGACGGATTGGCGCTGGAGCGTTTCTCGAAGCTCCAGCAGCTTTCCCGCTCTCTTGTGGAAAGTGTTTCCGATTTGCGCAGTCTTCGCGAGATTCTCGGTGGCATTGCGCGGGAATCCGACGACATGCTGGCCGAGCAGGCGCGGGTCAGCAAGGATTTGCAACAGGGGCTGATGCGTACGCGCTTGTTGCCCTTTTCCGAACAGGCGCAACGATTCCGACGCCTGGTACGGCGCACGATGACCGAACTCGATAAGCGTGTCGAGCTGGAAATCGAAGGTGAGGAAATCCGGCTGGACCGAACCATTCTCGAACGCATCACACCGTCCCTCGAACACCTGCTGCGCAATGCCGTGGATCACGGTATCGAGTCGCCGCAAAAGCGTAAGCAACTGGGTAAACGCGAAATTGGCGCCGTCAAAATTGTCGTCTCCCGTTCTGGGCCAGAGGTCGTGATAAAGGTTTCGGATGATGGCAACGGTTTAGACCAGAGCGCCATTTATCAGATGGCGTTGCAGAAAAAGATGGTGGCGCCCGGCGCCAAGCTCACCGACGAAGAGCTGTTTCAACTGATCCTGGAGCCGGGCTTCAGCACCATGCAGGAAGTCACTCAGATTTCCGGGCGCGGGGTCGGACTCGATGTGGTCAACGCTGACATAAAGCAGTTCGGGGGAACCCTCGATATCGCTTCGCGTCCCGGGCAAGGGTGCATATTCAGCATTCGCCTGCCCTTTACCCTGGCTGTCAACCAGGCCTTGCTGGTCATGGTGGATGACGAGAACTTCGCCTTGCCGATTTCAAATGTCGCCGGTGTCGTGCGTGTCTCCGGGGAGAATCTGCGGCGGCTGGAATCCGAGCAGGCCCCGTCCTTTGAATACGCAGGCTCGCGCTACCCTTTCGCGCACCTGGGCACCATGCTCGAATTCGGTGAGTCGAATTACGACGAGTCCCGCCAGCCCTACCCGGTGGTATTGGTGCAGGCCGGCGAGCACCGCATGGCATTTCTGGTCGAGAGTCTTACCGGTCGTCACGAAATCGTGGTCAAGGCTCTGGGGCCGCAACTGTCAGGGATCCAGTGGCTCAGTGGCGCCACAGTGCTGGGTGATGGACGTGTCGCGATGATCCTGGACGTGCCTGCGCTCATGCGCCGTGCCGCTTCATTGCACGGCGTCCCGCGGGATCCCAGCACCTTCGGCGAGGCAGCCGCATCTGCAGCCGATGCCGCAACCGTGATGGTGGTCGACGACTCCATTACCGTGCGTCAGGTCACGCAGCGGTTGCTGAATCGAAACGGCATCGAAGTGTTCACCGCCAAGGACGGCGTCGAAGCGCTTGCCTTGCTCAAGGAGAGGCGACCCGATCTCATGCTGCTCGATATCGAGATGCCACGCATGGACGGATTCGAGTTGGCCGCGACCATCCGCAAGGATCAAGAACTCAAAGACCTGCCGATTATCATGATTACGTCACGCACCGGTAAGAAACACAGCGACCACGCGGCGCAGATCGGGGTCAATCGATATCTGGGCAAGCCCTATCATGAAGGGGAGTTGTTGGAGAACATCAACTCGCTGCTCGGGAGAACCTGAGTTGGACCCGGAAGAGAACACAGTACGGTGCCTGGCGCTCCCCATCGTCGATGAACAGATCCTGGTTCCCAATGCCGTGGTGGCGGAAGTCTTTGCCGCGCACACCGTTTCGCCGGCCAGCGGCGGTCCGGATTGGCTGCTCGGCAGCCTGACCTGGCGCGACCGGGTGCTGCCGCTCATATGCATGGAGGCGGCTCTGGGCGGTGCCAGGCTCGAGGCTGGTGCCCGCTCGAAGATCGTGGTCATCAACGCATTGTCTGCCAGTGAGCCGCTCGAGAATTTCGCCGTTCTGTTACAGGGTATCCCCCATCAAGTGCTCGCCACAGATCACACGGTTACGCTGGAGTCACCGATAAACGGAGCACGCCCATTCGTGGCCCTGGACCTGCAGGTAGAGGGCGAGCGGGCCTTTATTCCGGACCTGGATGCCGTCGAAAAGGCGCTTCTCGAAGTCGCCGAGCATTGGACAGGCACCAGTCCGGAATTCGGCGAAGAGAATGACGCCGGCTGACGCTGCCATCGCAGGCGTGGAATAAGGAGGAGCAGGAATCCTTTGTGGGGTGTACGTCGTGAGTTATGCTGTTAACTCGACCCCCCGCGCTGGATTATTAGAAGAAACATGAGCGAAATCGTTCGGGAGGAGAGAGAGTTCCTCTTGACTGTATTCGGAGCGAGTCCGGCGTTGCGAACGATCGTGGGGAGCTTGTGCAAGCTTTACCGCTATCGCGACCGCAGCTACCGGGTGATCGAACGGAGCGACTTTAAGGACGTGAACATCGTTATCGTGGACGCGGACGACGCCGTTGCGCTCGCTCAATGGAACGACGTCAACGATGCGCGAAATGCAGATTCAGGCAAGCCGGCCATACTGATAGGTGCGGAGTTCGCGGAGCCGGCTGAAGAGGTCAGCGGCCGGGAGTACCGGTTGAAACGAACACGCCTGTCGGCGCATTTGTTGAAGACATTGGATGCAATTACCGTCAGGGAGCTGAAGTATATCCCCGAGCTCGTGATCGGCGGCGATAACGGGCCCGTCGCCCATGCAATCGTCAGTAACTTGCTGGAGAGATCCGGTTCCTCTGACAACGGAGACTGTGGAAAGGTGCTGGTGGTCGATGACAGTCTTTCGGTTCGCACGCAGATGGATCTCTGCCTGCGCCTCCACGATCTATCGGTGGACCTGGCGGAGGATGCCGAGGCCGCCCTCGATTTGCTTCAAGAAAGTAACTACGACGTAATTTTTCTTGATGTTGTGTTACCGGCAATGGACGGCTACAAGGTTTGTAAGTTGATCAAATCCAATGCAACAACACGGTCGATCCCCATAGTCATGTTGACTGGAAAAACATCACCGTTTAATAAAGTCCGAGGCGTAATGGCCGGTTGTGACCGCTACCTGACGAAGCCTGTGGACGCTGAAGAGCTTAGGATGGTTTTGTACGAATACTTACCGGAGATGCAGCCCCACTAGCTGCCCGGCTGGATACGAGGAACAGTTACGAATATGGCTATCAATAAGATTATGGTCGTCGATGACGTTGCTACCGATCGCATGCACCTGCGCGAAATTTTGACTGATGCCGGCTACCTGGTTGTCACAGCGGCATCGGGTAAGGAGGCTCTCAATCTCGCCGTCAGCGACAAACCCGATTTAATATTTCTGGACATCGTCATGGATGACATGGATGGTTATCAGGCGTGCAGAAAGCTGACGAGTGGCGAAGCTACGAAAGACATACCGGTGGTCATGGTCAGTGCGAACAAGCAGAAAGTCGACAAGCTCTGGGCTCAGAAACAAGGCGCGCGCGCATATGTCACGAAACCCTATACGACCGACGACATTACCAACCAGATTCAAAAGTTTCGTTAAGTGGCCGCCGAACTGCTAAGTCCGACCGTAGCGTTGACACGCTACTTCGTGACACCGGACCAGGAGCTCGGTCTGCCCGGGGCGGGGCGCGGCACGGCGGGGATTCAGCGTTACGGTTTCCGAATCGGGGCGTGCCGGTTCGTGCACGATCTCGGCCTCGACGTGGAGCTCATCGAGCTCGCGCGATGCTTTGATTTGCCGAATTCGAGTGCCTGGTTCTCCGGATTGGTGAACCTGCGCGGAAATCTCGTGCCTGTTTTTGATCTCAAGAGCCTGCTGGGGATAACCGGTCCGACGGGCTTCAGACAGATGCTGCTGGTCATCGGCAGCGGCGAAAGAATCGCCGCGCTGGTCATCGATGGCACGCCGGATCATATCAATATCGACGCGGGTGGCCGCGTCGATCAGCCGGATCACGTCCCCGAGGTTCTCCAGGAGCACCTGCAGGGGGCGTACGAATTTGCCGGTGAAATCTGGTACCAGGTGAACTACGAGACTTTGTTCGAGTCATTGGCGAAGCGTACCGCTGAATAACAACACAACGACGTGGGGATACTCGCGAAATGAATGCTTTTAAACGATCGGGGGTGCGATTGAGTGATCGGCTCCCCCGACTTCGAAGCGCGTGTGTGATGATCACGCTGACTCTGCTTGCCAACAGCGCCGGTGCACAGCAGGACTTCAGTGAATCGGAGCTCGAAGAACTTCTGCGGGTCAAAATACGTACGGTGCAACACATGGCGCTCAATCCGCTTCTCGTGCGGGCTGTGAGGCAGCAGAATGCAGAGGGATTGACCCTCGACGAGATCGCCCGCCGGGACAAAGCCTGGCGTGCCACCAAGGGTCCGACGCCTTTCAAGCTCTCGCTGCAAACATCGCCGCCCGGTCGCTTCCTCAGGGATCAGATCAAGAGGAGCACGTCTTTCAACGAAGCGTTTCTCACCGATAACCAGGGTGCAAATGTCGCCGCCTTTCCGGCAACGAGTGACTACTGGCAGGGCGACGAAGAAAAGTGGAGCAACTCATTCAATGGCGGCGACGGACGGGTTTTTATCGGCAAGCTGGCCCTCGACGAGAGTACCAATACCGTTGCCGCCCAGGTGTCGGCCCCGGTGCTGGACCGTGGAAAAACCATCGGTGTTCTGGTGGTAGGCGTCACCATCAATTACCTGCAGACGAAACGACAGTAATGATTGGAGAAAGCACGATGACCAGGAGCCGATCGGACCGCTGTTTTCAGTGCCAGCTTCGATGCGCTGTCGCATGCGCTCTTTTCGCCGCCGTTTTTGTCTCGGGGGGGGCGGCATGGGCGCAACAGGGCGTGACCGATCGCCTGGTTCGCATCGGCGGTGTCATGGATCTGGAAGGGCGATCCCGTGGCCTGGGGCTTGGGATGAAGGCCGGCATCGAGGCGGCTATTCGCAACCAACGGGTCGCAGGCCGCCGGGTCGAGTTTGTCACCCTCAATGATTCATACACGCCCAGCAAGACCATCGAGGCTACCAAAGCGTTGGTGACCCAGGGCGTCTTCGTCATGATTGGAAACGTCGGAACGCCGACTGCCAAGGTGTCGCTGCCCGTTCTAGCGCAATCGAAGGTGCCCGCGGTGGGGTTCTTCACCGGCGCCGGCCTGCTGAGACCGGGTGCCGGAGATATCGTCAACTACCGCGCCAGTTACGTTCAGGAGACGGCCGCGGTAATCCGGGCCGCCATCGACGCTGGCGTGAATCCGGCGCAGATCTGCGCCTACGTGCAGAACGATGCCTACGGAATGGCCGGCGTCATCGGTATCAAACGTGCCCTTGGCGCGCTGCCGGGGACGGAGATCATGACCAAGACCCTGGATGTCATTTTGCAGCAGCAGGGCGAGAACCCGCCGCGCAATGACCTGGGGCCCGTGGGCGTTTACCAGAGAAATACATTCACCTCGCGAAGCGGCTACCAGTCGCTCAAGAACTGGGAAGAGGTCAGCAACGCCCCGTGCAAAGTGGTAGTCACTGTCGGTACCTACAACGCCATATCCAAGTTTGCCGCCTACTCGCGCTACAAGGGACAGGACTGGATTATCAGCGCCGTGTCGTTTACGGGTGCAGATAACTTTCATAATGCTCTGGCGGACGCGGGTATTAACGACCGCGTCATCATGACCCAGGTGGTGCCGCCACTGGATTCCAAGCTGGCCATCGTTACCGAGGCGCGCCAGAGGCTCGGCGAGGAGTTCGGCTGGGTAAGCCTCGAGGGGTATATCGTCGGCAAGCTGTGGCTCAGCGCTATGCAGAATGTGAAGGGCCGCATCACCCGGGCAAAGTTTCTGGACGCCGTACTCGGGCGCAGGTTCGATCTGGGCGGCCTGAATCTCGATTACAGCAACGACAACCAAGGCTCGGATCTGGTCGTTCTCACCAGTCTGACCCCGGCCGGATTCAAACCAATGTCTTTGAGTGCATGGGATGCATTGGTGCGCTGACTTTCTTCGCACCCGGAAAATCCCACGAGCTAAGAATTTCATAAGGTAGATACATGTGAACAAGCTATTCAGCAGATTTAGAATTGGGCCTCGATTGATATTCCTGATCACGGTGCAGGCCATCATATTGTTGACCATTGGATTCACGGCGCTTGCCGGATTGACATTTGCGTCGCGCTCGACGGACTTGCTGAATCGAAACGTTACCGAAGGCACCAGACTGAGTTACCTGGCGGGCACGATTCAAAGTGAGTTGCTCGCGACGGTGAATCGCGTGAGCACGGGCGCTTTAATTTGGGAGGAGGGGCGGCAGAATCTTTCTTTTGCCAATCAGCAGTTCGAAGACGACTGGAAAACGTACACTGCGGCGCTGACTGCCGATGAAGCGGAGTTCATCGAAGACGTACTCGCACCGGGCCTTGCCGGTGTGCGTTCGGCCTTCATTGAACTGGAGCGCTTGTTTAGAAACGAGAACCGCACCAACCTCTCCCTCTTCGTCATCAACGACCTCGATGAACTCGTCAATCCTTTCCTGAATGCATTGCTCGCAAGTTCCTCGGAACGTCAACTCGCATCGGCGAGGACCTTCGCCGAGTCCTTGAAGAGTAACAACACGTTTCTTTACGCAAGTCTTGCCGTAATCGTGATCGGTGTGATCCTTGCCGGTGTGATTGGCTACATGATTTACCGCTCCATCGTCGAGCCGATAGAACGCATATCGAGCACCGTGCACAGCGTAACGGAAGGTGATTACGGGGTGCGTACCGAGCTTAGCGGCAGTGACGAGTTTGCCCGCCTTGGTATGGCGCTTGACGAACTGCTACAGGATAAAGTCACGACACTGGTCGATGCGGAAGAGGAGAATGAGCGCCTCAACGAGTCGGTGCTCAGGCTTCTGGAGGCAGTTGCCAGACTCAGCGAACGCGATCTCACTGTGACAGTGCCGGTTTCCGCGGATGTTACCGGGCCAGTGGCGGATGCCATTAATCAGATGGCGGAAGAGACCGGCAGAGTGTTGACCCGGGTATCGCGAATCGCGAGTCAGGTGGGGGCATCGTGCGCGACGGTTAATAAGAAGGCCGAGATCGTCAACGCGACCGCCCAGGCACAGCAGCTCGAGGTGGAGAGAACGGCCAGTCAACTGGCAGGGGCATCCAATACTCTCGTAAACATCGCAAAGGTTGCCCGCGCCTGTAACGACTCCGCCCAGCTCACCACCGAAACGACCCAGGCCGCTATGTCTACGGTGCATGGGACCTTGGAGAGCATGAATGAGATCCGCGAGGCCATTCAGGAAACAGGAAAACGCATCAAGCGGCTCGGCGAACGTTCTCAGGAGATCACCGCCATCGTCGACATTATCAATACTATTGCCGAACGCACCCACGTGCTGGCGTTGAACGCGGGTATGCAGGCGGCAGCGGCCGGCGAGGCGGGACGTGGTTTCGCGGTGGTTGCGGACGAAGTGCAGCGCCTCGCCGAAAGTTCCCGCGAGGCCACGGCCCAAATCGCGAGCCTTGTCAAGAACATCCAAGTGGATACCAACGACACTATCGTGACGATGGATCGCACTATCAGCCAGGTGGTCGAAGGGTCGCGCATGGCGGAGTCGGCAGGCCAGCAGATGACTGCCAGTCAGAATACAACCGCCTCGCTGGTGCGTTCGGTTGGCGAGATCGCGGCCAGTTCCGAGCAGCAGGCGCGAATCAGCAATGAGCTGCGCGAACGAGCGAGCGGTATGTTGTCGCAGACCCAGGAGACATCCAAGGAGCTCGTGGAGCAGCTCACGCAGACAAAGAATCTTGTGCAGTACGCGAGAATGCTGGTTCAGTCGGTGCGCGTGTTCAAGCTACCCACCCAGGCGAGAAGCTGATCGACTCATCGTCGATGAGCAACCATTGCCGCCGCGGGTAGCACGCCGAGATCATGGCGAACCAAGACGTAATCGACGCGCTGTGTGCAGAGCTCCAGGAGGGCGAATCGGAGCTCGCCGGCGCTCTGTCAAAAATTGTCGCGCCTGACGCCGCCGAAACATCGGTCATCGATCAGATTCAGCGTTACGCAGACTATCTTCGCCGCTTCGCCAACGCCGCCGATATGCTCGACCTTCCGTCGGTCAAGGAGCTGGCTGGTTTCTTCGAGTCGAATGCCCTGGCGCTCGCGGATGCGACACCGGGAGATCGCGGACACGTGGAACGCCAGAGTTTATTCGCCGAGTGGCCACAGTTACTCAGCGGTTTTCTCGCCAGGCCCGACGACGCTTCCAGCCTTGGCCGTTTGATGCTGCAGACACAGGACCCGGCGTGGCCGATGCCCATGGATGAGGAGCAGGCACTGGATCTCGCCGAGAGGCTTCTGAGCGAGGTGCAGCCGGGCGATGGGTCGCCACCGGAGGAGGAGCCCTCGAGCCCGGCACCTGTGCCGGTCGTCATCACAGAGGACGACGTGGGGTTGAGCTTTTCCGACGATATTAACCCTCAGCTCGTAAACGCTTTTCTGCACGAAGCGCCGCAGCACGTCAATCGGCTCTCCCAGTGCGTGCAGCGCATCGCCAGCAACCAGGCTGGTATCGACGACATCAGTCAGGCGCAGCGTGTTGCGCATACCATCAAAGGATCCGCGAACATTACCGGTGTCGCGGGCATCGCGAATCTCACCCATCGCATGGAAGATATTCTCGAGTATTTCGCCAGCCAGGAACGGTTTCCGCCGCAGGGGCTGGGGGAAACTCTGCTCGATGCCAGCGATTGCCTGGAAGTGATGGTGGAACACCTGCTCGGAATGGGCGCGCCCCCGGCGCAGTCCGAGGGTGTGCTGCGAAAGCTCATGGACTGGGCCGGGCGTATCGAGCGCGACGAGTTACTCGACCAGCCGGAGGCCGACACCTTCAAGATGCCAACTCCCGACGAGCCCACGTCGGACACCGTTAAGCTGCCGGCTTCCGCCCTGCCGACCCCGCCGGCGGAGCCCGAAGTGAGTGCGCCGGAGACGGCAGCGCCGGTGCCGAGCGTTCCGATTCCCGCGCCGGCGGCGCAGGCTCGGACGGTCTCCTCCCAGGCGAACATTGGAGCCGAAACCGCGGCGCTTAGGGTTCCCATCGACACCATCGACAACCTTCTGCGTCTCGCCGGCGAGATGGCAACCTCTATCGTGCAGATTCAGGGCCGCCAGCAGCAAGGCCTGGCCCAGGCGGCGGCGCTGGCCGATCAGAACCTGCTGGTGCAGCAACGTCTTTCGGCTCTGCAGGACCTCGTTCAATTGCGCGGTGTGCCGTCCGCCCGTCAGGGATTGCTCGCGGTTGCCGGAATGGAGGAAGAGGATTTCGATCCCCTCGAACTCGATGAATACAGTGAACTTCACAGCGCCACCAACGCATTTGCCGAGGCGCTGACGGATTCGCGAGAGCTCGCCGAACTGTTGCGCACGGAACTCAATGAGCTCGATACATTGGTAATACAACACGAGCAGGTTAGTTCCGAGCTCAACCAGGTCGTGCTCTCCTCACGCCTGGTTCCGGTTTCCACCATCGTGCCCAGGTTGCAACGCGGCGTACGCCAGACCTGCCGGGCCACCGGCAAGAATGCGCGCTTGAATGTCATCGGCGATGAGATGCTGATCGATAGCGAGATCCTCAACAACATCGTCGATCCGCTCATGCACATCGTGCGCAACGCAGTCGATCACGGCATCGAGGGTCCAAGTGAGCGAATCGCCAACGGTAAGGACGAACACGGCAACATCGATTTGTCCTTTGCGCGCGAAGGTGAAAGCGTCGTCATTCGTTGCCGGGACGACGGAAGCGGCTTCGATTTCCTCAGGATTCGTGAGCTGGTTCTATCCCAGGGGCTGGTCCCTGGTGATCAGCATATAAGTGACCGTGAGCTTGCGCGCCTCACGCTGATTCCGGGATTTACGACGCGCCGGGGCACTACCCAGGTGTCGGGACGCGGTATTGGCATGGACGTGGTGAACCGCAGCATCAGCGATCTGCGTGGCACGCTGGACATCGATTCAACGGCCAATTCCGGTAGCACCATTACGCTACGGGTGCCGTTGACGATGATTTCCATGCATGTCCTGTTGATTCGCGTCGGCGATCGTATTTTCGGAGTGCCAAGCAGTACCCTCGATCAAGCACTGTTCTCCGACGCCGGGCCGGTCGTGCACGCAGACGATGATTGGATTTTTCGATTCGCCGATACCGACTATCTACTGAGAAATGTCAGCGATCTGGTGGGAATTGCCGGCCCCGCGGTCTCGACGCTGGCCGAGCGCGTTGCGCCCCTGTTGCTCATTCGCACCGAGAATGGACCAGTGGGTGTGGTCGTGGATGAACTCGTCGATGGCCGTTATCTGGTGGTGACGAGGCTGCGGGCCTTCGTGCCACGGGTACGCGGAGTCATTGGCGCCTCCATTCTCGCCGATGGCAGCATTGCGCCGGTGCTCGATGTACAGGAGTTGCTGCGGCAGCCAGCAACGATGGTCGCGATTACGGAGATTGCCGAGTCCGACGAGATCGCCCGCAATGCACCCAATGTGCTGGTCGTCGATGACTCTCTGAGCGCCCGGCGCACCCTCGCCCAGGTGATTTCTGACGTGGGATACGAACCTCGCACCGCCGTTGATGGACTGGACGCCATCGACGCAATCGATGAGCGTCTGCCGGATTTGATCTTGTTGGACTTGGAAATGCCGCGCATGAATGGTCTTGAGCTTGCCGCACACCTGCGCTCCGATCAGAGAACCCACGATATTCCCATCGTTATGGTAACGTCGCGCTCCACCGCCAAGCACCGAGAGCAGGCTCACGCCGCAGGGATAGACGCCTTCATTACCAAGCCTTATTCGGAAGATGAGCTGGCTGAGCAGATTCGTCTGCTCATTTCACCCCGATGAGCACCTTATCTTCAGCTGTCGGCGGTGTGGTATCCGGTTGGATTGCCTGCAGCTTTGACGACGTCACGCTTTTGATCCCCATGGAGGACGCCGGTGCGCGCACCGACGCCGACGAGCTGGTGCCGTCGGCGGAAGGACTCGCGCTGGGGATGCTGCGTTGGCAGGATCAGCTCTGGCCCGCCTATCGTCTCGATCGCGAGCTCACACCGGTGGCGTGGGAGCTGAGTCCGACGACGGTCGTGCTTCCCGTGTGCGCCGACGGTCAGGCGCGCGGTATCGTATGCGATCAGATCCGCAGCTTCGACCACCCCGTTGCCGTGAGTTTGCATCCGGTTCCCGGTTGCCTGCGTGAACGTCCCTCTCCGGTAATAGCGCTTGGTCTCTATGAAACTCTGCGTGTCGGCTTGGTGGTGCGCGGCGACAGCTTGATTCGCCACCTCGACACCGCCCTGAAGAGCGTTGAACATTGAGTGAAATCAGCGCGCAAGCCTGGCTACTGGAGTTCAGCCGCAACCACGTGGCCGCCGTTGGTTTGCACGAGCTCGTGGAAGTGCTCTCCAGGCCAAAGCTTTATCATGTGCCTATGGCGAGCCAGCGCAGCCACCAAGTGCTCGTATGGCGCGACGAGATTTTACCAGTAGTCAATTTCGGTACCGATCCCACGCCGGAACCGGACGATGGACTGCCCGGTCCAGCGGTGACCGCCATCGCCGTTTATCAAACGGTACCCGGTGAACCCTTGCGCCATGGCGCCCTGCAATTGAGCGTTATGCCGAAGACTGTCACCGTCGCCGATAATATGGCGTGCGCGTTACCGGACGCGCATTCACCGATTGGCGATCTCGCCATCTCTTGCTTTTCCTACGACAATCTCGCCGTTCCGGTAATCGACCTGACACGGGTTTTCGAACGCACGCCGCTTTAATTTTCCAGGTCGCCCCAGCGCAGTTGAATTGCGGTCATTCCGGCGACGGCGGCGGTCTCTGTGCGCAGTGTGCGTGGACCGAGGGTGATGCCGCGAAAGCCGGCGGCGAACGCGGCCTCGCGCTCTTTACTGTCCAGCCCGCCTTCGGGGCCCACCAATAGTGTGATCAGGCCGTCACGGTACTCCAACGCATTCACACTGGCGCCGGATATCGGATCCAGAATCAGATCCAGGCCGCCACACTCATAACCGCGCATCCATTCGTCCAGAGCGACCACCGAACACAGTTCGGGGAGGCGATTGCGGCCGCATTGTTGGCAGGCGTGGACGATAATTCCATGCCAGTGTGCGAGCCTGCGTTGCGCACGCTCGGCATCGAGGCGGACCACACCGCGACGCGTCAGTAAGGGAACGATGCTCGTTACACCGAGTTCGACGGCTTTTTGTATGGCGTAGTCGGTACGCTCGCCACGTCCGACGCCTTGAGCGAGCCGTACGCGTAAAGGTGATTCGTTATCCACGTCCCGAAATTCTCCAGTGCGCAGCGACGAATCCGCCCGATTCACCTCTTCGATGACGGCGCCATACTCACCACCCCTGCCGTCGAAGAGCGTCAGCGGCGCCCCGGCCTTCAGACGCAGCACCCGTGCTATGTGACGGTGCTGATCTCCTGTGAGCGTGTAGCGCTCGTCAGGGCGCAGAGGTTGGGGAAAGTAGATTCTTGGCTCGCGCTCAGTCACCCTGCGTAATCCCAATCGTTATTGCCATGGCTTTCCCCAACGCAGCGGCACGGGACGGCCCGGCCCGCGGGAGGGGACGGGCCGCTACCCGGAACGGGCGGTGCAGTATCGGTGATATGGCGCATTCTCGACAATTCGTCACCGGCGCCGGGTGGCCCCTGGCCGCCCGCCCCATACTCAGAGCCCCCATCGGGGATGGTACACTAACGCGCTGTGGAACCCGTGGAAGCCCTGCACCTGCTGGTTGTCGAATCGACCTCTAACGACGTCGAGGCGTTGCTCAATGTGCTGCGCAACGAAGGCGTCGCGGTGGAATCCAAGCATCTCTCGGGGTTGAAGCAACTGGAGGATACCCTGAGCGAAGGGCAGTGGGACCTGCTGCTGTGCGCGTCCAATGTCACTGGTATCAGTATCGCCCAGGTTATCAACTTGACGAGCACGCAAGCCAACGACATCCCCGTGGTCGTGATTCACGACCAGGAGGCCGACGAGGCACGCCGCGCCGTGGTCGAGGCGCTGGCAACTGGCGCCAGGGATGCGGTGCACCATACTGACGCCGAGCACTTGAAGCTCGTTTTGCGCCGCGAGATCGACAGCCTGGGCGCCCGTCGCGATGTTAATCGTTGGCGCAACGCGCTGTCGGAGCGCGAGGAACGCTGGCGCGCGTTGTTACACGCATCGCGCGACCCTATTGCCTACGTTTCGGATGGCATGCACATACATGCTAATCCCACCTATCTCGATATGTTTGGTTACGACAGCATCGACGAGCTGACTGGTCTACCCGTACTGGATCTCGTGGTCGCCGAGGACCAAAGTCGTTTCAAGGACTTCATGCGTGCTCACATGAAGGGTGAGAGCGAAGGGTCGAGCATCGAGGTTGCGGGAATGCGCTCCGACGGAAATCGCCTGGATGTCAGGGTGGAGCTGTCACCCGCGACATACGAAGGCGAACTTTGCTGGCAGCTGGTCGTGAGGGATCAGTCCGAGAGCAACGAAGTCCGGGCGCAGTTGGAGTATTTGAAGAAACATGATCCGCTCACCGGGCTTTACAATCGGCAATACTTCATGTCTATGCTCGACAAGGTCGTGGTCGGCGGCTCCGGCGCAGATACGGGAAGAATGTTGTTTTACCTCGAGCTCGACAACTTCAACGTGCTCAAAGAGACTCTTGGAATTGGCGCGACCGACACCTTAATCGCGGAAATTGCGCGTGCGTTGCTCGGAAGAGTTCCGGAGGGCGGAGTACTCTCACGCTTTGGCGACAGTGTTTTCACATTGATGATGCAGGTGCCCCACATACGCGCGGCGTGGGACGTGGCCGAGGAATTGCGAAGCGCCGTTGGAGAACGCATTGTCGATGTCTCCGGAAACTCCGTGACCAGCACCTGCAGTATCGGGATCTGTCCCATGTTGACTCGCGCACGGGCGCCGGAAACGGTACTTTCCCATGCGCAACACTCCTGCCGAACAGCCAGAAAGCAAGGCGGCAATCGGATTGAGATTCACTTTCCTGCAGGTTCGCAGCCGGCCGCCCCAAAAACGACCGTCGAGTTACCCGGCGAAGTCGTGGCGCAGGCGCTCGACGACGACCACCTTTCCATGCTCTATCAGCCCATCGTCAATCTCCACGAGGACAATATGGAGGTTTACGAGGTTTATCTTCGTGTCGTCGATGAAAACGGCAGGCCGCTCTCCGAATCTTCGATCTTCAGTTCCGAGGTCGATGCCGCCGTCGTCACCAAGTTGGATCAGTGGGTCATCGAACGGGTCATCGCGTTGATGGCGAAGCGTCAGCGCGACGGTCACGATACACACTTTTTCGTAAAACTCTCCGAGCAGGCAATTGTCGATGAAAGCATGTTGCTATTCATCAGCAAGCAGCTGCGCAGCGCGCAAATTACCGGGAAATGTCTTGTGCTGAAGGTCAGTGAAGCATCGGCCATGAGCCAGGTGAAGAATGTGAAGGCCTTCATCAAAGGGTTGAAACAACTCGACTGCCACGCTGCACTCGAGCATTTCGGCACGGGTTTGACATCTTTTAATACCCTGCGCCATGTGCCGGTTGACTACCTGAAGATCGATGCCGATCTCGTGCACACGCTGGCAACGGATCACGAAAGCCAGTCAGCCGTCCGCTCCATCGTGGACATGGCGCAGTCATTGAGAAAGCGTGTTGTTGCGGTAGGCGTTGAGGACGCCGCCACCCTTGCCATGCTCTGGGACATGGGTGTGCATTTTGCCCAGGGCGATGGAATTCAGGTTCCCAGCGAATCACTGGAATGGGACTTCGCCGGCAGCGAAATCGGCTGAGAGCAATGAGGCCATAAGCATCACCGGACCTCGCTTGGGCGGCAACTTTTCCCTTTCCGGCCTGTCACAATCAATATTTTGTGTGTGCCGTCTGTCCTTTTACTATAGTGGGATTGGGAATCGACGCCGGGCTCAATACCGGCGTCTTAACGAGGAGTTACAATGAAATTACCAGTTTTACTGACCGCCCTGATGGTGGCGGTTCAAGTCCCGGTTCATGCCCAGGACTCCAAGCCGCTGACGACGAATGCCGAAAAATTCAGCTACGGCATCGGCCTGCAGATTGCACAACAGCTGCAAAAACAGCAGTTGTCCGGTGTAGACCCGCGGGCGATCGCGATGGCCATCGAAGACGTGCTCAAAGGGCGCGAATTGCGTGTCACCATGGAAGAGATGCAGGTAGCGGCCGTCGCCTATCAAAACGAGCTGAAAGCCGAGAAGCTTGCGGCGGGCGATAAGAACAAGGCCGCCGGGGAAAAATTTCTCGAGGAGAACCGCACCCGCGAAGGAGTCGTCGTCCTGGACTCCGGGGTTCAGTACCGCATCATCGAGTCCGGCAACGGCGGATCACCCACGGAAACCGATTCCGTGGTGGTGCACTATCGCGGACGGCTTCTCGACGGCTCCGAGTTCGACAGTTCCTATTCTCGCGGCCAGCCCGCGGAGCTTGGCGTAGGACAGGTAATTCCCGGTTGGCAGCAGGCCTTGCAGTTGATGCCCGTGGGTTCGAAGTGGGAAGTTTGGATCCCGGCGTCACTCGCCTACGGCACTCAAGGCGCCGGCAGCATCGGTCCTAACGAGACTCTGCATTTCGATATAGAGTTGATAGAAATCAAGGGCTGACTTCTAAGGGCCGTTACAAGCCATCGAAGGTGCTTCGGTACGCGAACAGGGCGGGGCTTCCGCCCGTGTGCAGGAAAACGACATTCTCGCCGTCATTGAGCTTGCCTTCGCGCACCAGGTCCACAAGGCCCGCCATGGCTTTGCCGGTGTAAACGGGATCCAGCAGCAGGCCCTCGCTGCTCGCAGCCAGGGCCACCGCCTTGATCATTCCCCGCGTCGCCAATCCATAACCCTGACCGACATAGTCGCCGTTGGTGCGCACCGCCTCGGGGGGTAGGGCGCGTTTGCAGTGGAGTAGTTCGAGGGTCTCAGCGCAAAGAGCTCTCACCTTATTTTCCTGCTCTTCGGCAGAGCGGCTGACGCAAATTCCGAGTACGGAAGTTTTCGACTTTTGCAGGTGCAGCCCGGCCAGCAGGCCGGCCTGGGTTCCGGCGCTGGCGGTGGCGAGGACCAGGTGATCAATGGACAGGCGTCGTTGCTTCGCTTGCCCCATGAGTTCCCTGGCGCAATCCACGTAACCCAGGGCCCCGATCGGGCTCGACCCGCCAATGGGGATCATATAGGGAACCTTGCCGGTCTCACGCAGCTCGTCGGCCAGAGACTCGGCCGCAAGATCCAGATCCGTGTCGCTGGGAACGTGATGCAAATGTGCATGGAAGATGCGATCCAGAAGAATATTACCATTGCCGCGGTAGTCGCGATCGGTGTCTGCCGCGATGTCCTCCAGCAGTAAATGACAACCCATGCCGAGCTTGGCGGCGGCGGCTGCGGTTTGACGGGCGTGATTCGATTGCACGGCACCGGCAGTGATGACCGTGTCGGCGCCCTGCTGACGGGCGGCGGCCATGAGAAACTCGAGCTTGCGGGTCTTGTTGCCGCCGCCGCCGAGACCCGTGCAGTCGTCCCGCTTAACCCATAGGTTCGGGCCGCCGAGCGCTTCGCTCAGGCGCGGCAGCGGCTCGAGCGGCGTCGGCAGGTGAGCGAGCTCTAAACGAGGAAAATCAGCCAGGGGCACTTGGCATCTCCGCAAAGATGGCGACCGATGGCGCTTCTAGCGTGCGAAATCTGGGAGCTCGCCGTCCATGAACCAGTTTTCGATCTCTGGATCCCACCACCAGATCACCTGCTGATAAGCTTTCTTCACACTCAGCGTGTCTTCGAAGTAATAGTCGAAGGCGGCCGTCATGAGTGCTTCGACGTCGCCTTCGGCCTTGGAATCGATGGCGTAGTCGTAGTGGGTGACACGCAGGCCCTCGAGCTTCGAAAGATCCGGGGGCTCCACCATACCCTCCCGGGGCCGGATAAAACTGGCGGCTGCGCCCAAATCACCCCAGCGTACCGCGTGTATGTAGGAGCGGATGGCCTGATCCAGCTTCTTGGTTTGGTCCTTGTGCTGCAAGTCGGCACAACCGGTGAGTAGTCCCGCAATCAACGGTAAGCAGGCAAAAAACGGCAGTACTCTCGTGATCAGCATGAGGCCTCCAGGCTGAGTTCCATGGTCCTTGGAAGGTTAAGCATAATTCATGCTGACCGTTCGCGCATGGAGGAATCAATGCTCGCAGGTGGCATGAAAACTTACTTGCGGCCACCGCTGGGAGGCGAGATTCAGGTTGACCATGGTCGGCGCCAGATAGGCGAGGTTGCCGCCGCTGTCCATGGTCAGGCGATCCATGTTCTTTACCCGAAATTTCTCCAGTTCCGCCGCGTCGTCGCATGTAATCCAGCGTGCGGTGGTCACGTCCACGGCGTCGTAGCTGCTCTCCACCCCGTATTCGTGCTTGAGCCGATGGGCCACGACATCGAACTGCAGCATGCCAATGGCTCCCAGGATCACGTCGTTGCCGGCCAGGGGTCGAAAGACCTGGGTTGCGCCTTCTTCGCTCAACTGGTCCAGACCCTTTTGAAGGGCCTTCATACGCAGGGGATCGCGCAGCACGACGCGTCTGAAGAGCTCCGGAGCGAAGTTCGGGACACCGGTAAACTTGAGACTTTCGCCCTCGCTGAAGCAGTCGCCGATGCGAATGGTGCCGTGATTGTGCAATCCGAGAATATCGCCGGGATATGCGTTCTCCGCCTGCTCACGATCCCGCGCCATGAAGGTGATGGCATTGGAGATTTGCACGGCGCGCTGAGTCCGGACCTGAAACATTTTCATGCCCGGGCGATACTTTCCCGAGGTGACGCGGAGAAAGGCGATGCGATCATGGTGCTGTGGATCCATGTTCGCCTGGATCTTGAACACGAAACCCGTGAACTTATCCTCATGCGGATCGACGATGCGCTCCTCGGCCGCTCTCGGACAGGGCGCTAACGCGTGGCGGACGAAGGTTTCGAGCAACTCCTCGACGCCGAAATTATTGATGGCCGAGCCGAAGAACACCGGTGTCAGGGTCGCCTCGCGATAGCGCTCGGCATCGAATGGGTGGCTCGCGCCGCGCACCAGTTCCACCTCTTCGCGTAGCTCCGCAGCC
This sequence comes from Gammaproteobacteria bacterium, assembly GCA_009937425.1. Taxonomy (GTDB): domain Bacteria; phylum Pseudomonadota; class Gammaproteobacteria; order HK1; family HK1; genus JAABYT01. Next base: position 30,570 of record JAACFO010000036.1, read on the forward strand.
TGTCCACCCAGTTGCTCATCGAGCAGCGGGTTGTCCAGCCCGCGCACGATCTCGCCGGTTTGAATTTTGCCTGCGTGGCGTGCCGAGAACAAATGCACACAATCGTTGATCAGATGATAGACGCCTCGGAATCGCTGCCCGCTGCCGATGGGCCATGTGACCGGCGCGCACTGAATGTCCAGCACGGTCTCGACTTCATCCATGAGTTCCACCGGATCACGACTCTCGCGGTCGAGCTTGTTGATGAAGGTCATAATGGGCGTGGTGCGCATGCGGCACACCTCCATCAGCTTGATGGTGCGTTCCTCTACCCCCTTGGCGCCGTCGATGACCATCAAAGCCGAGTCCACCGCCGTGAGGGTACGATAGGTATCCTCGGAGAAATCCGCGTGCCCGGGGGTGTCGAGCAGATTCACCACGTGGTCGGCGTAGGGGAACTGCATCACCGACGAGGTGACGGAGATGCCGCGCTGCTTTTCGAGCTCCATCCAGTCCGAGGTGGCGTGGCGTGCGGCCTTGCGCCCCTTGACGGTCCCGGCCAGTTGAATCGCGCCGCCGTAAAGGAGCAGCTTTTCCGTCAGGGTCGTCTTGCCGGCGTCCGGGTGGGAGATAATTGCAAAGGTCCGCCGCCGGTCGGCTTCTCGGATTATTTCGGCACTCATAAGGGGCCGCGATTATACGCAAGCCCGGGCCCGATGGCAGCCGCTCTGGGAGCCCGATTTGCGCCACGGCATCCCTTTATCTCCCGGATCCACTACAATCCCCGCCGCCCCCGAACGAAGCGGTCCCATGAACGAAAGCAAAGCCCTGTCCGTCACCGAGCTCCGCAAGACTTACGCCAACGGCCTGAAGGCTCTCGACGGCGTGAGCCTGGATGTGGAGCAGGGCGAGTTTTTCGGTCTGCTGGGACCGAACGGGGCCGGCAAGTCCACCCTCATCGGTATCGTCTGCTCGCTGGTAAACAGGGACAGCGGAAAGGTGTCGGTGTTCGGCGAGGACCTTGCCGAACATCCCGCCCTGGTGAAATCCCGCATCGGGCTGGTTCCCCAGGAGTTCAACTTCAATATGTGGGAGGGGCCACGGGCTATTCTGCTCAATCAGGCCGGCTACTACGGTATCAGCCGCGCCCGGGCCAGGCCGAGGGCGGAACATTATTTGCGAAAGCTCGGTTTGTGGGAAAAACGCAAGGGGCCGTCCCGAGAGCTCTCCGGTGGCATGAAGCGCCGGCTCATGATCGCCCGTGCGCTGATACACGAACCCGAGCTGCTGATCCTCGACGAGCCCACCGCCGGCGTGGACATCGAGTTACGTCGTTCCATGTGGGATTTTCTGCGTGAGATCAACGCAAACGGCACCACCATTATTCTCACTACCCACTATCTGGAGGAGGCCGAGAGCCTGTGCGAGCGCATTGCCATCATCGACCGCGGCAGTATCGTCGAGGTGGCCACCACGAAGGCATTGCTCAATAAGCTGCAGCAGGAAACATTTGTGCTGGATCTCTCGCGCCCAATCAGCGGCCCGTGGCAATCACGCTACGCGGTGCGCATCATCGACGACACGACCCTGGAAGTCGACATCACGAAAGATCAGGGCATCAACGGGATGTTCGCGGAACTTTCCCACAGAGGTATCGAAGTAACCAGCATGCGTAACAAGGCCAACCGCCTCGAAGAGCTGTTTATCCGCATGGTCGCTGATGGTGACGCGGAGATCGTTACACACGCGAGCGCCGATGCCGGGGAAGAGCGCGCAAGCACTGAGGGATTACCGCGATGAGCACCACGCACGTCGGTCTGGTGGCTTTCCAGACCATTCTTGGCAAAGAGATCCGGCGCTTTGCTCGCATCTGGATGCAGACCATCCTTCCTCCTGCCATCACCATGTCGCTGTATCTGGTTATCTTCGGCAACCTCATCGGCACACGGGTGGGAGAGATGGGCGGATATCCTTATATGGACTTCATCGCTCCCGGCGTCATCATGATGGCGGTGATCACCAGTTCCTATTCAAACGTCGTGTCGTCGTTCTTCGGCGCGCGCTACCAGCGTTTCATCGAGGAAATGCTCATTTCCCCAACGCCACACGCGGTCATACTTCTCGGTTATGTGGGCGGTGGTGTTGCGCGCGGTCTTGCCGTTGGTCTGGTGGTGACCACGGTCGCGACGCTGCTCGCTGATCTGAAGGTGCACAACTTGTTGGTCACCGTATTAGTAGTGTTTCTGACGTCGGTGTTGTTCTCACTGGCTGGCTTCATCAACGCCATCTATGCCAAGAACTTCGACGATATCGCCATCGTACCGACTTTCGTGTTGACGCCGTTGATTTATCTTGGCGGTGTCTTCTACTCCATCGCGTTGTTGCCGGATCCGTGGCAGACGCTTTCACGCTTCAATCCGATCCTCTATATGGTGAACGGATTTCGTTACGGTATTCTCGGCGTGAGTGATATACCGGTTTTTGGTGCGTTGGCGGCGATCGCGGTATTTGTCGTCGGGTTGTTTGTGTTCAGCTTGAGATTACTGAACAGGGGTGTGGGTATTCGTACGTAGGTT
>JAACFO010000124.1 GCA_009937425.1 Gammaproteobacteria bacterium
AGAACCGCACGTTCGATATCCGACCGGGCCGCGGGCACGCCCGCGTCGACGCTCGGCGCTACGGCCTCATACTCCAGGTACTTTTCCGGCGGCAGGTAGTTCAAGTCGAAGGTCGTAAAGGCCTTGTCGGTGGGCCCGGTGGCGCGGCTGACGAGAAGCTGCAGGCGCCAGGGCTTGGCCGCATCGAACTCGGCATCCTCCGGAATGTAGAAGAGATCCACCTCGCTGAGGGACGGCGCGCCCGCCGCCGCGACCTTGCGCAGTCGCTTGTGGTTGCGATCGCGGAAGCGGATGGAGTTATCGCCCTGGATGAGCTGGAAGCGATCGAAGATACCGCCACGGACGTAGCCCGAGCCCTTGAAGGAGTAGCGTCCGTCGCCGGCCACCAGGATCCCGTGCCGACCAGGCTTAAGGCGCTTGGTCAGGTTGCGGTACTCGCTTTCCCCCAGGACGCTCGTGCCGATGGTGGGGACGGAGACCAGTGCTGCAAAGAGCTCGATGTAAACCTCGTCCGGGTCGCCGGGTTCCGGCCGCTCGATGGCGGCGACGTCACCGTCTTCCTCGAATGCCCGATTGACGTCGCCCACCGTAAGCTTCAAGCGCCGCACGGACCCGTCACCGACGAGATCGATCCAGTCCTCGGTGGTCGCCGGTGCCGTCATGTTGATGGATGCCTTGGGCCCCGTGGGGAGCGCTTGCTCCGGTTCGAGCCCGCCGAGCCCGTAGGCCCGCGCGATGCGGATAGCGGAGCGCACCACGCTGTCGTCGATGACCATGACGGTGACCGTGGCGCCGCTCACGATGTCGATGTCGTGTTCGGCTCCCTCGCTGCTAACGAGCTTCGCCACGTCGAGTCCCACGAAGTCGTCGATAAACCCTTTGATGCGCTTTTCCGGAATACCGATGAGGACGATAGGCTCGTGGTGCTCCACCAGGCGGGCGCCCTGGATGACCGCGTCCATGTCCATGGCGATGAGCACGTGGATGGGCTTACCCGAATAGCCGGTGGCGTTGACGATGTCGGAGTTGAGGAACACGAAGCCCAGCTGCTTATCGCCGCTGAAGGCGGCGGCCACCGGCGGGCTGCCCTGGGGGGCGGCGAGGCGGTTCGCGCCGGGGAAGATATCGCCAGGCTGGACGTCCCTGAGAAAGCGTTCCAGCTCAGCGGATTGCGCCGTTCGGGCTCCCAGGGAGAGCGTCAGGAAGACGGTTATCAGCAATAAGGCCGAGATGCGGCGCAGCGCGCCGTCTCTATGAGTCCGGCGTAGCGTAATCCCTCGGTAAGTGCACGCGGCGCACGCCGGTGGTCCCATGATTCGATCGCAGTTTGGCTTGGAGCGGGCGCACAGTATGGGGATTTGAGGTATCGGCGAAATTGATCCGTATCAAGATCGGGTCGGGGCAGGGGATATTCTGGAACGGTCGTGACTTCGATCAATATCCGCGGCCGCGGCAAAGACGGCTGAAGGCGCCTACCCGACCTCAGCGCGATCTTCTCTGCACCGGGGAGTTCTCTTATGGGTTGTTCTCGCGGCCCTCAGGGTGACTCTTTCTCGGGAAACTTGAAACGCACGATGCTGATGGTGGCGACAGCCATTACCAGTAACACGATGGCCCCGGTGATCACCAGTATGTGCTGATCCGGCATGGTCTTCGCGTCGATGGCCAGCAGCCGTGTGAGCGCCGTAATGGCGATGTAAAGGAGAAAGCGCACCGGCAGGTGGCTGGTCTTGAAATAGATCCCGACCATCGCACCGAGCTCCAGATAGATGAACAGAAGCAGGATGCCGTCCAGGCCCGCGCGCCCCTGCGCAATCATCTGCAGGTACTCGTGCACCGCCGCCCAGACGACGGTCCCGCCGATGACGAACAAACCCATCAGCTGAAATGCGTCCACGAGCCCGTTTCCGACTTTTTTTATTTTCTCGTTGATCAGCTTCACATTGATCCCCCCCCCGGCGCGGACAGATGCGAATACGAGCTCGCACACGAATCTCGAAGCACCGATTCTAGCATGCAGACCATATGGAGCCCCGGCGCCTCTGCCTCCTAATGGTGCAATGGGTGACGGCACGCCCTCCAGCGGTGCAGTAGCGCTCCGCCGGCAGCGGGCTAAATGCTTCCCGGCGCTTTTAACCCATTGAACCTTGGTGGTTATCCGCGCGTTGGCGGATTCTGCCGCAGGGCTGGCACGATGCGTGCACTGCACTGATGGCAGGGAGCCGGTGTCGCCCGGGCGGCCACGGCGCTTTTCCAATCCACGTACCAAGAGGTTCACACGGTGAAACTAGTCACGGCAATCATCAAGCCATTCAAGCTCGATGACGTACGCAACGCCCTGTCCGAAATCGGCATCCAGGGCATGACCCTGACCGAGGTAAAGGGTTTCGGCAGACAGAAGGGGCATACCGAGCTCTACCGGGGCGCGGAGTACGTCGTCGATTTCCTGCCCAAGACGAAGATCGAAGTCGCTGTCGGCGATGACCAGCTGGCGTCGGTGGTGGAAGCGATCAGCGAAGCAGCACGCACCGGCAAGATCGGCGATGGCAAGATATTCGTTACCGAGCTGGCCGAAGCGATCCGCATCCGCACCGGAGAAACCGCAGGAGACGCGTTATGACGACAAGAGCTATCGAGGATACCTCCATGGGAGGTACGCATCGCCCATCGGCATCGCGCCGATCCGCGGGTTTCAGCAGCTCCATCAAATTCCTGCGCCCGTTCATGATCGGGGGACTCCTGCTGGCGCCGTCACTGGCCATGGCCGAAGAGGTGCTCAACAGCGGCGACACCGCATGGATGCTCACGGCTACGGCGCTGGTGCTGTTCATGACCGTTCCCGGCCTGGCGCTTTTTTATGCCGGCATGGTGCGCAGTAAGAATGTGCTCTCGGTGCTCATGCAGTGTTTCGCGATCACCGCGTTGATGAGCCTCCTGTGGACCTTCTGGGGCTATAGCCTGGCCTTCGAGGACGGCGGCAGCGCCAATGCTTTCATCGGCGGCTTGAGTAAGATGTTTCTTGCCGGCGTCACGGTGGACTCCCTGAGCGGCACGATACCGGAGACGGTATTCATGACCTTCCAGATGACCTTCGCCGTGATTACTCCGGCGCTCATCGTCGGCGCCTTCGCCGAGCGCATGAAGTTCTCTACGATGCTGGTATTCATGAGCATCTGGCTGACCGTGGTCTACGCACCTGTTTGTCACTGGGTGTGGGGCGGTGGTTGGCTGGGCGACTGGGGCATTCTGGATTTTGCCGGCGGCACCGTGGTGCATATCAATGCCGGCATCGCAGGCCTGGTGGCCGCCATCATGTTGGGCAAACGCAAGGGCTATCCCGGCACGGCCATGCCGCCGAACAACCTCGGCTACACGATCATTGGCGCGTCGATACTGTGGGTCGGCTGGTTTGGCTTCAACGCCGGCAGCGAGCTCGCCGCCGATGGCGTCGCCGGGATGGCCATGGCGGTCACCCAGATCGCCACCGCCGCCGCAGCGCTGGGCTGGATGTTCAGTGAGTGGATCTCCCATGGCAAGCCGAGCGTGCTCGGCATCGCATCTGGGGCGGTTGCGGGTTTGGTAGCCATCACCCCGGCGTCCGGATCCGTCGGGCCCATGGGTGCGGTGGCCATCGGCGCTGCCTCGGGTGTTGGTTGCTTCTTCGCCGCCACGACGCTCAAGCGCGCCTTCGGCTACGACGACTCCCTGGACGTGTTCGGCATCCACGCCGTGGGCGGCATTATCGGCGCCATTCTGACCGGCGTTTTCGCCGCAACCGCTCTCGGCGGCAGTGGCTTCGGTGATGGTAACGAAACAATCACCGCGCAGGTCATGTCTCAGTTCGTCGGTGTCGCCGCAACCATCGTCTACTCCGGCGTCGCGAGCTTCGTAATCCTGAAGATTCTCGACGCGGTCATGGGACTGCGCGTCGACGAAGAGCAGGAAGTGGAAGGCCTGGATCTCGCCTTGCACGACGAGCGCGGGTACATATTGTAGTTCCTATCCTCAGCTTCCCTCTCCCCGCTGGGGAGAGGGAAGCGAACTGTTCGAGTTCCCGATGGTCAACCAGAGAGGGCAATCTGCAGCTCAACGCTGTGATGAAAACGTGAGGATTGGGATGGGCTTGCAGCGCAGTATCGTCATCGCAATGAGGCGATTCGTGAACCAGTTGGCCCTTGGGTTCTTCACCGTTGTATCGTGCATCCCCGGCGCTCATGCTTTCGTTCCCAAGTCCGAGCTCTGGGAGCGCTGGGCAGTCCACGTGCCGTCGGCCACCGCCACTATCCATCACGGCGAGTGGGATGCATTTCTTGCCGACAACCTCGTCGCACACGCCGACGGCGTTAATCGTATCGCCTATGCGAAAGTCAGCGACGCAGACAGGAAACGCTTGCAGGACTATCTGTCCGCCCTCTCAGCGGTGTCCATCAGCGAGTTTTCCCGGGATGAGCAGCGCGCCTACTGGATCAATCTGTATAACGCCCTGACCGTGAATGTGGTGCTCGAGCATTATCCCGTGGACAGCATCAGGGATATATCCATATCGCCCGGTTGGTTCTCCATCGGGCCGTGGAAGAAGAAGCTGATACTAGTGGAGGGCGAGGAGATCAGTCTCGACGACATCGAGCACCGGATACTGCGTCCTATCTGGAAGGATGCGCGCATACACTATGCTGTTAACTGCGCCTCCCTGGGATGTCCGCGGCTCATGCCAGGCGCGTTTACGGCATCGAATACCGAAGAGTTTCTCGACCGGGGCGCGAAGGGATTCATCAACAGCACGCACGGTGCGCGCTTCGATTCCGACACGCGCCTGATTGCGTCGAGTATTTATGATTGGTTTCAAGAAGATTTCGGAGGCGACGAGGCCGGTGTCATCGCGCACTTGCGCCTGTATGCGCATCCGGAACTCAAAGGGAAACTGGAAGGCATCACTGGCGTGTATGACTTCGACTACGATTGGACTCTGAACGACGCGGCCGCGGTGAAATAGCCGCAGATTCGGCGGGTCGGCAGCGGCCAGCGCTGAATCACTTGCCCGGGACCGTGAGGGTTCGTCGTCTCCAATGGACCGCGGTGGGGGTGCGAAGATCCTGTTCGTCATGTTCCGTAATGCCTTACAACGCGGTTAAAATGCCTCGGTCAAATACTCCGGGCATTGAAATGCAACAGCGGTCCGACGAGCACGATCTCAAAGACTACTATGCGCGCCGCGCGGCTGAGTACGAGCGCATATACGACAAAGCCGAACGCCAGGCGGACCTGGCGCGCCTGCGCGAGAGTCTTCCATCGATATTGCAGGGCCGCGATGTCTTGGAGATTGCCTGCGGCACGGGTTACTGGACCCAGTTCGTTGCGACCCGGGCGGCTTCGGTGCTGGCCACGGATGTCAACGAGGAGGTCCTGGAGCTCGCGCGCCCGAAAGATTTCCCCCGGGACAATGTCCGTTTCGCCCGTGTCGATATTTACTCCGAAGAGCAACTTTCACGGCAATTCGATGCCGGGCTGGGCGCGTTCTGGTGGTCGCACGTACCGCGCCAGGGTCAGGAGCGTTTCATCGAGTGCTTCCATCGCCGGTTGCAACCGGACGCCCTCGTCTTGTTTCTCGACAATCGCTATGTGCAAGGCAGCAGCACACCTCTGACGCGTACGGACGAGCACGGCAACACGTATCAAACGCGCACACTGGATGACGGCAGCAGTTACGAGGTGCTGAAGAACATGCCCGACGAGTCGGAGTTGTCGGCAGCGCTGGGGGACAATGCGCGGGCGCTGGAGTACGTGGAGCTGGAGTATTTCTGGTACGTCACCTATCGCGTCGCGCGGGGCGTCCAGGTGTAATGGCTCAGGCCCGACCGTACAGGCACTGTCAGATCTGATAGGGGTCGAAAAGTTGCCGCGCGAGGGGATATGAATGACGGACCTAATTGGTAGTGCGCCGCAAGAGTAGCCACCAGGAGCATCTGGCAACCGAAACAATCCTGTTGCGGGAGCAACCGGATGCCTCCGTCTCGAAGCTCGCGGAAGAACTCTTCCTGACACACAATCGGATCTTCGCCGGGCTCGACAAGGAAACGTTCATTCGGTACTTATGTCGCTCGGGTGCCACTGACACCAAGATGCGGATTTACCGGCGACAGGACGGTGCGCTCGTCGGTTATGCAGTCGTGCACCGCTATCAAGAAGTCATCAAGGACAAGCCGACTACGATTTTTCGAGCAGAGGCAGGATTCCTCCCCCAATACAGGACCTACGGCCGGACATTCTACTTCTACGGCCTCGAAGTACTGAAACACCTCTTGTCGCACCCTACAGAAAATATTTTCTATCTTGGCATGCTCGTTCATCCCTCGAGTTATGTGGTATTCGCGAGATACTTCGATGAGATGTATCCAAAGGGTGACCGCGAGATCCCGGAGGATAGCTACCGGTTGATGATTGACATGGCCGATTCATTTGACGTCCCGCCGGTTGATCCTTCGGACCCGTTAATTCGAAACATAGGCTGGAGGACACGCGAAGAGAAGCCATATTGGCGAAGCACCAACGACCCTGATGTCGTGTTCTTTCGCACTCGAAATCCCGATTATCGTCTTGGCCACGGACTGGTGGTTCTTGTGCCCATGACCATACCGAACCTCGCTCGAGCGTTGCTCGTGTACGTGTACAAGCATGCGAAGTGGCGACTGCAGGAGTGGCAGGATTGATTTTGGAGCATGGCAATCGTCGTGTGCAACCACCGACCTACTGATTACGAAACGTGCTATCCAGAGAACGAACGACCGAAACCGGCCAGATCCGGCCGTTCACTGCGGTGGCGTTGAGCTCATCGACCACCCTGTAAGCGGTCACCGCCGACGGCGCGACTATCGACCGTGATTGCCCCAATGTGGCCTGAGAATTCGCTTCCCGCCGGACTGGAAATGCTCCGGAGTCATCATTCAACATGTCCATGTGGGAATGTCGGCTACGGGATTCGCGGCGCTTGGGATAGCTGGACCTCAGTTCACGTTGTCAGCGCAGCAAGCCAAACAGAACTTCGCCGCATACATATCCAGGTGGGCGCCTCCGGCGTTCTTGAACACTGTGATCTCCACCTCATTGGAACGTCCTGGATGACTGTTCTGACATAACGCGAAGAGGTCGGCCTGTATGTCCGCTGCGCTGATGACACCGGCAGCAATAGGCTGCACTAGATCCCCACAGTGTTCGACGGAAAACTGGTGGGTATCCACAAATATCTTGCCTCTACGCATGACCTCATCATCGACTTCTCGCATTGTAGGCGTAAACGACCCGACGAGACTGAGATGGGTTCCAGGTTTTAGCCAAGCGCCTCGAACCAAGGGCTCGGAGGCAGAAGTAAGGGTAACAATGATGTCAGCTTCCTGAACTGCCAATGACAAGTCGTCAATGATTTCAATAGGCGTTGTCATATCTTCGCTCATTTTCATGGCCTTAGATCTGCTTCTATTCCAGACCATGACACGACTAATCCCCGGGCGTGCCGTGAGTAGCGCACGGATATGATAAGGAGCGAGGGCACCTGCTCCCACAATCAGCAAACTTTGCGCATCCTTGCGTGCCAGTAGATCGGTGGCCAGTGCGGTCTCCGCTGCCGTCTTCCAGTTCGTCAGTTCAGTCCCGTCGAGCAACGCGAGAGGGCGCCCATGATGACCGTCAAACAGCGTAATCAAGGCGTGAATCGCTGGTATGGGAACTTGGGCTTGAGGATTGTCAGGAAAGACGGTTATCAACTTTACGCTCAACAGATCATCATGTGTCCAGGCATGCCAAGCAACATACGACCTATCCGAAGCTTCGGACATTTCTTGGGTCATCAACGTGCGTTCCATCTCAGGTGATTCATTCAGGTGTTCGGTGCGCAGAGCTTCAATCAGACCAGCAAAATTCAGGCCGCCACGCATATCATCTGCACTAATGAATGGAATGGTCATCTTTTAACGCCGTCCTCGGCAACGGTCCATCGAGATTGGTAGCCTTCAGCATACTCACCTGCACTCAGTTAGTTAACTGCCGCCGGAATATCTGATGCGTGAATTTCCGCTTCTGGCTAGCTGCTGCTATCCCGGCCATCGCGCGCAATGTCCGCTATCTGGCGCCGCGGGGTCGGTGCAGCGGTGATGACGAAAGGCAGCTCAGGGTCGACAGTACCCATTCGGGTATTGCAGCCGCAAATGTCAGGTCATGGGCGAAAAGCCGTCGTTGGGTGCGAGCTTTTCCGACAGTGCCAGTCAGATTGAGTTTACATCCCCACATCTACGGTCGCGATCAGACGCTTCCCCGCCAGCACCGCTCGAAAAGCTTACGCAGAAACGATTCGCACTGGGTAATTTGATCCCTTGCGATGAATTCGTCGGGCTTATGCGCTTGTTCGATGCTGCCGGGCCCGCACACTACCGCCGGCATACCGCCTTCCTGAAACAAACCTCCTTCGGTGCCGAAGGCCACCTTGCTGGTGGTGTTCTGCCCGGTCAGGGCTTTGACGAGTTGCACGACTTCCGCGTCTTCGTCAGTGGACAGCCCGGGGATATGGGACATGGGTTCGAAGTCGAATCCGGTCTCTGGAGAGGCGGCGTGCATCTCGGGTGTGATGTTCTCCGCCACATGCCTGCGCAACTCGTCCAGGAGCGCGTGGGGGTCGTCTTCCGGCAGGTGCCGGAACTCGAACTCGAAGCTGCAGTCCTTGGGAACGATGTTGAGCGCCGTGCCCCCGCGAATGGTCCCCGTGTGCACGGTCGTATAGGGCGGTACGAGCTCTGGATCGAAAGGCCCTTCGTCGCGATGACGGCGGGCCATGCCCTTTAAATGAGCGACTGCCTCCGCCGCCGCCTCCACGGCGTTGACGCCGATGTGGGATAGGCTCGAGTGGGCTTCGTGACCGCGAACATGACAGCGGTAGCTGAGCTTACCCTTGTGGGCGCGCACCACCTTCATCTCCGTCGGTTCCCCGATGATCACCGCCGACGGTTTGACAGGCCGATCTTTGAGCGTCTCGATGAGACTGCGCACGCCCACGCATCCAATTTCCTCGTCGTAGGAAAAAGCCAAGTGCAGTGGGGTGGTGATTTCTCGTGCCAGGAATCCCGGCGCCATTGCCAGGCAGACGCCGATGAAGCTCTTCATGTCCGATGTCCCGCGGCCATAGAGGCGGTCATCTTTTTCAACGACGTGAAAAGGATCCGTGTGCCAATCCTGCCCATCCACTGGAACCACGTCCGTGTGACCGGAGAGCGCGATACCAGGCCGGTCGGCGGGACCCAGGGTGGCATAAAGATTGGCCTTGGTACCCTCGTCGTTGTGAACCAGTTCCGACGCCACGCCGAGATCCTGCAAATAGTCGCCGACGAATTCCATGAGCGCGAGATTCGAATTACGGCTGGTGGTATCGAAGGCGATGAGCCGCTTGATCAGGTCGATGCTGTTATTGTGGGTGGCCACTGGCGGTCCTTTCAGTAAATGGTCGGGGGCGGAAAATCATGCGCATAGGTTACTATGCGCTACCGCAATTCGGGTAATCACCATGAGCGCAAAACAATCTCCCCGTGTCGCCCTGGGGGGCATCGTCCTGGAGAGCAATTCCTTCGCGCCCACCGTCGGCGAGGAGGATTTTCGCAGCCGCTACTACTTGGAGGGCGAGGAAATTCTCGACCAGGCGGCCAGCGCCCATTCCGTCATGCCCATGGAAATGACGGCCTTCGTGCGCGCCATGCAGGTCACCGGGCCATGGCAACCGGTACCCCTTATTCTCACAGGCACCGAGCCCGGGGGGCCGGTAGATCACGGTTTTTTCGTTCGCACCGTCGACGCTATGATTGAGTCGTTGGCGAAAGCGGGACCAGTGGACGCCGTGTATTTGTCCAACCACGGCGCCATGACCACCACCGAAAGCCACGACCCGGACGGTGAGATGACGGCCCGCCTGCGCGAGGCCGTCGGGCCGGACGTGACAATCGTCGTGACATTGGATCTGCACGCGAATATCTCCCAGTGCCTCGTCGATGCCGCGGACTTGATAGTCGGCTATCAAACCAACCCCCACGTGGACATGCTCGAGCGCGGCGAAGAAGCCGCCCACAGCTTACGCACGATCCTCGCCGGCGCGCGTCCCGAAGCAGCATTCATTCGATTGCCGCTGACCCCGGCGAGCGTAGTGCTGCTGTCTCGTGAAGGCCCTTACGCGGATCTCATCAATTACGGACAACGGCGCAAGCGCGAGCTTGGCGGGGCGATTTTCAACGTGTCGGTATTCGGCGGCTTCGTGTTCGGCGACACGCCCAAGAACGGCGTCGCCATCGTCGTGACGGGCCGGGACGATGGCGATGCGGCCCGCGGCCTGGCCGCGGAGATTGCCGAGCGCGGCTGGGCGGATCGGCGACGGTTTAGAAAGCAATTGACGCCGCTGGACGAAGCGGTATCCCTGGCGGTGAGTGTGGGAGAGAAGCCATCGGCCGCGGCCGTCATTTTCTCCGATGCCGGGGACAACCCGGGTGGGGGTGGTCTCGGAACCACCACCTGGCTGCTGGCGGGCCTGGTGGAGGCCGGCGCCCGCGGCGTGCTGTTCGGTTCATTCTGCGATCCGGTCCTGGCGGCGGAAGCCCACGCCAAGGGACAAGGTGCGCGCTTCGAGGCGGTATTCAACCGCGACAGCGAGAGCGAGTTCTCCCGGAGCTTCAGCGCCTCGGCCCGGGTTATTTCCCTGGGTGACGGTAAGGTGGTGGGACGCCGCGGGCTGTACGCGAACCGCGCCATGGACTTGGGTCCCACCTGCGCCCTGGAAATCGGTGGTGAGGGCGGCATCCTCGTGGTCGTCATCAGCAACCGCCGCCAGACCGCGGATCCCATGTTCTTCGAGATGCTGGGCCTGGATATCGGTGCCGCGCGGTGTGTTTGCGTGAAGTCCCGCGGCCATTTTCGCGCCGGATTCGACCTCTGGTTCACCCCCGAACAGGTCTACGAGGTCGACACGGCGGGCCTCACTTCCCCGGTTCTGGAACGGTTCCAATGGCGTGGCCTGCCACGGCCGGTGTACCCCCTGGACGAGGATACTGAATGGTCTTCACCACGGCCCTGAACGAAGGGTCCCCTCTCCCACGAGCGGGAGAGGGAGTGGGGGAAGGGCGTTCCCAGGGTTTGGGGTTGCATCCCTGCTGATTTGACTCTCCGTCCCGAATCCCGGATAACAACGCATACGTCCACGGCGCCAGCCGCGGGTATTTCTAATCACAACAATCCAAACGAGAGGGGTATAACAATGAAACTCCTGAAACTGACCGTCGCGGCTCTGGCTTCAGCACTGATAGCCCTGCCGGCCACGGTAAGCGCCGCAGGCGAACTCACCATCGCTCTGGCTTCCGAGCCGTCTTCCATCGACCCGCATTTTCATAACCTGGGTCCCAATAATGCCGTCGCCCGGGTGATGTTCGACCGGTTGATCATGCCCGACGACAAGCAGCAGCTGCTGCCGGGATTAGCCGTTTCCTGGAAGCCTATCAACGATACGACCTGGGAATTCAAACTGCGCAAGGGTGTGAAGTTTCACGATGGCTCGCCGTTCACGGCGGACGACGTGGTGTTCACGTTCCAGCGTGCGCCGAATGTCGAAGGTAGTCCGTCGAGCTTTGGGACCTATTTGAAGGGCAAGGAAATTACCCGTATCGATGATCACACGGTGCACATCAAGACCGAGCGCCCCTATCC
>JAACFO010000125.1 GCA_009937425.1 Gammaproteobacteria bacterium
ACTCAGCATAAGGTGCAGCCGATTGCTCAGTGCAACGATGCGGCGGCTCTGGTTTTGATATCGCTTCGCGGCCTCACGCTCGTGGGTGAACGCCTTGATTACCGGTAGCAGACCGAGATTCTCCTCGGCAATCGTGACCGCGCTTGCATGGGCCTCGCTCACCTCTTTCGACAGGGGCCGAATGCGCCTGCCGAGAAGCCTCACGATCACGAAAAACAGCGGCACCAGCAAGCCGGCCAGGCACGCTAGAAACCAGTCAATACGCAGCATCAGAATCCAGGCGCCTAGAAAAGTAAGCACCAGGGGCACGATGGAAACCAGCGTACCCGTAATGTATCCACTCAAGACATCCACATCCCGAGTAAGCAGGCTGAGAACATCGCCCTTGGAACGATCGTGGTGGTACTCCAGGGGCAGGGATTGCAAATGATCGTAGACACGTACGCGAAGGGCCGAGACGATGTGCTCGCTGGTGCGCGACAGCAGGTAGGTGTCGCCAGCGCCCAACAACGCCTGAACGGCGAACACCAGCACCATCAACATGAAAACCACGTCGCTGGACGCGAATACCCCGCCCCCGCTACCGAGCAACGTCAGCGTAAGCTCCCCGGCAAGCCATGGCACGCTCAACGCGGCGGCACTTTGCGCCAGCATGAAGCCGCTTGCGACGGCCAGCGGCCAGCGGTGCGCGAGCGCGTCGGCGAACAGGGTTTGCAGGCCGTGACTCGGCGCCGGGGCCCGGGTGGCGGCCGGGGTCCGCGTCATGGGCGCGTACGAGGGCTCAGCATGCTCGACACCGATCATTGGCTTTGAATCCGTCTCAAGGCGCCGTGAATGCCGCGTTGCAGGTAGAGCAAGGGCAACCAGACACGGTTGCCGGGCGCGTATTTCTCCATCATATAGGCCGCCGGTGGAAACAAATGCTCGCCCAGTAATGTGACGCGATCCCGCCAGCGCGGCAGACTTCGCAGTTCAGTCAACAGATGCCGCACACTACCGATCCGTAGGTGCGCCTCCGAGCGCTCCGTGGAGCCGGCTCGTGCCAATAAGAGTAGTACCTCCTCCGGGATTCGCGTGGCGAAACACAGACGGGCCTTCAGCAACCCGTCACGGCAAATGGCCCGCATTCCCCTTTCATCGGCCAATCGGGCGAACTCCATGAGCTCCCGCGAGGACATGCTGTTGCTCAGAAGGTGAATATCATATAGCCAGATCAGACGGTCGCCGCCGGCCGGCTCTACACCTTCCACATGGAATGGCGAATGAAGATGATGAACCCGGTGCATGCATGCCAGCAGCAACGCATCCACCGGCCCCAGTCCGCGGGCGTGATCGCCGAGGGCGCTTACCGGGACCGCGCGTGACTGCAACTCATCGTAGTCCAGAGAGCGGGAAAACATCTGCGTATTGCTGACGCGCCAATGCACATCCAGAACGTGCTCCATACCGAAGCGGTCCCGCATAGCATATCCGCACTGGTAGGTGAGCAGTTCACCGCTGCTGGCGTTCGGTTTCTCATAGCCGAGCTCTGCGAGAACCCGTGCTGTAACCGCCCGATCGCTCGCCCGAATCAGCAAGTCCGTATCGGCCCGCGGGCGTAACGCAGGCGACGGGTAAAGCGAGTACGCCAGGGCAGCACCCTTGAGTAACAACGGGGCGATACAAGATTGCGCCAGGGATTCGAGGACTCGGGTAAGCTCATACTTGCGAGCAAGTTCCACGGCCACATCGTCTTTGAGCTCCCGCGCCCTACACAGCGACCCGAGAACATGGTGCTCGTGTGGCCCGGTGTTCAATAGCTCGCGGGTCAGCAAAGGGCCCACACCATGGTAGGCGACGCAGTCATGTAAACGCGCATGGAAGCCCGGATCCTCGGTTGCGGACCACGATGGGGACTCCCCGCGAAGCAACGCGCACAGCGACGATTCAATCACTCAGCTGTTCCACTGTAGTCACTGGAGAACGCGCCAACATGTCCAAGCGCCGCAGGCCAGTCGGGGAAGCGCGCTGGAAAGCGTGCACAGATTTGGCGTGCGATGTGCTCCAGGGTGCACTTTTCATGCATCAACTGGAGTATCTGCAGAGCTATCTCACCGTCCTCGGTGAGCGTCGGCCGATGGTTTGCCGCGCGCTTGTGTAACTCGGCCTGGAGCATGGGCGATGAGTAGAAGCTGGACTGCTTGAAATCCGCCCTGACTTCCTCCGAGCACTCCGAAGCACGAATCTTCGTGTTCCAGGACCACGTATAGTCCTCACCAACGAGATCGGCACGCAGGCTGACGTTTATCCGATCGCCTTCGTTGACAGCAACTGGCTCGCTCAAGGGAAAGAAGCCACTACCGTATATGAGCCTGGGATGATCCGGCGCGTTGGAAAATGCCGCGCCCGGGGCGAGTTTGCTATCGAACCAGACGCTCAAGCCGTGGGCGATTCCGGTGCGTTCTGCGGTCCAGCTCACGTCGCCTCTCACATCGGGGCTCTCGAATGTCGCGTAGTCCAACTCCCCCCACCGTTTTGGCGCCACCAGCAGCTGCTCCGGCGTAGCACGTCCATTGTGCCAGGTATTGTTCACGAAGCGCCGTGCGGCAGTCATGTCGAGACCATGAATGGGTGCATCCCAGGGCAGCGCATGTTTCTCATACAAATTCGGCGCATCGATCAGTGCGACCATCAATAGATCTCTGCCGGGGATCAGTATGCCGCCCGGTGCCAGCAGACGCCGACGGGCGTCGAGAACGGACTGTACGCTCCGCTGGCACAGCGGCAAAACACCGCGGATATCGGAGACGATGATGTCCACCGGCTCCGGTAATGTCACCCGTTCCGACATTCCCTGGATGAAGGTGATGCGCTCCGCGTAACCGTTGGCGCGGGCAATTTCCCGTGCAAGCGCGATCGCGTCGCTCGGCTCGACCGCATAAACACGGCGCGCGCCATAGCGGCAAGCCAGCAACGCCAAGAGACCGGTGCCGGTTCCGATGTCCAGAACCGCCGAGTCGGGATTGACGGCGTCACGAAGGGCACGGGCGTAGGCCTCGGTGCGCACGCTGTCCGCAATCATGCTCCCGTAGCCGATTAAATCGTACATGTCAGCTTTCGCTCGGTGCCGGCATGGTCAGAAATGGATTGCAGATCCTCGAGAATGACATCGCACAGGCACGCCAGTGAATGTGGGCCCGTGCTGGCGACAACGCGCCGTACCGGTACCCGCTGAACGATGCGGCCCAGCATGTCAAACTCCCGGCGATGCGACTGTTTGTCCGGATGGAAATCACCACGGGAATTGGCGAGCAGGTTGAGCAAGCCGGCGGAAGCAGTCAGGGATTCGACAAAAGGTGCCGCCGGATCGTCAGGGCGTTCGTCGAGCAGGTAGATTGCGGACAGAGAGAGCGGCTTGCGTTCGAATCTGCAGCCGTTGCTCTGAAGGTCCAGATAGCGTTTGTCCCAGTTCGGTGTCAGCCGTGGCAGCGCCGCGGGCGCACCGCATAGAATGTCCAGCGCGTCAGGCCACAGTCGCAAACGTGGGTATCCCGGGTGCGCGATGACACGATCGTGCTGTTCCTCGAGCGCGAGCATATCGTCAGTCAGCACGGCAAAACCTCGGCCGGCGAACGCCGCGGCGGTCGTCGACTTGCCGGCACCCGAGGGCCCGACGAGCGCGACGGCACGGCCGTCAACGGAAAATGCGCTGGCGTGCAGGCAGGTAATGCCGCGCAGGCGCAACACCAACGCGAGCACCGGACCGAGCAGGTATAGGGCCGTATCTTCGAGGGTCAGCGTTTTCGGCCAGACAGCCCAGATGTGGGTTGCGCGCTCATCGACGATGAAGACCGTCCCATCATCGTAGCGCAGCCTGAAACCCTCACCGCCGCTCGGGGGCCACGAGACCGCCTCGGGCCGACCATACTCGCTGATATCCTGGTTCGTACCCGCGCCGATCTCGTTCGGAAAGGCTTTGGACACACCGGCCGGTTTTGAGCCCAGCTGGATGTGCACGTCCACTGGAGACTCGACGGGGGTCGGAGTCAGTCCGGGAATGATCCGATTGGCGCCGAGCCGCAGACCATAGGCACGGAAAATCAAACTCATTGCAACTGCGATTCAGCTAAATGTCATGGTCGTCATGGTGACGTTGTCAAACATCCCCTTCGGTCCAAGCGCCTGGGTAAGCGTCCGGAGATCCCCGTAGACCAGCAGGCGGGGACGATGATAGGGCTTTTTCGGCGACTTGCTGTCACGCGACTTCATGATATTCCTCACGTCGAGATCCACGACCTGACGAAGCCAGGTCCTGCAGCCAGAAGTTCAAACACAGTGGACGCAGATTAGTCCAAGTTTGGTCCGGATCCCGTGTGCCGGCAACCGATGGTACCGCCGCCCTGGCGATATATCTGCCAAGGGCCGGGGTTGCCTCGAATGCATCCACCCAGCGCGCATCGGCTCGCTGTAACAGTTCGAGCACGGGATCGCCTGCCAACGGTGTTTTCGGGCGCAGGCTTACCGACTCCGGCAATCGATCTTGCATCGCCACGCGCAACAGCTTCTTATCGACGCACCAGGGCGAAGCGGGCAGCGACAGCAGGTATCCCACCAAGCGAAGGTCGAGAAGCGGATGCCGGGTTTCGACTGGAATGCGCGTCACACCGGGATCATAACTCTCCAGGAGATTTGTCAGGAGCGGCGATGTCAGAACGCGACGCGCGTGCGGGTGTCGACAGCGGAGCGGAACGGACTTCTCTTGCGAGTCCCGCCAGCGCGCGGGCAGGTCTAGCTCTTCTACGAGACTGCTGTTGAGCCAATCGGGGCATGTGAACGTTTGTTCAGGCGGCCCCGCCAGGATACGCGTCAGCCATGCGCGCAATTCCCCGCGCGCTGAGCGGCCCCGGGATAGCGCACGCCAGGCCATGAGAGCCGCGCGGCGCGCAGATTGCACGCCCCTATAAAGAGTGGTTCCACACTCGTTCAGGTTCTCGTTCAACAGCGCGTCACCGTCCCAACCGGTTAATGCCACACGGCAATGCGATGCAATGTGCTTTGCCTGATCGAGATAAATCGCCGCCAGGGGTTCATCGGCAGGCTCCGGGAGCTGCAATTCCCCTGTGCGCCATCGCTCGAACAACCCGTAGTCATCGACGGCCAGATACTGGATGGGGATCCCCAGGGAATCAGCGGCCAGCCCGGAGAAATGCCGCTCCCCATCCACGAACAAACGATCGTAGACGCACGCGTAGGCACGCAGATCGAACTCTTCGTACTGCTCCGAGAGCAGCGACCGGGCAGTGGCGGCGACCGATGTGGAGTCGAGTCCGCCACTCATGAGGACACCGATCCGATCGCTACGCAATCGGTCCGCGACCGCTGTGTTCAAGAGCTCCGTGAAGTGCTCCACGTAATCTTCTGCTCTCCGGTAGCGCAGGTGGCCGTCGACGGGCAGCACCCAGTAGCGATGCACCTGCAACTCTCCGTCGGACCAAATCAGGCGGTGTGCCGGCGGCAAGCGTCGTATATGGGCAAAGGCCGTGGTTGCCTCATCCTGATTGATGCCGTACAGAAGAAAGTCGGCGATGGCACGGTCGCTCGGCTCATCGGAGATCCCCGGATGCTCTCTTACGCAATTCAGGGTGTTGCTGAACACCAGGCAATCGCCGGCATGGGCGTAAAAGAAGGGCTTTACGCCGAAATGATCACGGGCACAGAACAACCGCTCCCGCGGGGCGTCCCAGATCGCAAATGCAAAGTCGCCGAGAAGATGCCGAACGCACTCGTCACCCCATGCCCGGTAAGCGTAAAGGATCAGCTCCGCGTCGTTGGCGCCCTGCCTGCAATCATGACCGGCTGAGCGCAACTTCTCGTAGAGCTGCCCTCGCCCATCCACCCGTGCATCCGCAACGATCCACACACGTCCGTCCAGCGAGCACGGCTGTTGCTCGTGCCGGGACTCGCGGGTGGTGCGCAACATGGCATGACCGAGTCCGATGCGCCCGCCGTCCCAGGTCTCCTGTGCATCCGGCCCGCGGAACGCCATGAACCTGGTCAAACGACTCAACAGCCGCCCATCGATTGGCCCGCCATCAAGGTTGAGCAGTCCGGCAATGCCGCTCATGACATATCTGCCCCTGGAGACTCGAAGACTCCGGGAGTGCCGGCAAATGGCGAGAATCGCAGCGCTACGTCCGCATCGTCATTTAGGACCCGGCTCTGGTACTCCGCCCACGCGTGGGCCTCGAGTAAGCCCTGCTGCTTGCGTACGCCGATGCGCAGCTCGACCGGAATACGCTGCCACCGGAGCAACCACCACACGGTCATCGATTGCGCCAGGCAATTAGCTCGGACAAGGCCGTGATTCGCAGCCACACGCACCAACCGCCCCATCAGCGATGCTCGCCGGCAGGCGCTCGCTCCGGTGAGCGCGCCATCATCGGCCATCGGTGCCAGCCGTCCAAGGCCCCGGTAGCAGCATCCGGGTCCCACCATCCTCAGTGCCAGCGTGACGAATGTCAGCGCCACCATCGCCTGGACAAGCAACCAGCGCTCAGTCCGCGACAAAGTCAGAAACTTACGAATCGCCCGGATCATTCGTGGATTTCTGCTCGACCATGACGATGCCGGCTTCAACCAGCTCCTCGACGAGTTGCAGCACATCGGTGCGCAGACTGGCCGCATCCACCTCGTATTCCTGTTGCATCGCCTCACAAACCCGCTCCAGGTGCCGGTGCTCGAGCAAGTGCTGCCAGACCCGCGTCCCCACGTCATCGAGGCCGAAGTAGCGTTCGCTGTCCAGGTTCAGCAACACGGCTTCGCCATCCAACTCCTGCACCAACACATCCGGGCACGGGATCACGATTGCGGAAAGATCGAGCGGGATGCGAGGTTGCGTATCCATTCAGATTTCGGAAAGTCCAGACGAATCAGGTTGGCAGTGACGAAATTCCAGCCGATTTGGTAGCGAATACCCCATAGCGGAATCCTGCTTCCGCCTGCGAGATTGTAGCAAGTCGTTGTGCCTTCACTCAGATAGTAGCGTGGCCGGCGTCGTTGAACAGACAGCTTGCGAGGATTGAAGTATTTAGTCGCAATTAATACTCTTAATCAATAAGTTAGCGTTGATATCTCGATTATTGCACAGATACAGAGAGAGATTGCCTGGCATCCTGAGTTACCCCGTTTCGTGAAGGCTGCACAGATTTCGGGGAATTGATCCTGCTATGTTGCTGCCGCGGTCAATGACAGGAAGCGGGGCTGAGTCATTGGGACTCACTTTTTCTGCCCCCCCCCCTGCCCGACGGATACGGGCATCCGGCGTCAAACCTGATCAACATGTTCCGGCAAGCCACAGCCCTGGATCACGAGTACCTCTTTGCGGAGGACCGGGATCGCGTCGCCCGTAACCCAGGCTCTGCGGCGCGCACGGCGAGCCCCGCCAAAGTACAATCCGTGAGCATGGAAGTCTCTCCCGGCGACGTTTACCGATGCCGCGAAAATCTCGTCACCCGCGAGATCGTCGGCGAAACCATCATCGTCCCCATCAGCCGCGAGCTGGCCGATCTTCAGAAAGCGTTTTCCCTTAACGCAACCGGCGGTTTCATATGGGAGCGCCTGGATGGCAGCACGTCTCTCGAAGTCATTCATAAGGCCGTCACGGCGCATTTCAAAATCAGCAAGAAGGACGCCTGGGCGGATCTCGTGGAGCTGATCACGGAACTCACCCAGGCCGGTCTCATCGAAAAGGCTCAATGACGGTGTCCACACGGCGATTCATGACCTCCTTCGATGGGATTTTCCCGTTTAAGTGCCGATATGTAGCTGTAACAGCTGCGATCAGCACAGCGGCTGCCCAGCTGTATATATAAGGAGTAAGGGATCCGGTGAGCCATATGCTGGAGACGTCCTCATGAAGAAGCCAGATGAGCATATGACCAAGGGCCGGCAGCCTTACGAGAAGCCGCGCCTGGGGAGCTTTCCTCTGGCCACCGGCGATGTGCTTGCCAAGGGCAGCAAGATAGCCGGCCATCCGTCCGGGCATCAGGGCACGGATAGCGCGTCCGGCGAAGGTATCGATTCGAAACCCTGATCGGGGGCCCGCGGAGCAACCAGCGTGAACGACGCACCAATACCGCATAAGAGCAGCACGGCAACGGCGCACAAAATGCCGGGTACGACGGCGCTCTGCCTCAGTGTCGCCGGCGTATGTCTGCACTTTCGTGGCGCCGAACGCGTTCGGCTTTCCATACCCGTTGACTGTTATTCGACCTTCCTGCGCGCCTCGCCCGCGGATGGCCCCTGCATTGACACCGTCGAGATGGAAGTCATCGAGGGCAAAGTCCCGCGTCCGGATCTCCTAGAGCCGCTGTTCGATACCGGCGACGCCTGGGAGTTGCTGGCCGACGATCGCCGCTGCGTATTTCGTACCCGCACCCGTGAGGTTGATGGTGAGCCCCTGTGGAGCATGACCATCGATCGAGGATTCAATCACGGGCGAATTTATTGCAGCAATGCGGCCTTCGTTTCCTCCGGCAAATCAATGCTCGCCCGCAACATTGTTCAGTATCCTCTCGATCAGCTTTTGATGATTCATGTGGCCGCGGCCCGCTCGGCAGCGCTCCTGCTGCACGCCGCAGGCGGCAGAATCGATGGCAATGGCGTGTTGTTTGCCGGCCAGACAGGAACCGGCAAGAGCACGGTTTCGCGCCTGCTCGGCGGCGAAAACGGTGCCCGTTTTCTCAGCGACGATCGCATCATGCTGCGACGCTTCGGCAGCAAACTCAGCATGTACGGTACGCCCTGGCCGGGGGACGCCGGAATAGCGATCAACGAAAGCGTGCCTCTCAAGGCCATATGTTTTCTGCGCCATGCAAACGGCACATCCCTGCGATCATTGAAACCCGAAGAAGTCCTGCAGCGCCTGTTGCCGGTGGCATCCATTCCCTGGTACGAATCCGGACTCACCGAAAAGGCGTTGAACCTGTGTGAATTCCTGATCGAGCGCTACCCTGCCTACGAGCTCAGCTTCCACCCACAGGCCAATGATTTGGCCACGGTACTGGATGATTTTTCTGACGCCGCCTGACACCATGGGAGCGCCAGGTCCTGAAACTCATCGCTGAAGGATACAGCAACAGAAAAATGGCTGATTACTTGACCGTAAGCCACAAGACGGTTGAAAAGCACCGCTCGAATCTCATGCAGAAACTGGACCAGCACAATGCGTCGGCGGTGACCGCATACGCCATTCAAAACGGCTTGGTGGCCTGATTCCGCCCGGCGTCGCGACGCCAACGAGAGCCTTATCCAGGCAATCCGTCCAGTAGACGCTTTGCCTCCAGGCCAACGCGGGATCCCGGGTCGAGCTCTACGGCCTTGAGCAATGCCCGTCTGGCAGCCGTCACCTCACCCTTGCTCGTCTGCACGAAACCCAATGTTAACCAGATTCGCTGGTTGCCGGCGTCGAGAGCAATGCCTTTCTCCAGGTATCCGATGGCCTCCGGGTCGCGGTCGATATAGTGCAATGTCAGACCGAGATTGTTGTAGAGGTCGACGTTGTCCGGGGCGTAATCCAGCAGGCGCACGTATTCCCCTGCGGCTTTTTGGTATAGCCCCTCTCGAAAGTGCTGGTCTGCAAGCCGCGCCAGCTCCTCGGGATTGCTGTCCGAACCGCCACCATAGGTGGGTTCACTGCCGGCAGCTTCCGCTTTCACCATTTTCCGCGCGTCTTCCACCGTGACTCGCTCGCTACCCGGTAGCAAAACTGGATTTTCGCCGGACGCACGTGTGGGAACGCCGTGAGGGTTGCCTTGCGGCATGGCCACCTCCGGCACTGGCGTACGGTTATAGTGATTTCGGGTGACCATGAAGACCACTGCGCCAAAAAGCACCTGGAAAGCCACCACCACCAAAATTGTCGAGATGCTCCAGCGCAGATTAAATCGTTTCATTGCTCACCAGTTGAATGCCTGCTAGTCGAAGGGCCAGCGCGAACCTTTCGAGTGCTGTTTGAGCAATGCGGTCGTGTCTTCATGTCCGGCAGCACTGGCGAGATTCTCCGCCCTCTCACGCTTTTTGTTCAGAAGGCCCGGGTTGGCACCGGCAGCCAGCAATACGTTTACAGTATTCGTGTGCCCTTCCTTTGCCGCGAGCATCAAGGCGCTGTTGCCGTTACTATTTCGTGTATCGACATCCGCATCATGGGAGACCAGATCGCTTACTATCAGTGCGTGACCTTTGGACGCGGCCAGAATCAGTGGGGAATTCCCTCTGCCGCTCACGATATTCACCTCTGCGCCTGCGCGCAGCAGAAGCACGACGGCATGCTCATGTCCCTGGAGCGCAGCGCGGGCAAGGGCCGTATAGCCCTGATTGTCCGGCGAGTCCACCTCGGCAGCCAGCGGCAACAGTAGTTCCAGAGTAGCGGCCTGCCCTTCGTCCGCCGCAAACCACAGAACATCGCGGTCGTTTCGATCACGCGCCAACACGTTGGCGCCCTGCTCCAACAGGCGCCGGGCGATGGACCCCAATCCCAACCGGGCAGCCCACAACAGTGCTGTCATGCCATCGTTCTCTGCCGAATTGACCTTCGCGCGGCTCGCAATCAAGACTTCGACGGTGCGTACGTGGCCGCCGCGTACCGCGAAGATCAACGCGCTGCTGCCGTCACTCGTCCGGCGGTCAACCGCTGCGCCGCCGGCCAGAAGGCGTCGTGCCGTATCATGATGGCCGAATTCCGCCGCCCACATGAGCGCGGTTTTGCCGCCACTTTGCGTCACATTCGGATTGGCGCCCTTAGCGAGTAATGCCGAGCTGATTTCCGAGTGTCCTTTCCAAGCGGCACGGCTCAGCGGTGTATGTCCCTCTTCGTCGCGCTCTTTGACATCAGCACCCCTGGACAAGAGCAATTTCACAATTTCATCCTGCCCCTGCCAGACCGCAACCATCAATGTCGACCAGCCTTCGTGCGCTGCCGTCTCGCTGACGAAGCGGCGATTGGCGGTAAGTATCTCGTTCGGCGCCGCAAACTCACGGTCGCTCGCCACGCCAGCCGGACTGGCAGGCACCGCACCCCTGGCAAGTAGAGTATTGACAATCTGCTTATGGCCCTTCTGTTTGGCCAGAGAAACGGCATTCCATCCCTTCGGGTTCTTGGCGTGCAGGTCCGCGCCGTGTCCCAGCAAGTCGGAAACCATCCGCCCGCTTCCCAAGCGTGCCGCGATCATTATCGGTGTATTACCGGCCTTGTCGCGTGTGTTCGGATTCGCTTTCGCACGCAGCAGCAGGGCCACACAGTTTTCCCGTGCCGCGCGCGTCGCGATCAGCAGCGCTCGATCGTCATAACGATCCCGTAAGTCGACCTTCGCACCGTGGCCGAGCAACACCTTCAGAGCCGGCGCCTGACCATTCTGTGCCGCCGCCATCAAAGGTGTACGACCGTTACCATCGGCGCGATTCACCTGCGCACCCTGCGCGATGGCGGCCGCGATAACGTCCAGGTTGCCGGATGCGGCCGCGTGCTGAAGTGCACCCTGGGGGTCGGCCAATTGGCGGGGCTGGACCCTTTCCGGTTGCGGGGAGGCTGTAGCCGGCCGCTTTGCCTGGTTCAGATTTTCGACTTTTGCCACCGCCAGAGTGTGACCCTGAGCGGCCGCGGCACGATACCATATCAAGGCATCGTCCAGACTCTCCTCTGTCCCCCATCCATGCTC
>JAACFO010000294.1 GCA_009937425.1 Gammaproteobacteria bacterium
AGGGCGCGGGTTCTGTCACTGAGGACCATGTGGATGGTGATAAAGTCAGACTCGCGGAAAAAAGCCTCCTTCTCGACCCGGGTGGCACCGTGCTCGGCGGCCTGCTCGTCGGTCATGTTCTGGCTCCAGGCGATGACCCGCATGTCGAAGGCATGAGCCACCCGGGCCACCTTGGCTCCCAGCTTGCCGAGCCCCAGCACGCCCAGGGTCTTACCGTGAAGCCCCTCGGACACTCCCGCCTGCCAGCCGCCCTCGCGCATCAAGCGGTCCTCCCGGGGAATGTGCTTGGCCAGCGCCAGTATCAGCGACCATGCGTGTTCGAAGGCCGCGTAGGGCAGCAACGCGGTGCCGCATACCGGCACGCCCCGGGCCCGCGCCGCCTGCATGTCGATAGCCGAATTGCGCATGCCGGTGGTGACCAGCAGCTGCAGCTTGGGCAGGCGTGCCATCAGGCTTGCGGGGATGGGGGTGCGCTCGCGCATGGCGACCACGATGTCGAACTCGGCCAGCGCCTCGGCTACCGCGTCCTCGCTGGGAATGTGCTCGCGGAATACCACGATCTCCGGGTCGCCGGGGATCGAAGCCCAATCGGCGCAATCCAGCGCCGTATTCTGATAGTCGTCGAGAATGGCGATGCGGATCACTGGATTGGCGCCTTACTTTCGGTGATTCGAAGCGCCGCAGCATACCGTGTCCGGGATTTCCGCACGAGGTTTGTGAAATCGCACACAGCCTGCAAATTCTTATTCAGGATCCCTTGTATTCGCCCTTGAGAAGTGCCATGTTGCATTGCAACAAGACTCAGATCATCACTTAACTTTTGGAGATTTTCGATGACTAGTGTGGAGAACCGCGCTTCGGCGCCTTTACCAGCGGCACGCAACTGGCTGCGGCAGATTTATTCGGCATTCGGGCGCGCTCATGCACGCCGGGTGGCCCTGCGCGAGCTTTACGCGCTGGACAACAGGCTGTTGCAGGACATCGGTCTGCGCCGGGACCAGGTGGGCGAGACCGTGAATGCCATGTTCAGGGCGAACCCGGTGGCCGAATCGGCCCAGTCGTCCCGGGAAGTGGAAGTCCGGTCCATCGCCGCGGCTGGCGTCGAAAGCGACCGTCAGTACCCGTCGGCCGCTTAACGGAAAAGAAATCCTCGGCCGGTGCTTTCCGGGCACCGGCCGGATAACGGGTCAGGCGGTCAGGCTGACGACCGTGCCGGCGTCCGGCGGCTTCTTGTTGCGTTTGTGGGTCGCGTCGGGATTCTGGTTGCCGGCCCAGGCGTCCATCCAGGCCAGAAACTCCAGGGAAGGCAGGGGTACTGAGAAGAAATTCCCCTGGCCGATGTCGCATTGCAGCTGCGCCAGCCATTCGGCCGTCAGCTTGTCCTCTACCCCTTCCGCCACCACCTTGAGACCGAGACGGTGACCCAGCTCGATGGTGGCGTGGATGATGGTGGCGGCCTCCTGGCTGTCCAGCGCATCGATGACGAATGAGCGCTCGATCTTGAGCTCCCCGTAGGGCAGCCGGTAAAGCTGCAGCAGGGACGAATGCCCGGCGCCGAAATCGTCGATGGAGAGCTGCACACCCTTGAGCCGCAGGCGCGCGAGAATCTCCATGGTTTGATCCGGACTTTCCATGGCGCCGCTCTCGGTGACTTCCAGAATCAGCCGCCCGGGGTCCAGTTCATAGGAACGCACGATGCTGGCGATGCGGTCCGGCAATTCCAGATTCGAGAGCATCGACGGCGACAGGTTCACTGCCAGGGTGAGTTCCGGCCACTTCTCGCTCCAGGTGCGTGCATCGGCGAGAGAGGTCTCCAGCACCCGCTGGGTGAGCGCATCGATAAGCCCGGTTTTCTCCGCCAGCGGGATAAAGCGGTCCGGCGGGATCAGTTCGTCGGAGTTCTGCCGCCAGCGCACCAGGGCCTCGACGCCGGTGACGCGCCCGGACTTGAGTGCGATCTTCGGTTGATAGTGGACGGTGATATGATTTTCGAGAATCGCCCGCTCGAGATCTTTCTCGTGCAGCGGTCCGCCGGGGCCCAGTGTAATCGTGCCTTCCGCCAGCGGCCCCAGCTCCGTGCGCAGCACGTTAATGTCGATGGGTTTGTGCAGCACGTTGACCACGTTGAGTCCCAGTGACTTGCCGAGTCTTGCGGCCGTATCGATGATGCGCTGATCGACGCCGCTCATGAGAACGATGGCCTCATCGGCGCGCTGGTCGGCGAGGTAGCGCAGCAGTTCGACGCCGTCCGACTGGCCCATCTGCAAATCCAGCACGATGACATCGGGGCGGAATCCCTGGTATGCGATGGGGAAGTCCGTGGGTTTATCGGTTGCGAAGGTATTGAATCCGATACCTTCCGAGACGCGCTTCACCAGCCGGCATACCCGCGCATCATCATCGACGATGAGCAGGCGTCTCGACCGCTGGCCCATCATATGCGCAGAGATCTGGCTGTAGAGCGGGCTCGGTGGGGGAGTGCCGGTGACCGTCGATACGGTGGGTGCCGTCGCCGTGTTCGACTGGTCGACCTCGGGATTGAGTTCCGTGACGGCGTGCTGATCGATGATCAGATTCTGCGCAAGCGCCGGCGTCACCTGGCGTGCCGTCGATGGGGTGAACGCGCGGGTGGTACTGGTGCCATCCGGGCCGTCGCCGGTCGTATTGGCACTGCCGGGGAGCAACTCCAATAACTCGGAGACGCTGCGGGGGCGCTCGTGCTCCATGAGCTTCATGGATATGTCGACGGCTTTGAGCAGCTCCTCGGAATAGGCGCCTCTGGCGAGTATGCCGGCCGCTGTTAACGGGTCGCTGCCATCGTGAAGGCTTGCCGTGCGCTCCATGGCCGTGGCGGGCATGCGCCCCGTCAGCAGGTGATAGAAGGTCGCGCCGAGGGCATAGATGTCCGTCCAGGGGCCCTGATGA
>JAACFO010000126.1 GCA_009937425.1 Gammaproteobacteria bacterium
GGTCGGATATCGAACGTGCGGTTCTGTGGAAAACCATGTGGAAGCGCAAGATCCCGGAGACCGTGGTGCTGATGGCAGCCCTCGGGGTGCTGACCTTCATCTTCTTCTTTCAGAACTGGCTCGTAAAACGCCCGAAGCTGACCGAGCGCATTCGCATCGGATTCCTCCTGTTTACACTCTTCGGTATCGGCATCTACGCCGGCGCCCAACTCTCGGTAGTGAACATCATGACCGTGTTCAGTGCACTCGTAGGCGGTTTCGACTGGCAGTACTTCCTGATGGAGCCGCTGATCTTCATTCTCTGGGGATCCGTGGCCGCTTCGCTGCTGTTCTGGGGGCGGGGCGCGTACTGCGGGTGGCTGTGTCCGTTCGGTGCGCTGCAGGAACTCCTCAACCGTATCGCCAAGGCGCTGCGGATCCCCCAGGTACGCGTTCCCTGGGCGCTGCATGAGCGGCTCTGGCCGCTCAAGTACATCATCTTCCTGGCGCTCTTCGGTGTGTCGTTGCACTCCCTGGCGCTCGCCGAGCGAATGGCGGAGGTCGAGCCATTCAAGACCGCCATCGTGTTGCGTTTCATTCGCGAGTGGCCGTTTGTCGTCTTCGCTCTCGCATTGCTCGGCGCCGGGCTTTTCATCGAGCGCTTCTACTGCCGTTACCTGTGTGCGCTGGGCGCGGCGCTGGCCATTCCCGCACGCATGCGCATGTTCGAGTGGCTGAAACGCTACCCGGCCTGCGGGACGCGCTGCCAGCGCTGCGCCAACGACTGCATGGTGCAGGCGATTCATCCCGAGGGACACATCAACCCCAACGAGTGTCTCTACTGCCTGCACTGCCAACAGCTCTACTACGACGACCATCAATGCCCGGTGATGATCGAGCGCCGCCTGAAGCACGAGCGCCAGGAGGCCCGTGCGTCCAAGGACTCCGGAGCTCAGATCGCCAACATCATCGCCAACGTTCGCGGCGAGCGCGCCGCGGGCAACGATAAACCGGGAGACAGTAAATGATTTCAACCTCGCCTCCGGCCGCAACCAAGCCGGAACACCAATTCCGTTTTACCTCAATCAACATCGGGAGGACCCGACGATGACTACATCGAAGAAGAGAAGCGACGCAATGACCCGTCGCGAAATGCTCGGCCGCTCGGCCACGGTCACAGCCCTCACCGGGGCTGGAGTGATTTCCGGCGTCGGCACAGGCGTGGCCCTGGCTCCGCGCTCGGCATCGGCCGCCAGCGCGGCAACCGTGGGCCCGGGCGATCTGGACGAGTACTACGGTTTCTGGAGCAGCGGCCAGACCGGCGAGGTGCGCATCGTCGGTGTGCCCTCCATGCGCGAGCTAATGCGCATCCCCGTGTTCAACCGCTGCAGCGCCACCGGTTGGGGCCAGACCAACGAGAGCCTCAAGGTCTTGCGCGACGGCATGCTCCCGGAGACCAAGGCGTATCTCGAGAGCCGCGGTCGCACCTGGATGAACGGCGATGCCCACCATCCCCACATGTCATTCACCGACGGCACTTACGACGGACGCTATCTGTTCATCAACGACAAGGCGAACACGCGAGTGGCGCGGATCCGTTGCGACGTCATGAAGTGCGACAAGATGATCGAGATCCCGAACGCGGCGGACATCCATGGTCTCAGACCGCAGAAGTTCCCCCGCACCGGCTACATCTTCGCCAACGGTGAGCACCGTATTCCGATCCCCAACGACGGGCGCGATCTGGACGATCCCTCGAAGTACGACGCCATCTTCACCGCCATCGACGGCGACAAGATGGAGGTCGCCTGGCAGGTACTCGTTGACGGTAATCTCGACAACTGCGATGCCGACTACCAGGGGCTGTACGCCGTCTCCACCTGCTACAACGGCGAAGAGGGCGTGAACCTCGCCCAGATGACCGCCAACGAGCAGGACTGGGCAGTGGTCTTCGATATCAAGCGCATTGAGGCCGCGGTCAAGGCGGGCAAGGCCAAGATGATGGCCGGTGTGCCGGTGTTGGACGGGCACAAGGGCTCACCCTATACGCGCTATATCCCCATCTCCAACAGCCCCCACGGCTGCAACACCGCGCCTGACGGCAAGCACATCGTCATCAACGGCAAGCTCTCGCCGACGGTGTCGGTGATCGACGTCACCAAGCTGCCGGCTCTGTTCGACAACGATGCCGATCCCCGCAGCGCCATCGTGGCGGAGCCGGAGCTCGGACTCGGCCCGCTGCACACCGCCTTCGACGACAAGGGCAACTGCTACACGACGCTGTTCCTGGACAGCCAGGTGGCGAAGTGGAATCTCGACAAGGCCGTGCGTGCCTTCAAGGGAGAGAAAGTCGATCCCATCCTCGACAAGATCGACGTGCAGTACCAGCCGGGTCACAACCACACCTCCATGGGCGAGACCAAGGAGGCGGACGGCAAATGGCTCGTGTCGCTGAACAAGTTCTCCAAGGATCGGTTCCTTAACACTGGACCGCTGAAGCCCGAGAACGAGCAGCTCATCGACATTACCGGTGACAAGATGAAGTTGGTCCATGACGGCCCGACATTCGCCGAGCCCCACGACTGCATCATCGTGCGCGCCGACATCGTCAATCCCGCGAGCGTCTACACCCGCGACGATCCCATTTTCGCCGAGGCAGTGGCCCAGGCGAAGAAGGATGGTGTGACGCTCGAGAGCGGCTCCAAGGTCATCCGCGACGGTAACAAGGTGCGCGTGTACATGTACTCGGTGGCGCCCACCTTCAGCATGGAGAAGTTCACGGTGAAGCAGGGCAACGAGGTGACCATCTACGTTACCAACCTCGACCAGGTGGATGACCTCACCCACGGCCTCACCATGGCCAACCATGGTGTGTGCATGGAAGTCGGCCCCCAGGCCACCGCCTCGGTGACCTTCGTCGCCGACCGGCCCGGGGTGCACTGGTACTACTGCCAGTGGTTCTGCCACGCGCTGCACATGGAGATGCGCGGCCGGATGCTGGTGGAAGCCGCCTAGGCCGGGATGATGCAGGCGAGAGTGCATGCACTGAAGCCGACGGCCCGGCTTGCTGCCGGGCTGGTCGGCCTCGCCTGTCTGTTGGCCCCTCTGTTGATCAGTCAGTCGGCAATGGGCGCCACCATCCCGGTGGCGCCGCAGGCCGGGGCCCTTGCCGGCGCGCTCGCCCGGGCCCGCAACGGCGATACCCTGGTGCTGGCACCCGGTATCCACCAGGGACCGGTAAGCATCGATAGAAGCGTGACCGTGACAGGTCTGGCCGGAACTATTGTGGATGGCGGCGGGCACGGCAGGGTCATTACGGTAGCCGCCCCGAATGCTACGTTGCGCGGACTCACCGTCATCAACTCAGGAGACAAGCTCTCCACCGAGGACAGCGGCATCTTCGTCACCGCCGCCGCCGACGGCGCCATCATCGAGAACAACCGACTCGAAGAGAATCTCATCGGCATCTATCTCAAGGGGCCCGAAAACGCCCAAGTGCGCGGCAACACCATCATCGGACGTCGGGATCTGCGCATGAACGAGCGCGGCAACGGCGTCCAGCTCTGGAATACGCCGGGCTCGGTGATCGAAGGAAACGACGTCCGCTTCGGCCGCGACGGCATCTTCGTCACCACCAGCCGTAACAATGTCTTCCGGAACAACCGCCTTCAGGATCTGCGTTTCGCCGTGCACTACATGTACACCAACGACAGCGAGGTGAGCGGCAACATCTCCCGGGACAATCACACCGGCTACGCGATCATGTTCTCCAACGCACTGCGAATTCGCGGTAACCTGTCCGAAGGCGATCGCGACCGCGGCCTGTTGCTCAACTACGCCAACAACTCGAATATCACCGGCAACGTCATCCGCAACGGGCCGGAGAAGTGCGTCTTCATCTACAACGCCAACATGAACCGTATCGATGGCAACCGCTTCGAGGGTTGCGACATCGGTATCCACTTCACCGCGGGCTCCGAGCGCAATCGCATCGCCAACAACGCATTCATCGGCAGCCGCACCCAGGTGAAGTACGTGGGCACCCGCCATGTGGAGTGGTCGGCGGACGGTCGCGGCAACTATTGGAGCGACAATACCGCCTTCGACCTCGACGGCGACGGTATCGCCGACAGGCCCTACCACCCCAACGATCTCGTAGACCAGATCGTGTGGCGCCATCCGCTCGCGAAGATGCTCTTGAACTCGCCGGCGCTCCAGGTGCTGCGCTGGTCCCAGTCGGAGTTCCCGGCACTGCATCCCGGCGGCGTCACCGACAGCGCGCCGCTTATGAGCGCGCCCGAGAACTCCATCAATTAGGAGAGCTGACATGGACGCGAATTCCCATCCTGCCATCGCGCTCGACGCCGTGTCGAAACGCTACGGTGCGCAGGAAGCCGTGCACGCGGTCACGCTCGCGGTCGCTGCCGGCGAATCTCTCGCCCTGGTCGGTCCCAACGGTGCCGGCAAAACCACGCTCATGAAGATGATCCTCGGCGTCACGCGACCGAGCGGCGGCAGCGTACGGGTCCACGGCAGCGATCCGTGCGGGTCGGGCGCTGCGGCACTGCGCGCGCGGGTCGGTTACCTGCCGGAGAACGTTGCCTTCCATGGCGCTATGACCGGTTCGGAGCTGCTCGCCTTCTACGCGCGACTGAAGGGCGAGCCCGTATCGACCTGTGGCGCGCTCCTGGAGCGGGTCGGCCTCACCGACGCCGCGGATCGCCGCGTGCGAACGTACTCCAAGGGCATGCGCCAGCGCCTCGGCCTCGCCCAAACGCTGCTCGGCCACCCGCGCCTGCTGGTGCTGGACGAACCCACCACGGGCCTCGACCCGACGCTGCGGGAGCACTTCTATCGCATCCTCGGCGAGCAGCACGCCGCAGGCACCACCGCCCTGGTGTCGTCCCACGCGCTCACCGAGATCGAGGGCCGCACCGATCGCATCGCCATCGTGAAGGGCGGGCAGCTTCTCGTCTGCGGCACCCTCGACGAACTCCGCATCCAGGCGAGCCTGCCGGTGCGCATCCGCCTGATGGTGGATCCCGGCACCGCGGCGGCCGTCGCCGAACGCATTGGCGCCGGCATCACGCTCAGTAAGGTCAACGATCACACCGTCGATCTGCATTGTCTCAACGGCGACAAGATGGCCGTCGTTCGGCGCATCGGCGAACTCGGCCAGCCGGTGAACGACGTCGACATCGTGCCGCCGCGCCTCGATCAGATCTATGCCCATTTCGCCGGCGAGGAGGAATCGCCATGAAAACCGTGCTGGTACTCGCGCTCGGGGAAATTCGCGAGGGATTGCGCAACCGCTGGGTCGCGGCGAGCATCGTGTTGCTGGCGACCCTCGCCTTCGCATTGAGCGCGCTCGGCTCCGCGCCAACCGGCACGGTCAACGCTCATGCACTGTCGGTGTCCGTGGCGAGCCTCTCGAGCCTGAGCGTGTATCTCGTGCCCCTCATCGCTCTCATGCTGTCGTTCCCGGCGCTGGTAGGAGAGCTCGAGCGCGGCACGCTACTGCTGCTGCTCACCTATCCGGTGGCCCGCTGGCAGATCGTGGTGGGCAAGTTCGTCGGACACCTGGCCATCCTGATGCTGGCGGTCCTCGTCGGTTACGGCGCGCCCGCCATCGTTACGGGCCTCCAGGGCGATAGCGGCTGGGTGGGATGGCAGAGCTATCTCGCCATGATGGGTAGCTCCGTGCTGTTGGGTGCCGCCTTCATCGCGCTCGGCTATCTTGTCAGCGCGAGCGTGCGCGAGCGCGCCACCGCCGCCGGGCTCGCCATCGGCGTATGGCTCGTGTTCGTGGTGCTCTACGACATCGGCCTCCTGGGCCTGCTGCTGGCCGACGGCGATCAGCGCATCAGTCCAGCGTTGTTCTCGAGTCTGATGCTCATTAATCCTACCGACGCCTACCGCATCTTCAATCTCATGGGCTCCGGAGGGGCGAGTCTCGTCAGCGGTCTCGCGGGCCTCGCGGACCAGGTGCGCCTGAGCGTGATGCTGCCCATCGCCGTAATAACGCTCTGGGTCGTCGCACCACTCGCCGCCGCGACCGCGCTCTTTTACCGACGGGAGGTATGAACCACATGCACAACCGACTGATCATCGCGATGCTCGCCAGCGTGCTGTTGACCGCCTGCGGCGAGCAGGACAGCCAGCACGCGGCGAGCGTGCCCACGCCCCATGCCATCACCCGCGACGCCATCGGTTACTACTGCAACATGATCGTCGTCGACCACCTGGGGCCGAAAGGCCAGGTGCACATCAGCGGGCGCGACGAGCCGGTTTGGTTCACCTCGGTACGCGACACTATTGTCTTCACCATGCTGCCCGAGGAGCCGAAGAACATCGCCGCCATCTACGTCAACGACATGGGGCACTCGAACTGGGAGCGGCCCGGGGCGGACACCTGGATCGATGCCCGCAAGGCCTGGTACGTTGTCGGCAGTAATAAGGTGGGTGGCATGGGTGCGCCGGAAGCGGTGCCCTTCGCGGAGAAGACCGATGCCGCGTCCTTCGCCGAACGCCACGGGGGACATGTGGTCGCGTTCACCCACGTGCCCAGGGACTACGTTCTCAACGACGCGTCCCAGTCGATGCACGCGGGCATGCAGGAAGGAACCGACATGCCCATGCACAACGGCCACGGCGCCGAGGAGGTCACCAAATGAACGCCCCGCCTCCCGTCACCCGCCGCCGGGTCCTGCAGATCATCGCGACCGCCAGCGGTCTCGCCCTCGCCGGGGGTGCTCGCGGGGCGTTAACGGCACCTGCATCTGTCGCGCATACCTGGCGCGGCGTCGCGTTGGGCGCGCGCGCGTCCATCACCATCTGCCACCAGGATGCCGGCAACGCGCGCCGGCTGCTACGACACTGCGTCGCGGAGGTCCGCCGGCTGGAGGACGTCCTCAGCCTCTATCGTCGGGGCTCGGCCATCACCCAGCTCAATCGTCGCGGCTTTATCGATCATCCACCACCGGATCTCGTTCACGTGCTTTCCCTGGCACGATCCTACGGCGAAGTAACCCGCGGCGCCTTCGATCCCACCGTCCAACCCTTGTGGACTCTCTACGCCAGTCACTTCGCAAGACCCACGGCACGAGCCGGCGGACCCGACGAACGCTCAATTGAGAAGACGAGAGCGATGGTGGACTACCGCAACATGTCGGTCGCCACCCGGCGCATTGATTTCTCCCGGCTCGGCATGGCCATCACCCTGAACGGCATCGCTCAGGGCTACATCACTGATCGCGTATCGGATCTCTTGCGCAACGAAGGCTTCGATGATGTGCTGGTGGATTTAGGGGAAATCCGTGGACTCGGCCGCCGCGCAGATGGCCGGCCGTGGACGGTGGGTATCAAGGATCCGATCACGCCTGCTCGCACTATGGACAAGCTGACGATCGAGAATCAGGCGGTCGCAACTTCGGCAGGCTCAACCACGCACTTCGACCGGGACGGTCGCTACCATCACCTCTTCGACCCCGGAACGGGCACGAGCAGTCGCCGTTACCGCGCCATCACCGTGGTCGCACCAAACGCCACGACCGCGGATGCTCTTTCCACCGCATTCGCCAGCATGGGCGTGCCCGACGTAAAAATGGTACTGACCCAATACCCGTCAGCAACCGCCCGCCTGACAGCACGCAGCGGCGAGGTAACAACGCTGAGTCTCTAACATCAGCCTCGGATAGCAAAGACCGGGCAGGCCTTCAACGCAGATCAAGCGTAGTACCGGTCTCGCCCGCCCTGAGCCGGCCAAGATGCAGCACGACAAGCGGGTCGTCCGGAGCCGTTTCGGCGAGCGCCTCGAAGGCCGCCACGGCCCCCGGTTCACCGGCGGCCAGGCACTGGTAGGCCCCGCTGTAGGCATCCAGTGCGGACCCGTCATCGGCAGGCAGCGGCTCGAAGACTTCCACAGCATCCGTCTTGCCCCTGAGCATCAGTGCGCCCACCGGCCGGCCGTGGAAGTCACGGATGCGCGACACCGTTTCGCCGCTGACACAGATGCGGGTACCGAGCACCTTGTTCGCCGTCTCGAGGCGTGCCGCGATGTTGATTGCCTCGCCGTGGGCGGTGTAGTCGAAGAGCGTTTCGCCGCCGAAATTGCCGACCATGGCGGCGCCGGAATTGACACCGATGCGGGTGGGTCCGAGCGCGATCCCCTCCGCCTGCTTTTTCTTCATGAACTCTGTCGCGAACGCGTCCATATCGAGCGCGCACTGCACGGCGCGGCGCGCATGGTCGGGTTGGGGTTGTGGCGCGCCGAAAATGGCATGGATGGCGTCGCCGACCACTTTGTCGATGGTCCCGCCGTGGTCGAAGACGATATTGGTCATCTCATCCAGGTACTCGTTTAGCAGGGTGACAATCAAAGCAGGCTCGCTGTTCTCCACCAACGCGGTGAACTCGGTGACATCGGTGAACAGAAACGTCAGATCCTTGCGCTCGCTACCAACTTCGAGTTCCTCGGGATTGTTTACGAGCTGATAGGCGAGGTTTGGCGAGAAAAAGCGCGACAGGTTCGTGCGCACGCGTTCGGCCTCCACGAGCTGACGCTGCGTATCACGCAGTTCCTCGAGGGCGGCGAGCGTCTTTTTGATGGTCGCCTCCAAATCCTCGAAATCCACGGGCTTGGTCACGAAATCGAACGCGCCTTTGTTCATGGCACTACGGATGTTATCCATGTCGCCATAGGCAGAAACGATTACCGCCTTCACGGGTTTGTCTTCTTGACTCAGACGCTCGAGGAGGGTGAGCCCATCCATACGCGGCATGTTGATATCGCTGACGACGAGGTCGATACCCGGTTCCTGATGCAAAATGTCCAGCGCCTCCTCCCCGTCTGATGCGAACAGGAAAGAAATTTCGCCCGCGCGAATCTTGTTCCGGAACATTCGCTGGACGAGCTTTGCCTGGTCGGGCTCGTCGTCCACAAAAAGAACCTTTGCTGACATGTTTCATTTCCCTCCTGGGCGCCGGTGTTCGTGCGTTGCTTCGAGGCTCATTACGCGGATGCTTCGGTCGCGCGCGGCAAGCGGCGTGGCAGCTCGATGATGAACTCGGTATATGCGCCTTCCTCGGAGTCGGCGCGGATGCTTCCGCCGTGCTGATCGGCCACGATATCGTGGCTGATGGACAGTCCGAGGCCCGTTCCTTCACCAGCGGGTTTGGTGGTAAAAAAGGGTGTGAACAGCCGCTCGATGGTCTCGGCCGGTATTCCCGTTCCATTGTCGCGAATTCGGATCTCGACACAGTCACCATCGAGCGCACGGGATGTCACCGCGACGACCGGATCATAGCCCTTTTGGCTCGATTGCTGACGCTCGTAAACGGCATAAAACGCGTTACCAAGCAGATTGACCAGAACCCGCGTTATTTCCTGGCCGACGATCTCGAGGCTGCCGACATCGGAATCGAGATCCACGTCCAGCGTCACGTTGAATCCCGGGGTATTTGCCCGCTGCCCGTGATAGGCGAGGTTGACGCTCTCGTTGATGAGCGCGTTGAGTTCGGTGGCCTGGGGTGTGTTGGTGCCGCCGCGCGAGTGCAGCAACATACCCTTGACGATGCTGTCGGCACGTTCGCCGTGATCGCGGATGGTGCCGAGGTCCTCCTTAATCGTGGCCAGCAATTCGTCGACGTTGTCCCGGGCCGTCTCGTCCAGCTGTCCGATCACCGGCTTGATCTCTACGGCGAGCTCGTCGACAAGCTCGTTGGAGGATTTCGCAAAGTTGTTTATGAAATTCAGCGGGTTCTTGATTTCGTGGGCGATCCCGGCGGTGAGCTGACCGAGGGATGCCATCTTCTCGGATTGCACGAGGGTGCGTTGTGCGAGTTTGAGATCCTGTAGCGCCTGCTCGGCATCATCCTTGGCGGCCCCGAGCTCTTCTTCCCGACGCTTGAGTTCGGTGAGGTCGGTGTAAACCGCCACGGTGCCCCCACCCTCGGTCTTTCGCTCACTGATTTGGATCCAACGCCCGTCTGACCGTTGCTGCAGGAACGGCCCGCCGGGCTCACGATGGCGTTCGACACGCGCTCGAACGACCGCCTCGATATCGCCATTGCCTTCGTCAATGAGCCCTCTTTCCGCGGCTTGGCGAATTACCTCCGCGAAAGATATTCCAGGCTCCAGATGGACGTCTTCGTCTGGATACAAGAGTGTGCGATAGCGTGTGTTACAGAGCACGAGTCGATCTGCGGCGTCGTAGAACGCGAAGCCCTCCGATGCACTCTCAACGGCGTCGATCAGCCGCTGGCGTGCCTCCGCGACATCGTGCAGGTTTTTCTCCTCGATCTCGATCGCCGTGTCGCGGAATATTGCCAACGCTTCCGCCATTCGGCCAATCTCGTCCTTTCCGGCCGGGGGTGTCTCGCCTTTGAGATTGCCGCCAGCGATGGAGAGCATGCCGCGGCTGAGCGCGCTTAGACGCGTACCGAGGCTGCGGTGACTGTAAAGCCAGACGACGACCATCACGGAAATAATCCCGATCCCGGAACCCAATAAGGTCAGCCAGCTGGCCCCCATGGACCGTGTAGCCGCACCGGCGGCTCTTGCACCGTCCTCTCGCGTGGTAGTGACGATGTCTTCAGACGTTTCGGTGAGCGCCTCGATCAAATCAAGACTCTCCGCCAAGACTGATTCTTCCTGCGAACCCGTCTTTAGCTCGGCTTCACGCAGCGTGAAAACATTGCTCTCTCCAGCGCCGAGACCGATCAGCGCTGTTGCGGACTCAATGACGGACAACATGGTGCTTCGGTCCTGATACTGTCGTAGGATGCCTTCCAATTCCTCGGCGGACCACACGAACCGAGACCGAGATATGTCGAGCTGATCCTCGGATTCGAGCGACACGGCGGTATTCAGTACGCCCGCGATGCGGTTGCCCAGGGCATCCAGCCTGAGGAGATCGATGATGCCGGCCACGTTCTTGGTCGCTATCGTGTTCAACGTGCTCGAGACATACTCATCCAGATCGAGCCCCGCCGTTGCCGAACGACCCCGGACCATCATGATCATCGGGTCGGTGACGCGCTCGAGCTCTGCTGCGAGTGCTGCGAGATGTTCCTCCACCTGACGAATCGCATCAGTGTTGGGCGGTGGCACCACACCGGCGCTGAACACGGCGATCTCCTTCCGACGGCGGTCGAATACGTTTCCTTCCGTACTGCCGAGTTCGGTGAGCTGACGGACGGTTCGTTCCACGGATTCTATTTCCAGAAAGTCGACCAGGGCTTCGTTGTCGCGCAGGTTGTCGAGTTGAACGTATGCGTCCGAGTTCTCCGAGACGAAACTCACCCATAAAGCGTGGACCTCCTCTTCCGTCGACGCGTTGCTTGCCGCGATAATCATGCGAGCCATATTGCTTGCATGGACGCGAAGCAGCAGGATGGGAAGAAGCCCCTTCATGGTCAGCTGATTCAATTTTCGAATCGACTGCCTCGAGTTTTCAGCTACCTCGAGCGTAGCGCTCCGGATAGAGCGCTTCTCCACTTCGACGAGCGGGTGAATGACCGAATTGAAACGGATGTGCTCGCGGGCCAACGCTTCGACAATGGCTCGCAACTGCACAGCCAGGGCAAGGCGTACCTTGACGTTCTCAGTTTGAACCGTAACAGTCGAGGCG
>JAACFO010000127.1 GCA_009937425.1 Gammaproteobacteria bacterium
TATCGGCGAAGGCAGTGATGTGGCGCTCATTGACCCGGAAACCGGGAAACCCCTGGCAACCATGACGGTGATGGAAAAATACCGCATCGATAAGGACCACGAATGTCTGTCGGTGTTCAAAACCAACGACATGGATCATCCGGGTGTGCGCATGGTCATGGATCAGGGTGAGGTCAACCTGGCGGGGCCTGTGCGCGTGCTCTCCACCAGTTACTTCGGCGAGGAATTCGGTGACCTGTTTCTAACCCCCGCTCAGACCCGCGCCATGTTCGAGGAAAGGGGCTGGTCAAAGGTGGCGGCTTTCCAGACCCGCAACCCCATGCATCGCTCCCACGAGTATCTGGCCAAGATCGGCATCGAGGTGGGCGACGGCGTTCTGATCCACTCTCTGCTGGGCAAACTGAAGCCCGGCGACATCCCGGCCGGTGTACGTGCCCGGGCTATCGATGTTCTGCTGCAGAACTACTTCGTCGACAACACCGTCATTCACGCAGGTTATCCCCTGGACATGCGCTACGCGGGACCCAGGGAAGCCTTGCTGCACGCCCTGTTCCGGCAGAACTACGGATGCTCCGAGCAGCTCGTCGGCCGGGATCACGCCGGTGTCGGGGACTACTACGGCCCCTTTGATGCCCACCACATTTTCGATGAAATCCCGGCGGACGCGCTTCAGACCCGGCCGCTGAAGATCGACTGGACCTTCTGGTGTTATCGCTGTGACGGCATGGCCTCCATGCGTACCTGCAGGTGCGGCGCGGAGCACCGTTTGTTGCTCTCGGGGACGAAACTGCGCAAGATGTTGTCCGAGGGGGAAGAGGTGCCGGACAAATTCAGTCGCCCGGAAGTGCTGACGATTCTGCGCGAGTACTACGAGGGACTGAGCGATGAAGACAACGTCAAAGTGGAGCCAACTGGCCACTCGGCGGCCTGAGTCGGGCAGTCGGGACTCGACGGTCACGTAGTGCGTGCGAAAAAACTGGAAGAGATTGCCGCCAAATAGAATTCATATAGATTACCTTTTGTTCCGTGATCGGTAGGAGCAAGCTCGCTCCTACCGATCACGCACCAGCACGCTCTGCAATGCAAACACCACTCAACACAGATGTTCTCGTCATCGGCGCCGGCAACGCGGGGTTCGCTGCCGCACACGCAGCGCGCGAGCAGAATTTGGACGTCCTGATGCTCGAATGCGCGCCCCGGGACGAGGCCGGCGGCAATACCCGATTCACCGCTGGCGCCATGCGCTTCGCCTACCGGGGAGTGGATGATCTGGTGGCGTTGATGCCGGACCTGACTGAGGACGAGTTGGCGCGCACGGATTTCGGCAGCTATCCCGAGGACGATTTCTTCGACGACATGGGCCGGGTGACGGAGTACCGTTGCGACCCGGATCTCGTCGAGCAGCTGGTGCGCGGCAGCCGTGAGACCATGATGTGGATGCGATCCAAGGGCATCCGCTTCGCGCCCATCTGGGGTCGGCAGGCTTTCGAGGTTAACGGACGTTTCACGTTCTGGGGTGGACTCGCCGTCGAAGCATATGGCGGTGGCCCCGGACTGGTGGAAGCGTGGATCGCGGCTGCCGAGCGGGCCGGTATTCGCATTGTCTACGAGGCCCGTGCCCTCAGTCTTATTCGGGATGATGACGGCATCACGGGTGCGCGTGCCACTATCAGCGGCGAGACCGTCGATATTGCGGCCAAGTCCGTCGTGCTTGCCTGCGGTGGCTTTCAGGCGAATGCGGAGTGGCGCACCCGGTATCTCGGTCCGGGGTGGGATTTGGCCAAGGTGCGTGGCACGCGATTCAACACCGGCGAGGGGATCCGCATGGCACTGGAGATCGGCGCCTCACCCAGCGGTAACTGGTCCGGCTGCCACGCTGTCGGCTGGGAGCGCAACGCGCCGGAGTTCGGCGATCTCGCCATCGGCGACGCCTATCAAAAGCACAGCTATCCCTTCGGCATCATAGTGAATGCCCACGGTGAACGCTTCGTCGACGAAGGCGCGGATTTCCGCAACTACACTTACGCAAAATACGGACGCGTCATCCTCGCCCAACCCGGGCAGTTCGCCTGGCAGATCTTCGACAGCAAGGTCGTGCACCTTCTTCGCGACGAGTACCGCATCCGGGAAGTAACCAAGGTGTCGGCGGATACCCTCGAAGGGTTGGTGGAAAAGTTAGACGGCGTGGATGCTGCGTGCGCGCTTGCTAACATTCAGCAGTTCAATGACGCCGTCATGGACGAGGTCCCCTTCAACCCCAACGTCAAGGATGGTCGCGGTACCGTCGGATTGGATATTCCGAAATCCAACTGGGCGAATCGCCTGGATGAACCACCCTACGAGGCCTACGCTATCACCTGCGGCATCACCTTCACTTTTGGAGGCGTGCGCATCGATACCAGTGCCTGCGTGCAGGATCACGACGGTCGACCGATTTCCGGACTCTACAGCGCCGGCGAGATGGTTGGCGGGATTTTCTACTTCAACTATCCGGGTGGCACGGGCCTCATGGCCGGGTCGGTTCTCGGGCGCATTGCCGGCACCTCGGCGGGACAGACCGCCTCGAGCCGCTGAAGGGAAAAGTTGGGTGCATCCGAGTAGAAAGTTTCTGATTGGATTGCTTCTATCCAGCCTTGCTCTGCCGGGCATGGCTTCGGAAAACGCGCTTTTTCGATACGAAGGCAAAACATACAATACCGACCAAGCTTCACCGAAGCTGCGCACGCTGATATACGATCTCGATCTCCAGTACTACCAGCAGCGTCAGGCGCTCGCAGACGACTTTCTGTTCCAACTCTACGTTCAATCGGAAGCCGCAAAGCGCGGTGTGTCGGAAGTGGCGCTCGCCGCTGAACTGTTGGAAATCCGACCGGTCACCGAGGATGAACTGCGCGCCTTCTACGACGCCAACACGGCGCGCATCAACCAACCCTATGAAAAAACGCGTGAGCGTATCAGGCAGCACCTGCATGAACAGCAGCTACGTGCCGCAAAGCATAAGCTGCTGGCAAAGGTAAAGGACGAGCACGACTTCGAGACCCTAGTGGTGCCCCCCGAGTCTCCCCCGCTGGAGATAGCCACCGACGGTTATCCGCGTAAGGGCGCCAAGACTCCTCGATTCACCATCGTCGAGTTCAGCGACTATCAGTGTCCCCATTGTGAAAGGGCGGCTGGGGTGCTGCGACGCATCGTCGAAGAGAACCCCGATGATGTGCAGCTGATTTACATGGATTTCCCCATAAACCGCTCGGGGATCTCGCGGTTAGTTGCGCAAGGAGCCGCCTGCGCCCATAAACAGAAAAAATTCTGGGACTACCACGATCTTGCCTTCGAGCATCAATCAAAGTTGAACGACAAGTCACCCATGGCGTTCGCCAAGGCGCTGAAGCTCGACCAGGCGGCATTCGCCGAATGTGTTACCGGCGGTGGGGCAAAGGCACACGTAGCGCGATCGGCAGCCGAAGCCCGCCGCCTGGGACTAACCGCCACCCCTAGCATATTCGTCAACGGCCGCCCCCTGCGCAGCCGCCATCTGGAGCGCGACCTGCAACGCCTCATCGATGGTGCCCCCACCCCGGACCAGGGCTGACCCTGTCTGAAACAATTGAAACAATTCCGCCTCCTCCTGGAATAGGTCGGAAATAGTCGCTGGGTATTGTGCTTGCCCAAGAGTCAGGCACAGAGCCCAGGTCAATGAAATCCACAGCTTCCTTGGGAACGGCTGACAAGCCGTTCCCTGCTCGCCGCGGCCAAAGCAGGGCGACGAGACCCAGCCACACGCTGATTACCATACGCCAGGCCGTGCCGGAGGACTGCGCACGTATCGCGCGGCTTTTCATGATCGCCTCCGATGGGATCGCCGAATACATCTGGAGTCGTATCGAGGCTCCCGAGCTGTCGTTGTTGGAGATCGGTGAACGCCGTTACGCCCGTGAGGGAACCGCATTTTCCTATCAGAATTGCCTGGTGGCGGAGAAAGACGGCGCGGTGATCGGTATGGTGCACAGCTTTCCCATGCACAAGCAGGAAGGCGATGACCCGGAAGAGGGAGTCGACCCGGTGCTCGCTCCGTACACGGAGCTCGAGGATTACGGCAGCCTGTATATCTCCGGGGT
The DNA here is from genome assembly GCA_009937425.1 of Gammaproteobacteria bacterium. GTDB lineage: Bacteria > Pseudomonadota > Gammaproteobacteria > HK1 > HK1 > JAABYT01. The sequence continues at coordinate 4,116 of JAACFO010000127.1, forward strand.
CGCCATCTTTCACGAGTTTCGACGACTCGGAATCGGAACGCTCCTGCTGAAGGAAGCACGCCGTCGTGGGCGTGCACTGGGGCTGGAGCGCCTGAGTCTCATCTGCTTCGAAAAGAATACCAAGGCCTTGCGCTTGTACCAGCGCCTGGGATTTCGGGAGCTGCGCCGGCGTTCCGTCGTGCCCCATCCATTTCTTCACTACCGCGAGGGTGCCGCGATTCTGCTCGCGTGCCCGAGCCACGCATTCGACGTCGTTTGATATCTTTAATTGGAGAACATCATGAGTAAGTACAGGACCGCCTTACCGCAACTGAATGGAGAACTCTTTCTCACCGATGGAGGTATAGAAACCACCCTCATCTTTCATCAGGGCTTCGAGCTGCCACATTTCGCGGCCTTCGATCTCTTGAAAAACGGTGAGGGCCGCGAAGGACTGCGCAAGTATTTTCAGCCCTATGTTGAAATCGCCAAGAAGCACGGCGTCGGCTTCGTGCTGGAAAGCGCTACCTGGCGAGCGAGCCCCGATTGGGCTGAACAGCTCGGATATACGCCGGAAGCGTTAAGAGATGCCAATCGCAAAGCAATCGAGTTGCTACGGGAGATCCGCGAGGCGCACGAATCCGACCAAACCAAGCTGGTCATCAGTGGATGCGTCGGCCCCCGCGGCGACGGCTACAGCCCTGACAATCTGATGACCGAACAGGAGGCTGAACGCTACCACGCAGGACAAATCCGCACCTTCGCCGGCACCATAGCGGACATGATAACCGCCATCACCATGACCTACGCTGAAGAAGCGATAGGCGTCGCGCGGGCGGCGATTGCGGCTGATATGCCGGTGGTAATTTCTTTCACGGTGGAAACGGACGGCAAACTGCCCACCGGCCAGACACTGAAAGATGCCATCGAACAGGTGGACGCCGCTACGGATAACGGGCCTGCTTATTACATGATCAATTGTGCTCACACAACGCACTTCGATGGCGCGCTGGCAGCTGGTGAAGAATGGACCAAGCGCATCCGGGGTCTTCGTGCCAATGCATCACGCCTGAGTCACGCAGAGCTCGACGAGGCTGTCGAGTTGGATGATGGTAATCCCGAAGAATTCGGGACTCAGCACCGGGATCTCCGATCAAGCTTCTCTCACGTCAATGTGATTGGCGGATGTTGCGGTACCGACCACCGTCACGTGGAGAATGTTTGCAGGGCGATAGCGGCCCACTAGCCGTGAGTGCTTCCTCTCCTCCTTCGGGGGGAGAGGAAAATCCGAAGCTGCCCTCAATTGTGCCGCGGACATTCGCCGAGAGGGCCGGGGCGACAGCAGCCAGCCAGGAGCGGTCATCCAGCCTTATGCTTTCGAGGCCGACCACGGGGTACGGCTCGGAACGATTAGCTCTGTTACATCGCCTCACGCTCGAGCCCTCTCGCCGGAGTGTCGCGTCTGCCCCTTGTGCTACCGCAGTTGATGTCTGGTACCGACCTGGTGTTATTTCAAGGTTGGCAGTCGCGCGCGCTGCGCTGTACGCTGGCACGGCATCCGTACGGGGTAACTGCTCATGGCCGCCGCCGCGAACCGCCTGACACCGAAGATGGCGGTCATTCTGCATGCCGACGTCGTAGGTTCGACCACGCTCGTTCAGCTCGACGAGGCACTGGCCCACGAGCGTATCCGCAAGGCGTTTCAACGCCTGTCCGAGCTGGTGAGTACCTATGGTGGTACCACTCACGAGGTCCGCGGTGATGCACTGCTGGCCGAGTTCAGTCGTGCATCGGACGCGGTATCTGCGGCTCTAAGGTTTCAAAGCGACAATGTTGACACGAACGCCGGTCTCGAGGATGACGTTCGTGTCGAGGTTCGCATCGGGATCAGCCTCGGGGAAGTCATCATTGCCGACGGAACCCTCACGGGCCCCGACGTGGTGCTCGCGCAGCGGCTCGAACAGCTCGCAAGCGCCAACGGCGTTTGCGTGTCGGAGAATGTTCAACAGTCAGTACCTAGACGACTGCCATTCACGTTCGATGGTCTCGGCGAGCAGGCTTTGAAGGGCTTCGACTATGTTATCAGCGCATATACCGTTTCCTTGAGTGCCGGGGCCTCGATCCCGAAGCCTCATGCAATCTCGATCACCGTTGCAGCACGTGGGCGACGGAGATTGCTGGCACTCATGGTCACGACGCTGCTCTTGTTCGCGGCTGGTGCGTGGTGGTGGAGGTCGACATCGCAGATGACGACCACCCAAACCGAGATCGCGCTGGCCGCCCCGGAGCGCATGGCCTTTCCACTGCCCGACAAGCCCTCCATCGCGGTCTTACCGCTCACCAACATGTCCGAGGATGCGAGTCAGGACTACTTCGCCGACGGCATGACCGAGGACCTGATCACGGATCTGTCGAAGCTCTCGGGTCTGTTCGTGATCGCTCGCAACTCCACCTTCACCTACAAGGGACAGGCGGTGAACATCTCGCGAGTGGCCGAGGAGCTGGGGGTGCGCTACGTGCTGGAGGGTAGCGTGCGCCGGGTCGGTGAGCAGGTGCGCATCAACGCGCAGCTCATCGACGCGGTCAGCGGTGGGCATCTGTGGGCGGAGCGTTACGATGGCGATGCCGCTGACGTGTTTGCGCTGCAGGATCGTATCACCGCCGCCATCGTGCAGGCGCTTTCCGTAACCCTGCTTGCGGGCGAGCGGCAGGCGCTCGCAAACAAGGACACCGGCGTACCGGCGGCCCATGACGCATTGCTTGTCGGGTGGGCCCACATGCAGTCCAAGTCTCTCGAGTCATTAGCCCAGGCCAAGGCGGCATTCGAGAAAGCGGTAGCGCTGGATCCCGAGTACGCGCGCTCCTGGGCCGCGCTGGTGCAGCTCTACTACCAGGCCAATGTCCGCGCCTATTCGGCGCAGCTCGGGCTCGAGATGAACGACGTGCCTGCACTGCTCGAGAAGTCCCTGGCCCGGCCGTCTCCCGAAGCCTACGACGCTCAGCTGTGGTGGCTCTCTTACCAAGCCCGGATGGCTGAGATGCCGGCGGTCATCGACCACATGGCGAAGCTGGATCCGAACTACGCGGGCACCTACGCGTGGCGCGGGGCGCTGGCGGCGTTCGACGGCGATCCGGACTCGGCCATCGCTCACCTTCGCTCGGCACTGCGGCTCAGCCCGAACTCCGCACACATTCTGGCGTCGCTCGGTCGTGTTTACATCCAGATGGGGCGCTACCAGGAAGCAGTGAATCTGCTGGAGCAGGCCAAGGCTCGGGACCCGGATGACCCCAGATTCATTGCCGATCTTGCAGCGGCCTACGCACTGGCGGGGCGAACGGCCGAGGGGCAAAAGACCGCCGCGCGCCTGGTCGAAAGGCGAAAGGCTTCAGGTTACGCCCTGACGCTGGTGGCCTACTTTGGCCGTAGCTCCATGTCTCACCCTGACTACCGCGAACATTTGCGTGAAGGATTGCGCCTTGCGGGAGTTCCGGAAGAGGTCAAGGCGGAAGATCTGAACCTCCTCCACGAGCATCGGTTGTCTGGGGTGGAGCTGCGCGAGCTCAATAAGGATGGTGTCAGGACGATGGGCGAGATCCCCGGCGGGCAATGGATGTTCGATCGCCTTGCCGACGGCACCGGAATCCACTACTGGTTGGGTGAGGAGTATGCCCGCTCGGACTGGCGCATCGAGGGCGACCAGTTGATGGTCCGCTACCGTCCACCGTCGAAACGAGAGCCCTATCGCTGCGACGTCTACCGCAATCCAGCGGGCGCCAGGGAAACGCTGGACGAGTACATCGCCATCTGTACGATCGGCGTCCATTGGTACGCGCGCCTCCCCTTGCCACGCGACTCTCAGTAGGGGGCTGTACGTAGACGGCCTACGAGCCGCAGTGGACTTTCCCCAGTCTAGTGGACGTCTGGGAATTAGCGCGCTAATGCGCTGGGCTTTCGCCCAGCGCCACGGTCGCTGGAAAGGACTTTTCGAGTCTCGCCTAATCGACGATGTGATAGACGGGGGCCTTCTCCATCTCCCACTCGCCGGTGTTCCGGTCGTATTGGGACAAGGTGAAGCAATGCCAATCGGTATCGTCTAGCTTCGGGTGATCGGCGCGGTAGTAGTACCCGGGCCAGCGGGTTTCCTCGCGGAACATGGTGTGCTGTGTGACACACTCCGAAGCCAAGGCCCGATGCTGAAGCTCCCACGCGCGCTGAAGCTGGTGCAGATCTTCTGCGCCCAAGTGGTTCAGGTCTTCTTTCAGCATGCTCAGTAACTCGAGCCCCCGGTCGAGCAACACACTGTTCGTCGTGTAGTGGGAGCTGATTCCACCCACGTATTCGTCCATGATCTTCTCCAGACGTTGAAGACCACTGAGCGGCAAGAGGTAGCTCGGCGACACCGTTCCACCGACGATCTCGTTGCGACCGATGCGATAATTCTCCATGGGTTGGAAGACGACTTTCTTGAGTTCTTCGTACTCGCTCTCACTGACCTGAGGCCCATCCTTACCCAAGTCGTTCACGTAGTTGACGGCCGCCTTTGCTGCGATCCGACCTTCCGTGTAAGAGCCGGACGAGAACTTATGGGCGGTGCCGCCGATGGTGTCGCCGGCGCCGAACAGCCCATCCACCGTCATCATGCGGTTGTAGCCCCACTGGTATTCCGATGGGGCGTAATCCTCGGGCCCGCTCGCCCACGCGCCGGAGCAGGTGGCGTGTGAGCCCATAACGTATGGCTCGGACGTGGTGAGCTCCGGATTGATGAACTTCGGGTCGATATTTTGCGACGCCCACACGACCGCTTGCCCGATGGTCATGCCGAGGAAGTTCTCCCAACCCACGGTCTCCAGGTGGGGATCCTGGAAGGCCTCTTTCGTTACCATGCGAATCGGACCACGGCCGGCTTTGACCTCTTCAAGAAAAGCGTGATTCCTGAGGCAAGTCGGCACCGGATGTCGATCGATGTAATCCCCCACCATTTCCTTCGTGTTTTCGTACCAGGTGGATTCGTACTCTTTGCCGTATGCGTTCTCGGTGTACGTCTTGAGGTGCAGGAAATACGCACCGACCGGGCCATAGCCGTCCTTGAATCGGGTGAGGACGATCCGATTTTCCATCTGCGTCATCTTGGCGCCGGCGAGGAGCGGCAACGCATAGGCCGACGCGCTACTCCAGGGGGCATACCAGGTACGCCCCATGCCTTCGCCCACCGCGCGGGGTTTGAAAATGTGCGATGCGCCACCGGCACAGACGATAACGGCTTTGGCGCGGAAGACGTAGTAATCTCCTGTACGGACGTTGAAGCCGACAGCCCCGGCCACCCGATTAGCCTTCGACTTGTCCATCAGCAGGTGAGTCACCATGATCCGGTTGTAGACCTCGGTGGCAGCTTTACGGGCAGCTTCAGCGACGATGGGCTTATAGCTTTCGCCGTGGATCATGATCTGCCATTTGCCTTCGCGCAGATACCGCCCGGTTTCCGGGTCCTTCATCATCGGAAGGCCCCACTCTTCGAACTTGTGCACCGTGGCGTCCACGTGCCGCGCGATGTCGTAGCCCAGATCTTCGCGCACCAGCCCCATCAAGTCGTTGCGCGCGTAGCGGACATGGTCCTCGGGCTGGTTTTCGTCCCACTGCATGCCCATGTAGCAGTTGATCGCATACAAGCCCTGCGCCACCGCGCCGCTGCGCTCGATGTTGGCTTTCTCGACGCAGACGACCTTCAGGTCGCGTCCCCAATACCTGGATTCGTAGGTGGCCCCACAGCCCGCCATGCCACCGCCGATGACGAGAATATCCGAATCGACAAAAACCGTTTTCCGGCGCGCGAAGAGACTCACTAGACTACTCCCTGCTTGAGTTGATCCGGCCTCAACGCCGGTAACTTTTCGATATTGAGCCCATCGGGCTCGTGCGCGAGTTCTTGGGATTTCAGGGCATCCTGGCCAGGCCGCTCATAGTCCGCCGGTCCCTTTATCGATCCCCACTCCGTAGTCCGGATCGGGGACACGAAATTCTTTTCGCGGCCGTCCCGGAATCCGATCTTCCACGAAATCGTGCCCTTGGCCTCTTCCCGTAGCACACGAACGCTATGGCCCAAGGGGGCGAAGTCAGCGTAGCCGCGCGCGTCGATGGCGTTCTGCGGACACGCCTTCACGCAGGAGTAGCACTCCCAACACATATTGGGCTCGATGTTAATGGCACGGCGATAGGTGGGATCGATGTGCATGATGTCGGACGGGCAAATATCGACACAATGTCCGCAGCCATCACAACGGGTCATATAGACGAATGTGGGCATGATATTTCGTCAACTCCTGTGTCGAAGACCAATAATGGGCAAGTGATCAGTAATGTCGGGGCTCGCGGCGCACGCTAGTGAAGATTTCCGGTTTGTCGGCCGGCGCGGGCAGTTTGCTCCGCGAGCCGTTCGCTTCGGACACCCGTTTCTCCAGTGCCGCTGCGGGCTTGAAGAACATATGCGCAAACTTGGACCAGGGCACGGATCCGAACAAAAAGGTCGTAGCGAGGATGTACAGACCGAAGAAGACCTTTGCCCCCCCGGAGCCACTCGACTGTAGGGCCGACCAGATCAACGCAAGCGTCACGCTCGCAAGCAGCGAGAGCACGAACAGATCTGCGCGCATCACGCGGAACGGCGATTGGCCCTCAGCGGCCACATCGACGCGGATGAAGAACCAAAACCAGTAACCGCCGATGCACGCCATCAACGCTCCGATGTGCCACAGGAACGGCCAAAGGGTCGTCGTCGCGTACCCGAATACCATCACGGCGGTGCTGATGACATAGGCCACGAAACCGTACATGGTCAGCAGGTGGGCGACTCTACGCTGCGGGTTGCAGAACTCTCCAGACGTCGCGACATCCACGACCGCGGTCTGTATGGCCATGGACACCATTTGCCCGCCGCCGACTTGCTTCGTCCCTTTCTTCTTTGCATTGCGCCAGTTGTCGAAGAAGTACTTAGCGCTTCCTTTATGGAGTACGTCGTACAGCGTGCCACCCACGACCAGGATGATCATGATGACCACGTAGGTCCGCATGAAGGCGGGTGATATGGACGCCGAAAGCTCGGCGAAGGGATTAGTGGTGAACATTAGACCGTAACTCCCCCCGATACCTTATTTTAATAGTCGGATTGTGAGCTAACCCCCGATGCCGTACAACAAGACGGCTCTTGGGTGTGGATAAACGCAGTTTATGTCCGGCGGCACTGTGCCAGGAATCCGGCCCTCGGAGGACATGGATGCGGCAGCGCAGCACGACGCAAAGGACAGCGGTGATCCTCTGCTCCCTCTCCCTTGGGAGAGGGTTGGGGTGAGGGGGAGCGGCTCCGGTTGTGACCCCCTCACCCTAACCTCTCCCCCTGAAGGGGGAGAGGGGATAAGGATCGGAAGCATTTTTTAGGAGGGGGAG
>JAACFO010000037.1 GCA_009937425.1 Gammaproteobacteria bacterium
CCCTCCACGCCCAGGATCCGCCGTTGGATGGGATCCTTGGTGCTGGCCTTCAGCTTGTCCACATTGGCCTGGCTGACGCCGTTCTCCTCGGCCTCCACCATCAAATACAGGCTCCACTTGACGATATCCAGCCACTGATCGTCGCCGTGACGGACAACCGGGCCAAGGGGCTCCTTGGAGATGGTTTCCGGCAACACCATGTGGTCAGCGCCATTTTTGAGTTTCAAGCGCTGGGCGGCGAGGGCCGAGCGGTCCGTGGTGTACACGTCGCAACGGCCCGCATCATAGGCTGCGACCACCTCATCGGCCTTCTCGAACACGACGGGTTTGTAGTCCATGTTATTGGCGCGGAAAAAATCCGCCATGTTGAGCTCCGTGGTGGTTCCGATGTTCACACAAACGGCGGCGCCGGCGAGTTCCCTGGCGCTCTTCACGCCGAGATCCTTACGCACCATGAATCCCTGACCGTCGTAGTAGTTGACGCCGGCGAAATTCAATCCGAGGGCGGTATCACGGACCAGGGTCCAGGTGGTGTTGCGCGAGAGAATATCGATCTCACCGGACTGCAGCGCGGTGAAGCGCTCCTTGGCGGAAAGCGGTGTGTACTTGACCTTGCTCGCATCGCCGAATACAGCCGCGGCCGCCGCGCGGCAGATGTCCACGTCGATGCCGGTCCAGTTGCCCGCCTGATCGGGATTCGAGAACCCCGGGACACCCTGACTCACACCACACTGAATGAAGCCCTTGCTCTTGACGTCGCCCAGGGTACTGGCCTGGGCGACCCCCGCGACGGTAACAGACAACACCGCTGCGGCGATCCATTTGACGAGATTCATCGTGAACTCCTTATACGTTTCTGGTTATTGCTATGGCCGAAAGCTCACGGGAAACTGACGCGGGTTGGTCCCAATTGGCCACCCTGATTTTTGGTCAATAACCCGGGGTAGGGAGCCAGAAGCTACCATACCCCCCAGGGCCCCTCAAGGCTGCCCCGGGGCCGCCCAGAGCGCCGCCCCGTGCACACGGGGCAACGTCGCCCGAGGCAGAACCGTGGGGATTCTGGGCGGCCTGGGGCACCGGCAGACGGGGGTCCCCGGCCTGCGCTATGATTCCCTCAACCGGGGCCCATCTGGTCTTCGGCATTCGCATTTCGAGCCCGCCCGGGGATGCCGCCCGCCATGCCACAACCCAGCTTTACCATCGGCATCGAGGAGGAATATCTGCTCGTGGACGCGCAGTCCCGCGATCTCATCCACGAGGCTCCCCCGACCATGCTGACCGCCTGCGAGAAGGCCCTGGAAGGCCAGGTGACGCCGGAATTCCTGCAATGCCAGATCGAGGTCGGAACCAGAGTCTGTGCGTCCATCGCGGAGGCGCGAAACGATTTGGCGCGCTTGCGCAAAACCGTTGCCGGGGTCGCCCGCGACCACGGGCTCGCCATGATTGCCGCTTCCACCCACCCCTTCGCCACCTGGGGCGCGCAGAAGCGTACGCCCAAGGAACGCTACGAGGTCATCGAACGGGATCTGCAGGAAGTGGTCCGGCGCCTGGTGATTTCCGGCATGCACGTGCACGTCGCCGTTGAAGACGATGACCTGCGCATCGACCTCATGAATCAGGCGGCCTACATACTCCCGCACCTTCTCGCGCTCAGCACCTCCTCGCCCTTCTGGCAGGGCCACGACACGGGTTTGAAGTCCTATCGCATCGCTGTCTGGGACGAGATGCCGCGAACCGGCCTGCCGGAGCAGTTCGACAGCTTCGGTGAGTTCCAGCGTCACGTGGACGTGCTGGTCAGTGCCGGGCTCATCGAGGACGGCACCAAGATATGGTGGGACGTGCGCCCCAGCGTACGCTTTCCGACCCTCGAGGTGCGCATCTGCGACATCTGCACGCGTCTGGAGGACACCATTTGCGTCGCCGCCCTGTATCGCTGCTGGCTGCGCATGCTTTACCGGTTACGTCTCAAAAACCAACGCTGGCGCCGCTACGCGCCCATGCTGACCAACGAGAACCGTTGGCGGGCGCAACGTTACGGCACCGATCGCGGACTGGTGGATTTCGGTAAGGGCGCCGTGGTTGATTATTCTGAGTTGCTGGAGGAAATGCTCAACCTGGTGCGCGACGACGCCGAGCATTTCGGCTGCGTGGCGGAGGTAGAGCACGCCCGCCAGGTGCTGGCCCGCGGCACCAGCGCCCACCGCCAGGTCAGCACCTATCAGGAAGCGCTGTCGAAGGGCGCGAACCAGGAGGAGGCCTTGAAAGCGGTGGTCGACATGCTCATCGAAGATACCATGCACGGCCTGTAGGGGCCGCGTGGACGAGGGCCGATCAGCTGCCGCGGAATTCCTGACCCGCGGGCATGACGCCAGGTAAGCGCGGATCGGTTATGACAATCGTTTCCTGACGATAGGGCACGAAGCCGGCGCGCTGATAGACGGCGATGGCGTGGGGATGGTCGAGATTACAGCTGTGCACCCAGATTCGATCGGGTTCCTTGTCCCATGCCTGGTCAACCGCCCAGTCGAGCAGATAGTGCCCCAGCCCACGGCCGATGAATTCCGGTAGCAGGCCGAGAAATGCGATCTCGATGTCCTCGGGCTCGCGGCTGTCCAGTTCGACGAAGCCCGCCGGATTGCCACCGACGTAGAGCACATAAACATCCACCTTGTGGTGATGGACGATGTCACACAGGGTGTCGTCGTCCATGAGCCGGCGCTCGAACCATAACCAGGGAGCACCTACGGTGTTGTACAGGTATCGGTAAAAGGAAGGCACCGGTCGATCGACCCGCATCAGAGCCAGCTTTTCGCCGCGATGGGGTGCAAGAGGGCGGTTGGGCCGATGACCCATCTCCAGGTAGGTGACGACGACCTCGAGCTTGCCCTTGGGAGTCTTGGGCCGCGCGCTGGGTCGATTGCGGACCTCCTTCAGGGGAAAGGAACTGATCGAGCCACCGTCGTCAGGCATGGTCTTGCAGCCGGCGCGACATCACCAGACGCGGCTCAACTTCGTATCCCACGCGCTCATAGAATTCGCGCACCGCATCGTTTTCAGGTCGAATCATCAACTCCACCTTGCCTATCCCCTGCCCGGCAAGCCAGTTCTCGGCGTAGCGGACCATGCTACGCGCAATCCCCGCGTGGCGCCTCTCCTGGTCCACGGCCAGGTAGTAAAGCCACCCCCGGTGGCCGTCACTGCCGCACATAATAGTCGCCCACAGGGCGGCAATACCATCTTCGCCGACGGTGCCCGCCACGAACAGGTTGCTGGCGGGAGTGTCCACGCACAAAGCGATATCGCTGGCCGAGTCGTTCCAGGGCCTCAGCAGATCACAGGCCTGCCACAAGGCGATAACGGCGCTCTGGTCCCCGGCCTCAAAGGGACGAATGTCGAGGGGCGGGACTCCGGTCACGATTTCTCCTCAAGTTCCATGCCACAGTATCGACACTGGCCGGCGACGGCCTGCGGGTGTTTGGTGGACAGGGTGACACCGACTGCGTAGATTGCCGCGAACCGGCTGGCACCTTGCCGGGAATAATACATGGCAACTGCGTCAATGGCCTGTCTCAGCGGAGCGGAATTCCGCCGGGGTGGGCGCCGCGAAGGGCGATGAAAAAGGTTTACAGTTCGGACAGTTTTTTCCTGATCGGACATCTCCGCGAGCTGCTGGAACACCACCACATCACCTGCATCGCCAAAAACGAGTTCTTGCTCGGCGGTGCCGGTGAGCTGCCGCCCACGGAATGCTGGCCGGAGTTGTGGATTACTGAGGATTTTCAGTACGAAAAAGCACGGGAACTGGTCGAAGGATTTCTCGCCAGCAGCGCCGAGGCGGGCAGCGAGTGGCGCTGCCCGGCCTGTGGCGAAGGTATCGAGGGGCAGTTCAGCGCCTGTTGGCGCTGCGGCGCCGAGCGCCCGTTGGATAGTTGGTCTTAAGCGGTGAACGGAGATGGCGTCGCATCGGCGTGCCTTCAGCAATCAGTGCACAAGCAGGAGAAAGGAATGGACGGCTTCGTGCTGATCATCGGCAACAAGAATTATTCGTCGTGGTCGTTGCGGGCCTGGTTGGCTCTCAAGCAACTCGGCGTCCCGTTCAACGAGGTTCGCATCCCCCTGGACACCCACGCCTGGAAGCGCGAGATCGGCAGACACTCGCCGTCGCGGATGGTGCCGGTATTCAAGAACGGAGAGCTCGCGGTGTGGGACTCGCTCGCCATTTGCGAATACGTATCCGAGCAACTCGGCGAAGGGCGCGGCTGGCCGAAATCGGCCGCAGCCCGCGCGGCGGCCCGTTCGGTAAGCGCCGAGATGCACTCGGGCTTCGCCGCTTTGCGCGAATCGCTGCCCATGGACTGCCGTCGGCGGGTGGCGGGCTTTCGCGCTCCGGAGGACGCCGCCAAGGATATTCGGCGAATTCGCCAGATCTGGCGCTGGTGCCGGGAGACCTGGGGGAGCAAAGGCGATTTCCTTTTCGGCGATTTCTGTATCGCCGACGCCATGTACGCGCCGGTGGTATCGCGTTTCCGAACCTATGGCGTGCGCATGGGGCCGGTGGAGAGAGCCTACATGGATGCAATCTCGGAATTGGACGCGATGCAGGAGTGGAACCTTGCCGCGGCTAACGAGTCCGAGGTCATCCATCATTCCGAGGCCCATGTCTAGCAGGCCTTGTCGGAGCGTCCACCCTTGATAGACTAGGCTTCTTTGCCCTATTCGTGGAGGAGCCTGCATGTCCACGCCGGCACGAGACATCAGCGCAAGCACCGCCCCCGCCCGCTTCGACTGGCAGGATCCGCTTCTCCTGGAGGGCCTTCTCGATGAAGAGGAACGCATGGTGCGGGACGCGGCCAGGGACTACTGCCAGGACAAGCTCATGCCGCGAATCCTCGAGGCCAATCGCCGGGAGATCTTCGATCCGGAGATCCTCGCGGAGATGGGCGCGCTCGGATTCCTCGGCGCCACCTTGACCGAGTACGGTTGCGCAGGCGTGAACTACGTTTGCTATGGCCTGCTGGCCAGGGAAGTGGAGCGCGTCGACAGCGGTTATCGCTCGGCCATGAGCGTGCAGTCCAGTCTCGTCATGCACCCGATTCATGCCTACGGAAGCGATGCCCAGCGCGAGAAATATTTGCCCGGGCTTGCCAGCGGACAGTCCATTGGCTGCTTCGGGCTCACGGAACCGGATGCAGGCTCCGATCCTGGCGGCATGAAAACCCGGGCACGAAAAGTAGACGGCGGTTACGTTCTCGATGGAACCAAGACGTGGATCAGCAACGCACCCATCGCGGATGTATTCGTCATCTGGGCGAAGAACGAGGCTGGGGAGATCCGCGGATTCGTGCTCGAAAAGGGAATGAAGGGCCTCAGTGCGCCGCGTATCGACGGTAAGTTTTCGCTGCGCGCATCCTGCACGGGTCAGATCGCCATGAACGCCGTATTCGTCCCCGAGGACAACTTGCTGCCCGAGGCCTCCGGCCTCAAGGCTCCCTTCAGCTGCCTCACCCGGGCGCGCTACGGCATCGCCTGGGGTGTACTCGGCGCCGCGGAATTTTGCTGGCACGCAGCCCGGGACTACTGTCTGGACCGCAAGCAATTCGGCCGCCCGCTGGCGGCGACGCAACTGGTGCAGAAAAAGCTTGCCGACATGCAAACGGAAATCGCGTTGGGACTGCACGCTTGTCTGCAGTTGGGACGACTCTTCGACCAGGGAGTCATCCACCATGAAGCCGTGTCGATGCTGAAACGCAACAATTGCGGTAAGGCGCTGGATATCGCCAGGAATTCACGGGACATGCACGGCGGCAACGGCGTATCCGACGAGTATCACGTCATCCGTCACGTAATGAATCTCGAGGCCGTCAACACCTATGAAGGCACCCACGACATTCACGCGCTGATCCTTGGCCGCGCTCAAACCGGAATTCAGGCCTTCGGACCCTGAGCAGCAGCGGGTTGGGGATGAAATTTCTACGCGCCATCCGCCTCGACGAATCCGACGCTCAAGTTTATGAGCAAGCGTCGCAGCCCGGCGAGTGGGCGGTACCGGGGTCGTTCGCATTTCTCGATATGGATCCGCTGACCCTCGAGGGGAAACAGCTGCAAGCTTTCAACAGCGGCTTTCTCGGCACACAAAGTTTCGGCTGGACCACACTGGTGGAGATCGCCGAGATCGACGACGACGAGTACCAGCAGGTCATCGACCGATTAGCCGCGCATTTCATGGAGCACTATGGGGCGCCGCACATCGCCGCCGCCCTGCCGGCAGCCGGAGAAGAAGCGCATTACGCCACGACGATCTGCGAGTACCCGCTGAACACCTTGCTCGCAATCGAACGGGATTTCGGTGAAGAGGGGATTGTCGAAAGCTTAAAAGTAATCAAACCGAGCGCGGGCGATCACGGCAATGTGAAGCTCTGGGCCATCGAAGAAGACTAAATAGCTGCGCATAAATGTACTGCACCTGCGTGTCAGTCGAAGTCCCCTCCCCCTCGTCTCGAGGGGGAGGGACAGGGAGGGGGTGTAGACAAGGAGCGTGTAGCGAAGCCACGTGTGTAGCGGATTTCTGCGCAGCTATTTAACTCGGGGTCAGGTTTCCAAACGCTTCGCCTACGCGAATTAATCGCAAACACTGACTCGCACGCAGGGTCGTGTTCGTGTCACTGGTGCGCTCGTGCATCAGATTCGTGGGATCGGGATCATGTTGACCGCTGTCCGCCAACACGTGATACAGCTCGTGGGCGAGGCCGATATCAATATCCTCCGCCCCCGCCATCATCCACACGGTGTCGGCCAGTTGCCTGCGCTTGCGGCTGTTGGATCGGCCAATGGCCTCCGCGTCGAAGGCCATTTCCTGGAGAGAATCCTTGACGAAAAACACCGTGGGCTTGTCCGGGGCCAACTCCGATACCAGTTCCGTCGACCAATCATTGCGGAAAATCCGCATGCGCGGGGGCCCTTCAATCACTCTCACCGTAACTTCCGGGATGGCGACGCCGCACTGGGCAAGAATCCCGGCGGCCTTGGCCGTGGCCTCGCGAATCGATTCCAGCTGCCAACCGGCGCCTTCGAGAATGACCAGGGTGGGACGAAGTTCGTGGGTGAAACTCGACTGGGTCCCGGCAACCTCGCCGGCTAAATCAGCCTGGGTCCATACGAGGCGTGAGGACTCCACGACCTCCCGCGGCATGGCGGCACATGCACCTCGCTGACGCGCGCCGGGGTCGGGCAGAAAACCGTAGGCGCTGTAGGCCTGTTCCTCTCCCTTGGGTTCCAGGGCTTGCTCGAGTATTGCTGCCTTGAGAATTTCCGCCCGCCACAGGGGATTCTCCTGGAGCAGGCAGGCGGCAAGAGCCGAAACCCGCGCCGCCGCATAGCTCGATCCCGACACGACCCGCGGCTTGCCGTAGAAATCCGTGACCAGAATCTCTTCCGCCGGCACCAGTAAATCCACCGACTCGCGACCCCAGTTCGACCCCGGCGCCGGACGACCGCTGGGTAGCGCCGAGCTCACCACCAGCATGTTCTCCAATTCCAAGGCCGCCGGATAAACGGGTTGGCTGTCGATATCGCGGCCGTTGTTTCCGGCGGATACCACGAACAGCATCTCCGGGTGCGCCGCGGCGGCCGACTCGAAGGCCTGCCACTCCTGGGAACGATTGTCTCCCAAGGGCATGTTGACAATGACGACTCCGTCGGCGGCGGCATCCTCTATTAACTCGGTCATGCGCAGCATGTCGGGGCGCGGGTACCGATAGGGAATAAGCTGCGCAACCGGCGCTTCCTGGAGCAGCAGACTGGCGGTCTGGGTGCCGTGGCGTTTGGGGAAAAACGGTGAGGGGACCGGATGAGCATCGAAGGGCCGGCGGTCCAGATCCCAATAGTCGAAGCCGAGGATCTCACCATCGGCACCGCGGGCGAGGCGTTCGCCGATAACCGGCAACAGGTAGTTAACGCCGGCGTCCACCATGGCGACGGCGACGGCCGGTGCATCTCCGGCCTGCGCTTCTTCGACCTGCACAATCGCCGGTACGGGCGGGTTGAGCGGCTCGCGGATCTGCACCTCGTCCAGGGCGGGGGTCAGCTTTTCAAGATACTCTGCTTTCCCGTCGGCATCGTAGAGCAGACGGCGCGCTGTCTGCACCCGGCAGCGACCGTCGGCAATGATGGCCAATGTCGGACGCAGAGCCTGATTCGTATTTCCGGCCGGCGCGTGTAGCTCGGCACGCACGCGGCGCAGTAGACCACCGGGTACGATGGTTTCCAACAGCACCTGGTCGCCGCTATCGGTCATGGTGAAGCGGCGCCGCTGACCCACTTCCCGGCCGCGCACCACCAATGGCGACTTCTCGATCAGGGTTCCGCCGGGGAGCACCACATCTTCCCCATCCGCGTGCACATCAGCACCACCGCATACGGCTTCGACGCCGGCCAGCAAGCGCATCTCCTGAGACGCCGGGATCGCCGTTTCATCCGCCATCACAGGCTGGACGCAAAACGCTAAAACGGCGACGGCGGCGCGGCGCCGGATGTCATTGGATTGAAACACGGCCGATAATCGATGCCCTTGGAACTCCCCTCTCCATATATAGTGTACCGCCAGGAGTGCGTATATAGTTACCGATTGGCTTTAACGTTACGTTGGCCCTTGTTTCGTGAATCCTTTTTACGTGAATCAATTACCGCAACTACCGGTCCAGTTCGAACTCGTGCAGCTCGCGCGCGTCGACAGCGTTATGCAGGAGGCCGCCCGCCGCGCCCGCGACGGCGCCGATGAGGGCACCATCGTCTGGGCCACGGAACAAACCGAGGCGCGAACACGCCACGGTGCTCGCTGGTACTCTCCACCGGGAAATCTTTACTGCTCTGTGATTCTACGGCCCGATTTTCCCAACGATCGATCCGGTCAACTGGCATACGTGGCCGCCTTGAGTGCCGGTAGCGCCATTGCCGGTTTACTCACACCAATGACGGGATTGCGTTACCGTTGGCCGGCCGACCTCTTCATTAACGATTTGAGAGCGGGACAGATAATGCTCGCGGCCTCCGGGGTTCACGCCGACCCTTACGAATGGCTGATTCTGGGGGTAATGGTCAATGTCGAGCAGCATCCGCCGAACCCGGAACCGGAAGAATTCAACAGTGTGCACGCGAGCGGCGCCACCGAAGTGACGGCAGCGCAGCTGCTGGAAGAATTCACCAAGTACTTTCTCAACTGGATTAATCGGTGGGCAGAGGATGGTTTCGAGCCCATCAGCCGCCAATGGCAGATTCGCGCCGACGGCATCGGCGAGGACATGGAGTTGCTGATGGGTGACCAGGTCTTGCGCGGAACCTTCGTCAAACTGGACGAACAGGGTAGACTGGTCATGGCGGGTCCCGGACAAGTGGAACGCCGCATCAGCGTTAACGAGTATTTTGCCCTGGATAGAGAATGAGCAACTCAACACATGTTAGAGAGCGCCCCCGGCGTTACTGAGGCGCCGTGTACGGAGACAGCCAGGATCACACCCCGGGCGTATACGCTATCGATGAAGAGGGCGAGTTGACGCTACTGCACGAGTACCAGGACGGCGAGTATTCCCTTGGAGATCTACTCGAAGAGTTCGGCTTCGGTCGGACCGAGGAAGGCCTGGAGAACGGTAACGCGATTATCGTGCTGGTTGCCAGGGAGATCCGGGAACTGAAGGTCAACGCTCACGCTTACAGCTTCGACTACGATGAGGGATTCATCGAGATGTGTCTCGATATCGAGCGCTTTACCTCGGGCACGGTGGAAGAAAGCCTTCGCTTGGTTTCCATCGATTGACCGCGAAGCAATGAGGTTTCTTCCCAGCCTGGCGCTCATGCTGCTGCTGCCAGTCCTGACAGTTGCACAAACCACAACCTCGTCGTCGGACGAAGACGTGGCCGGCATGGCGTTATTGATGGCCGCCGAAGCCGGACGCGCGGATCTGGTCGCCTTTGCCCTGAATAACGGCGCCCATATCGAATCCCGGGATCGGAGCCCACAACGCAACACACCGCTTTTGTTGGCCGTCGAGGGCGGGCATTACTCGGCCGTGCGTCTTCTGCTCGCCGAGGGCGCCGATGCGAACGCCGTTACCGCCGGTGGCTACACGCCGCTGATGGTGGCGGCCGACGCCCGCGACGATCCCCTCATGGGTGTCGAGCTGATTGGCGCGGGCGCCGAGGTCAACGCGGCCGCCGCCAACGGCCGAACGGCGCTCATGGCTGCCGCGGCCCGCGGCCATGAAAACTTCGTGAGCTTGCTGATACTCAACAAGGCCGCCACCAATGCACTCGACGAGAAAGGGCGCGACGCCCTTCTGCTGGCCGCCGAGGACGGCTCGCTGGAATCCGTAGATGCCCTGTTGCAGGCCGGAGCAAACCCGCACCGGCGCGCCAGTAACGGCGAGACGAGCCTCGGGCGTGCCGTCATTGGCGCCCACGCAGGTATCGCGGCACGTTTGCTGGCGACTGGCATTGACGTGAACGCGCCCGGAGCCAACGGTCAGACGCCTTTGATAGTCGCGGTACGCACCGGCAACACGAACATCGTGGGCGTTCTGCTGGGAGCTGGCGCGGACGTTAATCGTGTTGAGCTCGGTAACGGCAACACCGCGCTCATGTATGCCGCCAACAGTGGATTTGCGGATCTGGTGGAGATACTGCTGGAGAGTGGCGCCGACGTCGGCGCAACGGCAAGGGACGGCTGGACAGCGCTCAGAGCAGCCGAGATGGTTGGCGAAACGGCGATCGTCGAACGCCTGCGCGCCGCCGCCCGCGGCGGTTGAGCGGCGATCAGATACTGGACAGCCCGCCGGTCTTCACTTCATCGAGCAACTTGCGCCGTTGCGTTACCAACACCTGATAACATTTGAGCGCACCATGCTCCCAGGTGCTGCAGGGAGACGCGAGACGTGCGATTTGACGTTCGAAGTGCCGAATATCCCTGCGTAACTGCGCCTCGCTGGGGCACTCCACCGCCACACCATCGCTGCTGTCCGTAACCTGCACTGCCGTAGTCTCCGTCCTGACGTGGCTGTCACGGTGCAATGTGACACAGGATGCGCCGGCGTTCTGTGTGATTTGTCACATCCCGGGCGAGGTGCTGAGTGTGGGGGGTTAACGGCGTAATTTGCGCTGCAGGATTTGGCGCTGATTCTGGGTGTTGAAGCGTGCCAGTTCCCGGCGTTTCGCCTGGAAGCTGTTGAGCCCGCTCGGGCCCCCGGTGCGCAGCCCACTTATCAAGGCGCGGCGCTGCTGACGATGATCGAGAATCCGCCGCTGATCACGCTCATAGGCCTGCCGCGCCTTCAGCCGGAAGGTCTGATCAGGATTGAACTGCCGCGATCCGGGACCGGTTACGCTAACCGGGTCCAGACGCACCGACTGGCTCCAGTCAGCGAGAGCCGTCGGTGTCGAGGTATCGGCATCGGCCCGGGTAGCCACATGCCCGCGCGCCGCACGCTGCCGCGCCCTCTCCTGTACCTGCTCGAGCATCAACTGAAAGCGGCTCTTGTGCTGTTGGGTGCGCAACTGCTGAGCAAGATTGCCGTCATCGGCTGTCACCTGGGCGGGTACCAGCCAGACAGTCACCAGCAAAAAGGCGGCCAGCTGGACGCGCTGCTTTGCCCGGTATTTTGCATTCATGCTAACTTTGCCCCCGGCTGCCCGTAAGTAGAGTCTGACACAGGTCGGCCCGGACCGCAGCCGGTTAGACGACCGCAACCAGGAACCGGAGTATGAAACGAAGGGGTTTCGTCAAGCTGTGCGCTACTACCGCCGCCGCCGTAGGGGCCAACCCCGATCTGATCGCACAGACCGGCGGGCAGATCAAAATGTACGAACGCGTGCTGCTGGTGGACAGCGCCGGCGCACCGATCGAGGCCGGGACATTGAAGGTGGGAGAAAGCTACGTTTTTAATTATCCCTACGCCACCACACCCTGCTTTTTGTTGGACCTGGGCAGGCCGACGGCCCGCGATGCATCACTCACCACCGATGCCGGCGCCCGCTACGTTTGGCAAGGCGGCTGCGGGCCCGAGCGCTCCATCGTGGCATTCTGCGCCATCTGTGCCCATAAGCTGAGCCACCCGGCAAAGTCGGTTAGCTTCATTAATTACCGGCACGAAACCGTCAGCTTTCGGGATGCCAGCAAAAAAACTGCCCAGCGATCCCAGGTCATCTACTGCTGCTCGGAGAAAAGCGTTTACGACCCGGCCGATGGGGCGCGTGTTCTTGGCGGGCCTGCGCCGCAGCCTCTGGCCGCCATCGCACTGGAGCACGACGAAGACAACGGTTACATCTATGCCACCGGGACCAGCGGCGGCGAGATGTACCAGAAGTTCTTCGACACATTCGCCTTCCGTCTGGCCCTGGAATTCGAAACCGCCGATATCCGCAAGCCCGCTGAGAATGTCGCCGAGGTCGTCACCATCGCCGAGTATTCGCGCTCGCAGATGATGTGTTGACGCCGGCCGCAGCCGCGGCTACGGGCGTTTCAGAAGCTTCGCTGTATTCTCGTGACCAGCGGCGACAGCCATATTCTCGGGTGTCCGGCCCTTGCGATCTCCCATGGAGGGATCGGCGCCGGCAAGCAGCAGTGAGCGGGTTAGCGCTTCGTTGCCTTTCGCGGCGGCCAGATGCAACGCCGTCGCGCCCTGATCGTTTTTCGCGTTCAAATTGACCTCGGCCTGCTCCAGCAGCACCTGAACTACCTGTTCCCGTTCTTCGTACACGGCGCGCATGAGAGGCGTCCAGCCATAAATGTCGCGCAGATTCGGGTCGGCGCCGCTGGAAAGCAACTGCCGGACCGCGGCGACATGGCCCTTGACCGACGCCACCATGAGCGCCGTCCAGTCGAAGCCGCCGACGGCATTCACGTCGGCCCCGGCATCTATCAGCGCGGTCTGTGTCTCGATATCGCCGCGTATGGCGGCGAACATCAACGCCGTGCCGCCGTTGTTGGTGGTCGCATCGACGTTCGCACCGGCCGCGATCAGCTTGCGCACCAGGATCACGTCGCTTTCCTTCGCGGCAAGAATGAGGAGGGTCTTACCATCCGTGCGGTGCGCATCGATGTCGACACCAGCGGTGACGAGGCGCGCGGCGGTGTCCAGGTCACCTCGCTCGAGCGCGCTCAAGTACTCTTCGTTCGCGATCTGCCCGGCGCCTACCGGTACGGCGAACGACGCAATGGCGACGACCGCAAGCCACACGCAAACATGCGCGCGCAGATCCGTGACGAGTTCAAGTTGAGCGATTCGAAAAACCAACGATCAATGCGATGTGCGTGAGGCAGGCGCGTCGTCCGACGAGGCCTCGCCGCCGCGGGCACCCGCGCGCAGCTCGTAGTGCCTGACGATCTCTGATAGCGCCGCCTGTGCATCGTAACGGTTGGACATGCGCACCATGGTGTCGTGTTTGAGCGCGTCCCGCAGCAGGGAGTCGAATCCCTCGTGCTGGACCGTATCGAGGGGATGTTGCTGAGAATGCAGTATCCAATGTGTCTGATCGCCCAGGAACCACGACAGGCGCGGCTGCCGGGTCAGCAGCTTGAGCGCCTCGAAGTGCGCGCCGCCGTCACCGGGGGTGAGCAGAATCTCGCAGGTGAAGGGATCCTCGGGCAGCGTATAGATCGACGGCCGCAGCATCACAACCGCACCGGTGTCCGTCTCGATGAGATCCGTCTCCATCCCCACCGCCAGGGTGCCCTTGGCATTCTTGACGGCGCGGCGATCTGCCTTGCACTCGGCGCCCGCCAACTGGAAGAACAGCGCAGCCTCCCAGGCACCACCGTCGAACTGTACTGCCACGCAGGTAGCCGCCGCACCGTTGGAGTGCATGGACGCGCGCACCGCCTCCGGGAAACGCTTTATGGTTGCAGTCATCGGAGAACCAAAAAGAAACGCCCCTCCTCCCGGTGGGAGGAGGGGCGCAGTGGATGATGCGGGACGAAGAAACTCAGGCCGGCTGCTCTCCGGTACCGCCAGCTTCAGTCTTGCTGGTCGTTGAGCCGCTGTACTGCGTTGTTCCTCCACCCTGTCCTATTTCGTCGTACCAAATGTCATGGTGCTGCTTGGCCCAGTTGGCGTCCACGTAGCCAGTGGTCATGCCTTCCAGCGCACCCTCTGTCCCGACGGTGCCAATATATGCATGTCCGAACCAGACGCCGACCCAGACAACGGACGCCGCGCCGTGAATGATATTGGCAAGTTGCATCGTATCCCTGGTCTGGCCGTAATTTGGAAAGTCCAGTATGAAACCCGTGATGACGACCGCGACGCCTACGGTGCATATGATCCAAAACCAAATCTTCTCTCCGGCATTAGCCTTACCCGCCGGGGGATGCGTGCCATCGCTGAATATACCGCCAGCCTTGGAGAGCCATTCACCATCGCCCTTACTCGGCAGGTTGTTTGGAATCCACATGATGATCATGACCAGCACACCGATGGAGAAAGCCGGGCCCGCGATATTGTGCAACCCGATGGCCATATCCGCCCAGGCCGCAAAACCCCTGGGACCGAGGAGCGGAATCAGCACCGCTCGACCGAATAGAATGCTCAGGCCCGTGATGGCGAGGAGGACGAACAGGATCGCCGTGTACCAGTGAACGAAGCGTTCCCAGCTACTCCAGCGTTTGACCAGTTTTCCGGAGCGACCCTTTTCGATGTTGATGCGCCCGCGCATGCCGAAAAATAGAAGGATGGCGAGGGCTATCAGAAAGAGCCCCCAACCACCATAGTTTGCCAAAGGGCCGTTGCGCATCTGGCGCCAGTTTTGTCCACCCTCCTGCATCAGCACGCCGGCTTCTTGGCCCTCCACCGCGGTATATCCCTGATCGCCACCCCGCACGGCACGCCAATAGTTAGCCCGCGGGTTGGAATCTTCGACAGCCTGAGCATGGGCCGACTGGATACCGGTGTACACGTAGCCGCCCAAAGGCAGCACCATGGCCCCTACCACAATAATGGCGATGGTCCACAGGGCGATGCGCTTGTAGCGCCGTGCACGCGTCTGTCTGGTCGTTATATCGGGTGTTGCCATCTCCAACGCTCCTCCGCCATTATCGTTGTCTGTGCTCCCGCGCCGAGGCGCGGAGTCTTCTGGCTCCAATGTCGAAACCGCCTATCCTAGCGGTCGATCTGAGTTGTATTGATACGATCCCGAAGCTCCTCGGACTGCTGCTTGGATCGATCGGCCCCGGGATCACCCGCACTGCCCGTGCAGCCGGCAAGGGTGGTACCCACGATGATTATCGCGGCAGCCGCGAGGATTCGAAATCGTGTGAATTTTGCTGACATGTGGTCCTCGCTCCCCTGAGAAGATATCCCGGCCATAGGCACCCGATACCGCTCGGATCGGCGACAACGTTAGCCCAATTCGGTCGGCGGCGCTAGCGGTCGACCTGAACCAGCTGGAAGCGCTTCTGCAGCGTTTCCTCGCGTTCCGCGGTGGCCTTCGCGTCCAACAGCGGGTCCTTCATCCCCTTGTACTCGCCCTGCTTGTGGACGGTGACACCGGTGGATTCGTAGCAGCCGGAAACGGCTACGGCGCTCGCAAGCATCGCGATGGTCAGTGCCCCTCTTCTATTCATATGGAGTAGCTCCTGTCAAAATTTTCGAGCAAACGCACAAGAAACGCCCACTCCCCATGGGTGCGGGCAATCCGGAGATGCCGACGGCGCCCCGTCCAGATTCACGGACGAGGCGCCGCGGACTGCATCAACCGGCCTTCTTGTAGGCGGCTTCCCAACCCCACGTCTGCGGTCGGCCACCGCGCTTCAACACCCGTTGACGGTAGATGTCGGCGACCATGTCGCCATCTCCGCCCAGCAGTGCCTTGGTCGCACAGAACTCGGCGCACAGCGGCAGCTTACCTTCGGCGATACGGTTGCGGCCGTACTTCTCGAACTCCGCATCGGAGTTGTTCTCGCCGGGACCGCCCGCACAGAAGGTGCACTTGTCCATCTTTCCGCGGACGCCGAAGGCCTCCTTCTGTGGATACTGCGGAGCACCGAAAGGGCATGCGTAGAAGCAATACCCACAGCCGATGCAGAGATCCTTGTCGTGCAGGACGATGCCGTCGTCGGTGGTGTAGAAGCAATCCACCGGACAGACGGCCGCACACGGCGCGTCGGTACAGTGCATGCAGGCCACCGAGATGGATTTCTCCCCCGGTACACCGTCATCCAGCACCACCACGCGGCGGCGGTTAACGCCCCACGGGACCTCGTTTTCGTTCTTACAGGCGACAACGCAGCCGTTGCATTCGATGCACCGCTCGGCATCACAGAGAAACTTCATTCGTGCCATGGTGTATCTCCTCTCAGACCGCGTCGACCTGACACAGGGTGACCTTGGTCTCCTGCATCTGAGTCACTGAGTCATAGCCATACGTGAACGCCATGTTACAGGCATCACCCCGAACGAGTGGTGCGGCTCCAGCCGGATATTTATCCAACAGGTCCTCACCAGCGAAGTATCCACCGAAGTGGAAGGGGGTCCAGACAACACCCGGCGCAACCCGCTGGGTGAGCATCGTCTTGGCCTTGATCTTGTTACCCTCGGGGGTATCGATCCAGACCATCTGGCCATCCTTCAATCCTCGATCGTTGGCGTCCGCGGGATTGATTTCCACGAACATGTCCTGCTGAAGCTCGGCAAGCCATGCGGTGGAACGCTGCTCCTCGCCGCCGCCCTCGTACTCCACGAGACGTCCGCTGGTGAAGATGAGCGGGAAGTCCTTGGAGTAATCCGTGGCCTGGATAGACCCGAAACGCGTAGGCAGACGATAAAACCGCTTGCGGTCCTCGTAGGTCGCGTACTTGTCCAGCAGGTCCCGCCGCGGCGTGTACAACGGCTCGCGATGCACCGGCACCGGATCCGGGAAAGTCCAGACGAGCACCCGGGCCTTGGCGTTGCCGAAGGGCGCACAGCCGTGCTTGATGGCGACCCGCTGGATACCGCCGGAAAGGTCGGTTTTCCAGTTCTTGCCGTCGGCGAGCTTCTTCTCCTCGTCGGTGAGGTCGTCCCACCACCCGAGTTGCTTCAGCATCTTGGCGTCGAACTGCGGATAGCCGTCCTTGATCTCCGCGCCGACACTGTAGGAGCCCTCGGCGAGAAGGGTCTCGCCGTTGCGCTCCACGCCGAAACGGGCACGGAAGTTCAGCCCACCCTCGGCCACGTGCTTGCTGGGATCGTAGAGGACCGGAGTACCGGGGTGCCCCATCTCCGGCGTTCCCCAGCAGGGCCACGGCAGGCCGTAGTAGTCGCCGTCCACCGGACCGCCTTCGGCCTTCAACGTCGTGGTGTTGAAGGTGTGGCGGTTGGCGGCGTGGGCCTTCAGGCGCTCGGGGCTCTGACCCGTGTAGCCGATGGTCCACATGCCGCCGTTCCACTCGCGGGTGATGTCCTCGATGAGCGGCTCACCGTTGACCACCTTGATGTTCTTGAAAAGCTGCTGGTCGAAGCCCAGCTTCTTCGCGAACTTGGCGAGGATGATGTGATCCGGCAACGACTCCCACACGGGCTCGATGACCTTGTCGCGCCACTGCAGCGAGCGGTTCGACGCCGTTACCGAGCCATAGGTCTCGAACTGGGTCGAGGCCGGCAGCAGGTAGATGTTGTCGGTGCGATCGCTCATGACCGCGGCATGGGTCGGGTACGGATCGATGATGACCATCAGATCCAGCTTCGCCATGGCCTTCTTCATGTCCTCGCCGCGGGTCTGACTGTTGACCGCGTGACCCATGTAGATCATGGCGCGGATGTTGTCCTTCTGGCCGATGTTGGCCTTGTCCTCGATGACACCATCCACCCAGCGCGACACCGGGATGCCCTTGTAGTTCATGGGCATGATTTCCTTGCCCTTGTCGCCGATCACCTTTTCCTGGGAGAAGCGGCTCTTCACCCAGTCGAGCTCGACGTCCCAGACCCGCGCCCAGTGTCCCCAGGAACCATTGCTCAGGCCGTAGTAGCCCGGCAGTGAATGGGACAACACGCAGAAGTCGGTGGCGCCCTGCACGTTGTCATGGCCGCGGAAGATGTTGGCGCCGCCACCGCTCTTACCGATGTTGCCCAGCGCCAGCTGGAACGCGCAGTAGGAGCGTGTGTTGTTATTGCCGATAGTGTGCTGAGTGCCGCCCATGCACCAGACGATGGTGCCGGGACGATTCTCGGCCATGATCGTCGCCGCCTTCTTGCAGGTGGCCTCGTCGACGCCCGTGACCTTCTCGGTCTCCGCGGGATTCCACTTGGCGACCTCCTTGCGCACGTCGTCCATACCGTAGACACGCTGGCGGATGTACTCGTCATCCTGCCAGTTGTTCTCGAAGATGTGCCACAGCATGCCCCACATGATGGCGACATCGGTGCCCGGACGGATACGCACGAAGTGATCCGAGTGCGCGGCCGTGCGCGTATAGCGCGGGTCGATGACGATCATCTTGGCGCCGTTCTCCTTGGCACGCAGGATGTGCTGCATGGCGACCGGGTGCGCCTCGGCGGCGTTACTGCCGATGAAGAGCATGGCCTTGCAGTTGTGCATGTCGTTGTAGGAGTTGGTCATGGCGCCGTAGCCCCAGGTGTTCGCGACACCCGCCACGGTGGTGGAGTGGCAGATACGCGCCTGGTGATCGACGTTGTTCGTGCCCCAGAAGGCGGCGAACTTACGGAACAGGTAAGACTGCTCGTTGCTGTGCTTCGCCGAGCCCAGCCAGTACACGGAATCGGGGCCGGACTGCTCGCGGATCGACAGCAGCTGGTCGCCAATCTCGTCGATGGCGTCGTCCCAGGACAAGCGCTTCCACTTGCCGGCGACGAGCTTCATGGGGTACTTCGTGCGCCGCGTGCCCATGCCGTGCTCCCGCACCGAGGCACCCTTGGAGCAGTGACTACCGAGATTGAAGGGCGAATCGAAGTCCGGCTCCTGGCCGGTCCAGACACCGTTCTGCACCTCGGCGATGACACCGCATCCGACCGAGCAATGGGTGCAGATACTGCGGCGCAGCTCCGTCTCCACCCCCGCCTTCGGCGCGAATGCGTCGGCTTTCGCCTTGCGCATCATCGTCGCCGGCAGAGCACCGGCCACCGCCGCACCGCCCATGGTGAGACCGGAACGACGCAGGAACGTGCGTCTGCCAATAGCCTCACCGGGCATGTCTACGGACACGCTGGCGCCGCCGTCGACGTGACCATTTTTTCTAATCAACTTCATCGCTGTTCTCCTTCGAGTTGAGCGAATACTTCAGATCGCGAAACTGAGGCGCTGCCCTCAGTCCCGCGTCGACCGGTAATACGCCTCGATGTGCGGCGTTATCCGATAACCCTTCGAAGCGTCTTCCGGGACGGCTTTGCCCTGGGACTCCGACGCGACGTCGGCGACCGCGGCACCACCCGCCACCGCCACCGTGGCGGCGCCACCGGCGACGGCCGCACGCTTGAGAAAAGCGCGCCGTCCTGTTGCTACCTTCGGTGTCTTACTCATTTTCTACTCCTCACGCGTGATACTCATTCCCGTGGCGTCCCACCGGAATTTTTCGATTCACACCAACATCGTCAGATACTTGGCCTCGAATTCGATGAACTGTTCCCCGAACTGCCCGACGGCGCGGTAGAAGCGCGCCGTCTCCGCCTTCTGGAGATCCAGGAAAAAGGTCTTCATCCACGGCCCCATGTGGCTCTGGAAGAAGCGCCGCTGCACATCCACCGAGGTGTCGCCCTCGCTTATCAGCAGACCCATGGTCTCCAGCAGCGCCGCCACGTGATC
Organism: Gammaproteobacteria bacterium; assembly: GCA_009937425.1. Taxonomy (GTDB): domain Bacteria; phylum Pseudomonadota; class Gammaproteobacteria; order HK1; family HK1; genus JAABYT01. Next base: position 19,777 of record JAACFO010000037.1, read on the forward strand.
CTCGGGCTCCTTGATGTCTTCCTGGCGCTCGAAGCCGAGCTCCGCGAGATCCCTGCGCAGGACCGCCAGGGGCTGGTCCATGAGGAATCCGGTCATATACCAGGAGCCGTAGGGCACGAGCTCCCCGCGGCTGATGCCCAAGAAGAGATCGTGGTACTCGTCGTCCAGGGCCGGGACGCTGGCCCGCCCGGCGGCCAGGCGCAGAACCTCCCAGGCCGACGCCAGATCGTCGCCGCCGCCTACCTCGGCGGGGGAGATCCGGGTCAGAAGCTGGATAAGGGACGCGGACGGCGGCGCCGCCAGCAGCGCCCCGAGAAGCCCATAGGTATTGGCGCGCAGGCGCTCGGCTTCGGGCGCACTGCGTGCCCCCTCACCCATGTCCGTCCTCACCGACGTCGCAACCGCCCCTGCATTCATTCTTTATTTTGTGCCAGGTAATGTTTCGATCCTCTTATAGGCAGGCAATTCCCGTGCCCGGGCCGCCGAGGGTATAACGGCAAATAGGATGGAATCCGACCATGTCGCCGTGGTCACCAGCCCGGGCGCCCGGCCCCGCTGGGTCAAATTATCCCACCATGGGACCCTCTGGCCCAACAGGCCCGCATCTAGGCCGGCTTCGACGATCAGGCGTCGTCATGAGCATCCAGGAGACCGCCGCCGTCCTTGAACATATCCTTGACCCGACAGTCTTCGCACATCTCCAGTCGTTTTACCGCCTCCGGCTTCTGGAACATCCAGTGTCCGGAGAGCTTCTCACGCATGCTCTCGATGACCCGGGTGGTAGCGAAGGGCTTACCGCAACTCACACAGTGAAAGGGCTTGTCCTCGTTGAGGACCCGGGTGGCGCGGCGCAGCCGGGGATCGTAGACGAAGCGCGTGTGCCGCTGGATCGCATCTTCGGGACAGGCGCTCTCGCACAGGCCGCATTGGACACAGTTCCACTCGATGAAATTCAACTTCGGCTCGCTGCCGCCGTCGCTGAGCGCCGACGCCGGACATACCGATACGCAGGCCATGCACAAGGTGCAGGTTTTGTCGTTTACCAGTAACTCGCCGAAGGGCGCCCCGGCGGGTAGCGGCGCCGTCTCTGCCGGTGCTGGAGCCTGTTCGTAAAGATGTTCCACCGCCAGACGAATATTGGTGCGCTTCTCGTTCTGGGGTTGAAAGGTGGCGGCCTCCAGGGCCTGGCCCGTCGACGCCTCGCCCAGAGCGCTCATCAGTGCCGCCTCGTCTGAGGCTTCCCGAAGACGAATCCCATCGGGATCGTGGCCCATGCCCTGGAGAATGGCGGCGGCAAACAGCCGTTGCTCCTCGAGCTCCCGGCGCACCGATGGCGGCGTGCCGGGCATGCACAGCATGGTCACGGCAACGGCGCCGTAAGCCAGGGCGCAAAGCCACACGTCCATCCCAAGTGCGCCGATTTCCTCGACTTCGCAGGGGATAATGTTCTCGGGTAAGGACTCGGCATGCTGGCGCAGCCATTCACGTCCGCTGTCGCCGTCGTAGACAAGCACCTGCGCGGCCAGGCCTCCCGACTGGTAATAATCCGCCAACACCCTTCGCAGACTGGCGAGCAGATCGCCGGCCAGGGGAAACGCGTAGCTGATAGCGCCGGAAGGACAAGCCGTCGCACAGCTGCCGCCTCCCTGACAAAGATAAGGGTTGACCTCGATACACTCACCGGCACTGCTGATGGCCAGGGTGGGACAGGCGTCGATGCAGCGCGTGCAGGCACGAATGCCGCTGGCGCCGTGGGCGCAGATGTCGGGGTTGTAATTGAAGTAACGGGGCTTGTCGAATTCGCCCACCAGCTCCGGGATCTCTGCCAGAGCGCGCTCCAGGGCCTCGCCGTCCGTTCCCGGTGCGAAGTAACCCGGCGGCAGCATCTCGCATTCCAGCTGTGCCGGTTCACCGAGGTCCAGAACAATGTCGAAGGGTTTGTGTGCGGTGAGCAGCGATGGTGCGATATCCACCACCTCGCCCCCTACCCGGCCCTTTACGGTGAACTGGCCGAGATAGCCCGAAACGCCCGCCAGCGCCGCGTAAATACTGCGGGTGGAACCGCCTTCACCAGAACCACCGGCGGCGTCGGCGATGGCGCCAGGTTGTGACGCGTCGTCGACCCGGGGAATCAATAAGGTGCACTTGAGGGTCTCGCCCAGGCGCGTAACAAGTTCCTCGCCCACCTCTCGGTTGGCGATAATGGCAACACTCCCCGCGGATGTGTAGGCGACCAGCGACGTGGGGGTACGGTCATCCCAGGAATCGGCCATGAGCGCGGCGCTGCGGGCCTGACCGTCGGCGCTGCGTTCAGGCAGGCGGCAGCCGAGCCGCTGCTCCAGCTCCGTGACAGACAGGCCGGCTGACTTCACGGCACTCATGGGCGCTCGTCGCCGACGTCCCTGGGGCGCAGCTTTGCGTGGCCCGCCGAGGGCGTGGTGCCGGGCTCCCTGGTCACTCCGGGCTCGGGCTCGGGCTCGGTCTCGGGTTTGGGTTCGGGTTCGGGTTCGGCGGCGGCCAGCTGCTCCGGGGTGGAGCTATCCTCGGCGATCTCCTCCGGCTCATGCCCGGTGTCCTGTTCATCGGCTTTATCCGACGCTTGGGTTCCGACGTCCGGCGATCCGCGATCCGGCTCATGGTTTGCCGCAGCCTCCCGGGCGCGCTCGGCTTCGCGCTCCATCTGGCCGCGCATGTCCGAAGTGATGATATCTCCCAGCGCCTCGAAGTTTCTGAAATCATCGTCGTAGTCATCCAGACCGTCGACGATGTTGAAAATCGGGCTGTGAAAGAATTTTTTCAGTGCCGCCTTCTTTACCGCCTGGGTCACTTTCGGCGAAAAGAATCCGCTCATGTCGGTATTCTCGTCGATACTGCTCACCGGCGGCATGTCCTCATCGGTGAGGTCGGCTCGGGCATCCTGCTCGTCTACGCCCGCGGCTGGCGTATCCGCGTTCGACGGCGCGGCGTTTGCCCGCTCCTGTGCTTCCAGGGAAGTCTCGCCAGCCCCAGCGTCGGGATCGCCCCCGGTGCGCGCGGCAGCCTTGCGCCGCGCCCAACGGCTCAAGAAGGCGTCACCAGCGTCTGCGGACTCAGTGTCGGACTGGTCCGTCGTACTCGGTCGCTTCGACATTTTTTGATTCCTTGGCCCACTGCTGACGTTTGCGCTTCTTTTTCTGTGCCGGGACGTAATTGTCGAGCACGAATCGTTCCACCCACTGGTGTGCCTGCTCGGGCATGGGCACCGAGTACACCCGATCGTCGATTTCCATGTGGCCCGTAGCTTCCTGTTGATCGGCGGTTACCAATACGGGATGGAGACTTTCCGGGCCGTCCTCGTCTTCATCCATGTTGCAGATGACGTACAGGTACGGCGTTTCGCTCATGAGGTTGTACCAGTAACTTTCGCAGGCATCTTTAAAGAGCGACAGCGTGAGTCCCGACCACAGATAGCGCCGGCACTCGGCGTCCTCGTGCACCAGGGTCGAATTGGCCGCGTCGCTGACCACGTCCTCGCCGGCCACGACCGCCACTGCCTCCCACTGTTCCTCCACCCAACGGCCACTGCGCGCCTGCCGGCACTCTACCAACACCATCACCGGTATCTGCGAGGGCGGTTTCGATGGGGTGGCCTGGTCCTGGGGCGTTTCGGACATGCGCTGTCTCCACGATTGGGTACGAGAGTGAAGCAAGTAACATACCACGGGGGCGCAGCCAGGCGCCCTCCCGCCGGGACTGCGCAAATCGGGACGCGGGTGGCGCAAATTGGACCAAAGCACCGTTGGTTGCGACAATATGTCGCAGCCAAGGGATGGCCAGTATCTGGGCTTTCGGGCCGCGGGCCACGCCCGGCGCCGCCACCCGGCCCTGGGCCCGTATCTTGCTATACACTAGCCGCACGTGCCGCCCGGCGGGCATGCAGCGTGGTTGTTGGAGACTGCAACGAGATGGCGACGACGGATAACAACAGTAAACGGCTCGTGGATCGATTCGGTCGCCACGTCAGTTACGCGCGCCTGTCGGTGACCGACCGCTGCGATTTCCGTTGCGTCTACTGCATGAGCGAGGACATGACCTTCCTGCCCCGCGCCCAGGTGCTGACCCTGGAAGAGATCTATACCCTGGCGCGGACATTCACCGAGCTCGGCGTCACCAAGCTGCGGCTTACCGGCGGTGAGCCCCTGGTGCGGCGGAACATACTCTGGCTGGTGCGCGAGATCGGTAAGCTACCGGGACTCGGGGAACTTGTCCTCACCACTAACGGGTCGCAGCTGGACCGGCTCGCCGAGCCCTTGAGCGACGCCGGCGTCAAGCGCATCAACCTAAGCCTCGACAGCCTCCATGAGGGGCGTTTTCGCACCATTACCCGGGTTGGTGATTTGAACAAGGTGTTGCGCGGCATCGAAGCCGCCAGGGCCGCCGGCTTCAAAAGACTGAAACTGAACACCGTCATCCTCAAAAACCGCAATGAGGACGAGATCCTGGATCTGGTGAATTATGTGGTCGAGCGCGGCATGGACATCAGCTTCATCGAGGAGATGCCCCTTGGCCTTGTGGACGACCACAATCGCGCGTTGACCTTTTACTCCAGCGACCAGGTGCGCCGGGACATCGAGACCCGCTATCGCCTGGTTCCAACCACCGAAACCACCGGCGGGCCGGCTCGCTACTTCCAGGTGGCGGACACGGACTCCCGGGTCGGATTTATTTCACCCCACAGCCATAACTTCTGCGAATCCTGCAATCGCGTGCGTGTCACGGTGCAGGGAAATCTGTTGTTGTGCCTGGGCCAGGAGCATTCGGTGGATCTGCGCCACGTTCTTCGCGCCAATCCCGGCGATGACGCACGCCTGAGGCAGGCGATCATCGACTCCATGGCCATCAAGCCCGAGGGGCATGATTTCGACCTCAACCGGCAGGTGGTCATCATGCGTCACATGAGCGTCACCGGCGGATAGCGGCGCGCCGGGCCGCAGGCCAATTCCATGCCCGAATCCCAAAGACCCTACCGCCCACAAATGAGCGAGGCGGGCCTCGCCCCCACCCACGCGGTACAAGCGGTGGACGAGCAGGGTGAAGGGCGCGACATGGAGGTCGCCGGCGAATTTCCCCTCACCATCAAGGTGGATGACCGGGAGGTGGTGACGCTCATGACGTTGGGCACCTATCCCGAGGCCCTGACCCTGGGGTATTTGCGCAACCAGCGACTGGTGGAGGATATCGAAAGCATTCGCTCGGTGGAGGTGGACTGGGAGCGCGAGCAGGTGGCGGTCAGCACGGTGGACGGCACCGGCATCGTCGACTGGGAGGAAAAGCTCTCGGGCCGCACGGTAACCACGGGCTGCGGCCAGGGCACGGTGTTCAGCTGCACTCTGGATGAGCTCTATAGCTGGCGCGTGCCCCACGTCAGCCTCAAGCAATCGCGCATTTATGAGCTACTGCGCGAGATTGCCTCTTACAACGAGGTTTATAAACGCGCCGGCGCCGTGCACGGCTGCGCGCTCTGCCTGGACACCGACATCATCACCTTCATCGAGGACGTGGGACGCCACAATGCAGCGGACGCGATTTCCGGTTTGATGTGGCTCGATGGGCTGGGTGGCGGCGACAAAATTTTTTACACCACCGGCCGACTGACTTCCGAAATCGTCATGAAGGTAGCGCACATGGGGATCCCGGCACTGTTGTCCCGATCCGGGGTAACCCACATGGGTCTGGAGCTTGCCCAGGACCTGGGGCTGATCATGATCGCGCGGGCCAAGGGCAAGCACTTTCTCGTTTATAACGGCGCCGACCAGATCGAATTCGACGCGCGCCCGCCACGCACACCGGGCTCGCGCAAACGCCGTTCGGGTCCGCCGGTGGCCGCGGCCTGATCGGCGAAGTCCATGGCGAAAGATCCGACACCTCTGCACCGCGACCCGGCACCGGAAGCCACCGGCGACAGCACCAAGCCGCGCTTTCTGAGCGTGCGCCAGGTTGCCGAGTATCTGCAGGTCAACGAAAAAAAGATCTACTCCCTGGCGAGCGAGGGCAAGATCCCCGGCACCAAGATTACCGGCAAATGGCTGTTCCCCCGTGAGCTCGTGGACCAGTGGCTGCTGGAATCGAGCCACGGCGGCGTGCTCATCGATCGCTTGATGCTGGCCGGCAGCGATGACGCGCTGTTGCACCGTGTGCTCGGCAACCTTGCCCTGGAGGTGCAGGCCCGCGCGCTGTTCAGCTACACACCCACGGGAACACGGCTTGGCTTATCACTGTTGGCTTCGGGACGCGCCGACGCCTGCAGCATCCACTGGGGACCCGCCGAGGAAAGTCATCTGCGTCACCCGGCGCTGATCAGCGGCTTTGCGCAGCATCATCAATGGGTACTGGTGCGCGGCTTTCGCCGGGAGCAGGGGCTTTTGGTATCGCCGGCAATCGCCGAGAAAACGCCCACGGTGGATGCGCTGCTCGCTTCGAACTATCCATGGGTGCTGCGCCAGGACGGCGCCGGCTCCCAGCGTTTCTTTCAGGAAATGCTGGCGCACCAGGGGGCGTCCAGCGACGACCTCAACGTCATCGGGCGCGCCAACTCCGAACGCGATGCAGCCACTACCATCGCCATGGGCGCCGCCGATATAGCACCGGGCGCACGCTCGGCCGCCACCGAGGCGGGGCTCGTCTTCGTACCCATCGGTTGGGAAGCCTTCGATTTTGCCCTCTACCGCGGAATCTACTTCCGCACCCTTTTCCAACGCCTTCTGGACGAACTCAAGACCCCGGCCACCCACGACATGGCGCGCGCCCTGGGCGGTTACGATTTGAGCGAGGTGGGAAAACTCGTCTGGGCGAGCCAGGGGTAACGACCGTCCAGGGACAGATTTCAAATCTGTCCCTCTTACTCCAGCGCAATATCGTCTTCGATATCCAACTCGATGCCGACTTCCGGCACGCGCAGGGTAACCGTGGCGTGCAATTTTCCGTTGCTGCTCAAATCACCGCTGGCGATGGCGCTGCGCACCGCGGTTTCGATCTCCCGTTGCGATGTGATGCCGACTTTCTTGAGAAACTTCCTGATTTGCAGGTTAAAAGTGTCTTCGTTCATCGATGTCTCCTCATGGGTTCGAGCTGGCTCAAGCGGATGCGTCGGCATGCATCGGTGTCTTGTCGCCGAGGAATACCGGCCGTTCAGGCAACAACACTTCGAATGTCGTACCCCGACCGGGCTCCGATGTCACCGCTATGTCTCCGCCGTAGCGCCGCAGCAGCCCGTAGCTTACCGACAGACCGAGACCCGTGCCGCCCACCCGTTTGGTGGTGAAAAAGGGATCGAAAACCCGCGGCAGATGCTCCGCCGAAATTCCTCTGCCCTGATCGCTGATGCTGATGGCGACGCCGCTGCCTCCTTCACAGTTGCGCGTGCTGATTGCGATGCGGCCTCCCGAATCCGATGCGTGGGCAGCGTTTACCAGCAGGTTGACGAGCACCTGCTTCAGTTCCTGCGCATTGATGGTAATGCTGTTGGTCGCTTCGTAGTGGGTGTCCACGCGCAGGCTCTTGGCGGCCAGTTCGTGCTCGACGAGAATCAGCGTCTCGTCGACGAGCCGGTTCGGTTCCACCTCCTGAAGCTCGGCGGAATACTGGGATGGCCGCGAGTAGCGGAGCAACTTGTCGACGATTGCGTGGATGCGCGCGATCTGCTCGAGGACCAAATCCACTTCCACCTGAACGCGGTCGAGGTCACTACCCAACTCCTGGCGCAGAACATCCATGTTGCCCTGGATGACTGCGATGGGATTGTTGATCTCGTGGGCGACACCGGCGGTAAGCTCTCCCAGCGCAGCGAGCTTCTCCGCCACCACTAATTGCTGGCGCGCTGCTTCGAGTTGCGCGATGGTTTCTTCCAGGCGTTGATTTTTTTCCTTGAGTTCACTGGTACGCTCGTCCACCGTGCTCTCGAGACGCTCGGCTGCCTGCCTGATCTGCTCATTTCGCACAGTCAACAGATTCAGGGTCGCGTCGAACTGCGCGGCCAGTTCGCCAATCTCATCGTCCTTTGCGAGATTTCCCACACGCTTGTCCTTGCCATTGCGGATATCGCGCACCACCGCCGCAATGGATTCGATGGGTTTGAAAATGCTCTTGGCGCCGCGCACTACGACCAGAGACGCGATCAGCATGCCGAGCAACAACAACACCAGCGCCGCACCGAGGGTGTGGTAATAAGCGTGACGAAAGGGCGCCTCCAGAAAACCCGTGTACAGCATGCCGACGCGCTTACCGTAAACATCGACGACGGGTTCGTAGGCCGAGATGTACCAGTCGTTGACGACGAACGCATAGTCGACCCAGGTACGACCCTGCTCGAGTACATGATTGCGCACAACCGCCGATACCCGGGTGCCCAGTGCCCGCTCACCGGGACTGACCGGTACGTTGGTGCTGATGCTCACGTCATCGAGAAACAACGTGACGGTGCCGATGCTCCCCTGGGCCAGACTATCGGGGCCGTAGACGAGGTTGCGAATTTCGTCCACCAGGCCAAAGCTGTTGTTGAGCACCACGCCGCCATCGAGTAACGCCACCATCGTGCCCTTGGGATCGCGCACGGGCACGATGGCGCGAATGAGCATTGCGCGATCCTCGAGGGTGCGGTCGCTTGGCGCGGCACGCGGAGTTTCCACTAACGGTATGCGCACGGCGCCGGCGAGCTGCGGACTTTCGTTTTGCAAATCCTGCGCAGAATAAATCTCGATATCGACCCCGGGTGTGCCCCAGGTGACAACCTGACGGTGTAAAGGGCCGAGCTTGCTGGCGCCCGCCGGCGCCAGATTATGGGTGAGTATCCAACGGCCGTGAAGATCGGTGACATTGACGAAATCGAAGCCCGTGGTCTCGCGCATGACAGCAAGCTGGTCCTGGATGCGATCCACATCGCGGTTGGCGAAGGCCGTGTAGAAGGCATGGGAAGCGGCCAACTGCTCCAGCTGACTGAGATAATCACGTTGCAGCCGGACGAAGCTCGCGTGGGCCACGTTCAAATCCGTATTGACCCGGCGCAGAAGCTGATTCTGGCTGAAGTCCTGGCTCCAATAGACAACGAAGCCCACGGTCAGGAAGGCGATCATGAACATGGGAAACAAGACCAGGAGCAGAAGCTTGTAGCGCAGACTTCCGGCGATCTTGCGTTTTACAGAACTCCACATGGAACCGGTCCCGCGTTTACGCTGCCTTCATGGTCGCACTGACACCCTGCGCAGACCCCGGCATCAAGTCTCGCTCCAGCTCTTGAGCTTTCGCTCCAGGGTCTTTCGTGACACGCCGAGCGAGCGCGCCGCCCGGGATTTGTTGCCGGCATTACTCTCGAGGACCCGTAGCATGTGGTGCTTCTCCACCTCATCGAGGCTCCAGCCCAGGGGCAGACCCTGGGCGGCATCCACCTCTTCACCGGACTGGGTGGCGGCGCCGCTGAAAAAGTCCCCGGGCAACTTGCCGAGCAGCAAAGAGCGCTCGATCACGTTCTTGAGCTCCCGCACATTGCCCGGCCACGGGTAGGCCTGCATCTGCGTGATGTCCTCATGGGCGAAGGGGATGGGCGCAACACCCAGCTCGCGGGCAAGCAGCGAAGAGAAATGGTTGGCCAGGGCCGGAACATCGTCGCAATGCTCGCGCAGCGGCGGCACCATGATGGCGAGCACGTTCAAACGAAAAAACAGATCTTCGCGGAAGTTCCCCTCGTTCATTTCGCTCGCCAGCTGACGGTTGGTGGCCGCGATGACCCGTGCGTTAACCGGTACCTCGCGGTCGGCGCCTACCGGGCGGACCCGTTTTTCCTCCAGGGCGCGTAGCAGCTTCGCCTGCATGGCCAGGGACATCTCGGAGATCTCGTCCAGGAACAGGGTCCCGTCACGGGCATAGCTGAACAAACCTTCGCGGCTCGAGTGGGCGCTGGTAAACGCCCCCTTGGTGTGCCCGAAGAGTTCGCTTTCGAGCAAATCCGGCGAAATGGATCCGCAGTTGACCGGCACGAAGGGACCGGCGCGCCCGCTCAAGGAATGAATGGCGCGGGCCACCAGCTCCTTGCCGGTACCCGTCTCGCCCTCGATGAGCACCATCGACGCCGTCGGCGCGACCCGCTTCACCACCGCACACATGTCGGAGATGGCAGGGCTCGCGCCAATGATGCCTTCGATGCCGTGGGGCTGAATCTCGCGCTTGAGGAGAAAGTTCTCACGCACCATGCGGCGCCGCTCCAGGCACCGCCGCACCGCCGTCATCATCTGTTCGACGCGAAAGGGCTTGAGTAGAAAGTCCGAAGCGCCGCCGCGCAGCGCGGCAATGGACGTCTCCAGATCCGCGTAGGCGGTCATGACGATGACATCGGTGGTCACGTCCTGGTCGCGCAGCTCCTCCAGCCACTCGACCCCCGAGCGACCGGGTAAGCGGATGTCCACAATCAACAGATCGAAATGATAGCGCTGGCGAAGCGCTTCAGCGCTCTCGACGCTGTCCGCGGTCTCCACCAGCGCGCATTCCTGCTCCAGTGCCTTGAGCAGAAAGTTGCGCATTCCGGGTTCGTCGTCCACCACCAGCACCGCGGACGAGCGGCGGGGGGAGGCCATCTGGTCCCCGAGGGGTTCCACCCAGTTGGCGGCATCGATAACGCTGGACATACTGTTTGATCTCGCTGTTATTCGACAATGCCGGGGGAGACACCTGCCCCGCACCTGCCCGTGAGAGAAGAATGACCAGGACGGTGCATTTTGTCATGGATGCCTGCCACCTGTGGGTCAAAATGAACCAACAACAGGCCGCGACACCGGGTCAGAACGGCCAGTCTATGCCACAAGCCCCGGAATCTGCAAAAGACAAGGGTGCCTGGCACCAATCTTGCTGTATTGCTAAAGCGAACGGGTCCCGGCCACGAGGGCATTAAGTCAAGAGGCGCCGCAAGAGGTGCCCGGTACCTGTGGCGTCTGTCTTGCCTTATTGAGTCGGTGAAGGGTTCGCGGCTGTGGGGGTAGCGGCCGGGCACATGCTCTCTGGAGAAGAAACGCAATGAAATCAACCGCTGTGCTGCGGTGCCTCGTGGCAACGGTGACAATTCTGCTCAGCTGCCCGGGCAGCGCCTATTCCGCCCAAGCCCTGCGCCTGGCCACCACCACCAGCACCGAGAATTCCGGCCTGCTGAATTATTTGCTGCCCGTGTTCGAGAAGCACAGCGGCATGTCGGTGCACGTCATCGCCGTGGGTACCGGCAAGGCGCTGCGCATCGCCCGCGCCGGCGATGTGGACGTGGTCATGGTGCACGCGCGCCCCGCTGAGCAGCGCTTCGTCACGGACGGTCACGGTGTCGACCGGCGCGAGTTCATGTACAACGATTTCGTCATCGTGGGTCCGGGGACCGATCCCGCGGGTGTGGGCAAGACCGATTCCGTCACTGAAGCCCTGCACAACATCGCTTCCTCCGCCAGCCGCTTCGTGTCCCGGGGCGACGATTCCGGCACCCACAAGAAAGAACTCGCCCTGTGGCAGATGATCGACAGCAGGCCCGCCGGTGACTGGTATCTGGAATCGGGCATGGGCATGGGCAAAGTGCTGCAGATGGCATCGGAACTCGATGCCTACACGATGACGGATCGCGGCACCTGGCTCGCCTATCGCGGCCACCTGGAACTCGCCTTGCTGCTGCAAGGCGACCCGCCGCTGTTCAATCCCTACGGGATCATCGCTGTCAATCCCGCGCGCCATCCCGACGTCAACTACACCGGCGCCACGGTGCTCATCGAATGGCTGGCGTCACCGGAGGGTCAGAAGATGATCGCGCAATACAGGGTCGACGGTCAGAGCTTGTTTCACCCCTTGCTCATTCCCGAAGAATAAGTCATGGGGGAAATCCTGCGTGCAACAGGTGACGCGTTAGTCCTGCTGTTTTCCTGGGAGCCGGCGTTGTGGGACATCATCGGCATCTCCTTCAGCGTATCCCTGCGCGCCATACTGATAAGTGCACCCCTGGCTATTGTGGTCGCTTTTGTGCTCACCATCGGCCGCTTTCCCGGACGCCGGGCGCTGATTTCATTTTTCAATTCGCTGATGGCGGTACCGGCCGTGGTAGTAGGCTTGACCGTCTATTTGTTGCTGTCGCGCAGCGGTCCCATGGGTGATCTCAAGCTGCTGTTCACCCAGACGGCGATGATCATCGGCCAGATCACCCTCGCCTTCCCGTTGCTGGTGGCCATGAGCCACGCAGCGTTACAGGCGGCAGAGAAAGACGCCTGGGAGACCGCCATCACCCTGGGCGCCAAGCCGTGGCAGGCGATGTTGACCATCATGCGCGAGGTGCGCTTCGGACTGCTGGCCGCGGTGATCGCGGGCTTTGCGCGGATAATCGCCGAAGTTGGCTGCTCCATGATGGTAGGCGGCAACATCCTCGGCGTAACCCGCAACATCCCCACCGCCATTGCCCTGGAAACCAGCAAGGGGGAGTTCATCCAGGGCATCGCCCTCGGCATGGTATTGCTGTTTCTGGCACTATTCCTGAACCTGCTTTTGTCTTTCGTACAGGGTAAAGGTGAGCTCACGTGAACGGCTCGGTGATCCGTCTAGAGGGTGTGAAGATGCGCATGGGTGGCGAGCCGCTGCTCGACATTGCGCGCTTCGAGCTGCCCAGTGGTAGCTGCACGATTCTGAGCGGTAGGAACGGCGCCGGTAAGACCACCTTGTTGAAAATCGCCGCTGGATTGCTACGGCCCGACGCAGCCAGTGTGCAAACCGGCAGCGGCAGCCTCGATTGGCGCAGCGCGCGGCCGATGCTCAGAACACACAGCATCTACATGCATCAGCACGC
>JAACFO010000038.1 GCA_009937425.1 Gammaproteobacteria bacterium
GGGCAAGAGCAAGAAGGAGTTCTTTGGCAGCGACAAGGTCGAGGTCAAGGAACACAAGAATATGGCCAAGTGGTCGGAGAGGAAGCGCAAGTAATCGGCCAGCAGGCAATTGTCCACGAGGGCCCCTCGCACGAGGGGCCTTTTTTTTTGCGGCGTTGCCGTGTTTCCCCCTCACCCTGTCCCTCTCCCCGCAAGCGGGGCGAGGGGACCTGCTGATGGCGCCATGCTGATTCGAAAGCGCCCTCTCCCCGCTTGCGGGGAGAGGGTCGGGGTGAGGGGCCCTGTGCACGCATCTCCACATCAAGGCTGAATGCCGGTCCAGTAGGTCCGCGCCCTCGGCAGGGCCAGCTTGGGGTCAATGGTGGTGGCGCCGCCGCCACCGCCTACCAGCAATGTGATGCCTTCGGACTGGAAAATGGGCACGGCGCCGGAGGGGATACCGCCACCCAGCGTATAGGTACGGTCGGTGGCCGCCAGGCTCACCTCGCTGCCGACGCCGTCCCAATTGAAGACCGCCGCACCGTTCAGGACATTGATGGCGTACAACAGTCCGGCACCCTCGGCCAGTGAGCAGCTGGTAGAGGAGATCACCCCATCGGGCAGGTAGCTGGTGAAGTACACGGTGCCGGCCAGGACCACCGGCGGCGCCAGGCCCTTCTCGCCGGAACCGGTGAGATTCAGGTGAAAGCCCCTGGCGGTCTGCAGGCTGGTCAGGTCCGCGCCGCTGGGGTCGTTGATGGTGGTGACGTCGAAGAGATCGCCGGGCAGGGCCACGGTCTCGCCCTGAACCGGCGTGTAGCCGTCAGCCAGACCGTCGTCGTCGGCCGGGTCCAGGGGATCGCCGTCCACCAGCGGCGCCACGTGCAGATCGCGCATGGCGTACAGGCGGTTCTGGACCGTGTTCTCCAGGGGATGGGAGCGATCGCCGGTGACGATGGTCACCATGTCGTAACGGCCCGTGCTGGAGTACAGCTTGTCGGTAACCTGGACGATATCCGGCGGGTAGAAGATTTTCCGCTGATCCGCCGGCTCGGTGGCATCCGAGAGGCTGGCGAACTTGCCCACCACCGCCTTCAGCCCGGCGCTGGATTCGGTATCCGGCGCGAAGTCCACCCGCCAGACCTGCCCGCCGGTATCGCCCACATAGAGGCGATTGGTCGTGCCGTCGGCGTTGGAATCGAACATGGCCACGTCCGAGGGGATCGGATAGTTCATTTCCGGCACCACCACGCCCTGGGTGCCGCCGTGATCCGCGGCGCTGATCCAGAAGAGCCGCGATCCGGTTTCCGCATCCACCACGTAGATGGCGTTGCCGAGGCCACTCGGCGCAAAGGCCGTATCCTGGACATCGTCGTAGCCCCCGGCAAAGACCAGAACCGTCTTGAGGACGCTTTCTCCGGGAATAATGGTGCCGAAGCGCAGCTGCGCAACCTTCGCCCGCGACCAGGTCTGTCCGAGCCGCGGAAACTCCGTGCTGCTGCCTTCGATACGCCACAGCAGTCTCGGCGATACGTCGGTGGTGCTCGCGGATGCGGTCAACGGACCGGTAGATTCGGGCTGAGTGGCATTCAGCGCATAGTAGTTATCACCGCCGCGGCGCATGCCGACGAAGACCTTGACGAACTCCTTGACGCCGTCGCCGTCCACATCCAGTGCCGGGTCCACTACGCCATCGGAATTTTCGTCGTTCATCCAGACGCTGGGGGTGCCGTCGATGCCGTACAGGTGGTCGCCCGTGGGATTGGAGCGCAGGGTGCGCTGCCGCGGCATGACCATCTGCGGGTAGAAGATCCATTCCTCGCCGCCGTTGATGGCGTTGAGCATGCGCAAGCCCCCGTCATTGGTGCCGACGAAGAGCTTGACCACCGGGTCCAGGGCGGTGCCGCCATAGGTGACGGCGACCGGGCTCGAGTGCAGCGGATCGTGGAAGGCATAGCGGTTCTCGATGGTGTCGGCATCGCCGTCTTCGTCGTCCACGTCCCGGCCGCGGATCCAGCCGATGAGTGCCGTCCGTTCGGCATCGGACATGAGTGCGTCACCGAGGAGCTCCTTGGTAACGGCGCTATTTGCGTCCTTCACCTCGTTGCTGGCCTGATCCAGAATTTCGTCGGCCGGCGGTGCTGTTACGTCTGCATAGGTAAACACGCGCCGCGTGACGTTCGGCGGTATCTCGTTGCCCGCGCCGCCCACTTCCACCTCGTTGCCGTCAGCGATGCCGCCCCAGAAACTCTCCGCCAGGTCCAGGATGCGGTTGTCGGGGCCGATGGCGGGATCGCCGTTGGCATCGAGGATCTCACCGAGCACGCAGCCGCTGGATGCGCTTTCGCAGAGTTGGTATTTCTTGGTATTACCTGTCCACAGTGCCCGGGCGTTGGGCTTGAAAAGCGAGAAGTACACATCGTTTCGGTGGAACAAGCGGTTAAAGGCATTGACCGAGAGCGAGGGGGTCGCAAACGACGTGGTCCGCGCGAGAATATCGGTGATGATGGCCTTGAAGACATTGGCGAGCTCAGTGGAGGTGCTGGCTTCGTAGAATTTACCGCCTCCCAGGGTCGCCATGTCCCGCAATAAGTCGCCGCTGAAATTGAATCCAATCGTGTAGGTGTTGACGGTCTGGTCGCCGCTGAACGGCACGCTCATGTCCTTGGTGTGCAACCAGTCCACCAGATCTCTGGCGCAGGCTTCGTCGGCGACGGAGCTTGCGCATGTGGTGGTCGGAATATAGCTCTTGATGAGTGCCTCGGAGTCGTTGTGATTCGCGATTCCGTCGGTCAACAGTACGATGTTGTTACCCTGACAAATGTCCGTGATGGGGCTTTTGTACTGGGCTGCGCCGAGGATCATTTCCGTGATGCATTCGGGGGCATTCAGATTCGCGTCGGTGCAGGCCGGATCGCGAACCACGAAGCCGCCGGAATAGGAGGCGGGGTTGCTCACACGGGTATTGCGGCGCACGCCGTCATTGGTGCTCGAGGCGTTGAAGTTGCCCAGCGAGCGATCGAATCCGCGGGTCAATCCCCAGTACACGGAGTCGCCGCGGTAGTAGCGCGCCGCCTCGTACATGGTGTCGACGATGGGTGTGTGACCCAGATGGTCCAGGTCATTGACGATTTCCTTCAAGCGCGTGCGCACGGTCTTGAAGCCGCTGCCGCCGGTGACCAGCGCGCCATTCACCTTGATGCGCAGCATGGGTGCGGCGGCGGCGTTTCCGTTGTAGGTCTGGGCGTGGCGCTCACCACCGGAATCGTGGGTTTGGATGATGCTGAGACTGTTGCCGCCGCTCCAGCCTGGACGATCCACAACTTCCTGGATGAGCGCAGTGAGATCGCTGCTGACATGCTGCTCGCCGACGGTATCCCAGTCGGCGGGCGCCCATGTGGCCGTGGCCGTGGTCGTTGCGCGCGTCGAGATATCAGCGACGCCGCTGCTGAAACCCGGCGAGTCGTCCACATCCTCGGCGTGGAAGCGCAAGGTCGCGGCGCCGGTGCTCGCGCTCCTCGCCGTGAACACCAGTTGCGCCTCGATGATTGCAGTGCCCGGCGCGAGGGGGATGTCCTGGAAACGCAGGCCGTTCACCTGGCTCGCCCGCGTATCGAAGCTCGAGCCGCCGATGGAAACGCTGCCGGAGCTGATGGTTTCTTCAGCATCGTCGTCGCTCACCGTGACCTGGCGCTGTACCCACTGATTGATGCAGGCGCCTGGTACGACACTGGCTTCGTCGTAGTTGACACGCAAGATCGGTGCCCGCGATGGATCGTTATCGAAGCTTTCCGCTATGCGTGATCCGCCGCCGGATCCGTTCTGTTCGAGCACGAAGGCGATGGCGTTGTTACCACACCAATCGCCCCGGTTGACGATCTCCTGGACGATGCCGGTGAGATCCGGCGACTGGCGCACGATGTTCACGTCATCCCAGGCAGGGATGGCGCTCCAGTCGACGCTCGTCGCGGTCTTGGTGCGTGTGCTGATGTTGTTCGCGGACGCCGCGAAGGGGGATGCGTTATTGCTGTCTTCGCCGCGGATGGTGATATCCGTTACGCCACTGCTGGTTGCCGCCGGCCAGAACTCGATGACGGCGCTGGTTACGGTGGCGCCCTGAGGTATTCCGATATCTTGAAATCGCAAACCGACAATCAGATCGTCGCTGGTTACGCTGGTCGCGTAGGTCACCTCGAGTTTGGCGGCCCGCGAGCTGCTACCGTTGAAAGTGTATGCCCGGCGTTGGCCCGCGCCGCCGTTGGTTTGAATAAAGGCCATGGCATTGCCCGACGCCCAGCTGGCCTGGTCCACTATTTCCTGTACTACAGGGGTCAGGTCGTCACTGGCGTATTCGTTATTGGTGCTCCATGACGCCGGGTTCCATGTTACGGAGGCAGATGTCCTGGTGCGGCCGGACACGTCGTTGCATCCAGTGCAGGCAGTGGAAAATGGTGACGCATCTGCATCCAGATGCCCATAAAACGTGAGAGCCGTTGCACTACTGTCGCTGTTACGCGCCGTGAATACGATGCGCGCATCGAGAATTTTGGCGCCGGGTGGGATGCTTACCGAGGCGAATCGCACACCATTGGTCTGGCTCGCATTCATGTCGATCTGATTGGCCGTGATGATGTTGCCGCTGCTCAGCTGTTCTTCCGCGTTGTTTGCTTGACTCGTGACCTGGAGTTCCAACAGCGTGCTACCGACGGCGGCGGTTGCGGTCACGATATCCAACTGCTCGCTCAGCAGATCCACAGACACACCACTGGCCAACTCTTCCGCGTCGTCGCTGCTGCTGTTGACCTGGGCGTTGATGTCGGCTCCGCTACCGGCGCCGGCCATGACTACCGATACGTCCTCGTCTATGTAGGATACCGGGAACAGGATCGGGCCGCCGGGATCGGTGAAGCGCATCAAACCCACGTTGATGTTATTGGCATCGTCGAGGATCGTATGCAACGCGTCCTTCATGCGGTCCAAACGATCCTGACTCATCCCGTCCAATCCGGACATGCTGCCCGATGTGTCGAGAATGAAGAGTACGTTGGGTCGCACGCCCGGGGAGACGCTGATGTCGCCGAGATAGATCTCGGTGTCATCGGCGTTGAGTTGAAGCGGGAGGCCGGCAACAAAGCCGAGTGCGATAGCGCAAAGCAGGTTGTACCAGCGACCTCTGTTCATCTGCCGAATCTCCTTGGCAGACAAGGTGTATTCCGGGCTGGAAGCTTGTTATGCGGGTACGACACCCGTATGGCGGATGCCGTACCCATTTTATTGCCCGACCTCAATGGACCCTTCTCGATAGGTCCTCACCCTGTTGCGTATTTTTATTTCACAGCGCGTTTCTGCGCGTTCTGTGATGTCTATCGGACAGGGTTCGCAGTTACGTGATGAAAGTCGGTCCATGTACCGACGAACGGTGGGTCGGCTACGACGGGCGGTGCCGGCTTACAAGAGCTTTACCTGGGGGAAAAACACCGTTCCCAAAGCGCTGAAGAATTGGGAATTACAGGCGCCCCACAGGGGTTGGTTCACGCGTCGTAGTGGGTCTTTTTTTCCTATATAATCTACTGATCGCCTGCGCCGGAAAACAGGGTGCCTACGAGTGTCAATGGAAATTCTTTTAGCCAATCCACGCGGTTTTTGCGCCGGTGTCGATCGCGCCATCGAGATCGTCGAGCGGGCCCTTGGCATATTCGGTCGGCCCATCTACGTTCGCCACGAAGTGGTGCACAACAAGTACGTGGTGGAGGATCTCGCCCAGAAGGGCGCGGTGTTCGTCGAGGAACTCCACGAGGTGCCGGACGATGCCACGGTCATCTTCAGCGCCCATGGCGTGTCCAAGGCGGTGCGCCGGGAGGCCGAAGAGCGCGGCCTGAAAATCTTCGACGCCACCTGCCCACTGGTGACGAAGGTCCATATGGAAGTGACGCACTATCTGAGGGACGGCCGGGAGACCATTCTGATTGGCCACCAGGGGCACCCCGAGGTGCAGGGCACCCTGGGCCAATGGGAGGCGGGTGTCAGCAACGGCGCCAAGATGTATCTCGTGGAGGGGCCAGAGGACGTGCCTCGGCTCCAGGTGGGGGATCCCGAGAATCTCGCTTTCGTGACCCAGACGACCCTTTCCATGGACGATACGGCGGACGTCATCGATGCGCTGCGCAAGCGCTTTCCCGCTATCACGGGTCCTCGCAAGGACGATATTTGTTACGCCACGCAGAATCGTCAGGATGCGGTCAAGCAACTGGCCCCGGACTGCGACGTGTTTATCGTCGTGGGTTCGCCGTCCAGTTCCAATTCGAATCGCCTGCGGGAGCTGGCGAGCAAGCTCGGGACCACTGCCTATCTGGTGGACAACGCCGATGAGCTCCAGCGGGAATGGTTCGATGGCGCCACCAGGGTGGGGCTGACCGCCGGCGCCTCGGCGCCCGAAATTCTGGTGCAGGCAGTCTTGTCACGCCTCAAGGACTGGGGTGGAAGCTTCATAGAGGAGAAGGTGGGTAAGCAGGAGCGGGTCGTGTTCGGCCTGCCGAAGAGTCTCGCCCGAGCCCAGGAGGGCGGGGGATCTTCCGTGTCCCCCAGGGGTACCGAAGCTTAGGGTGCTACCAGCAGGCAGCCGGGCCTCTTAATCCCGCCGACGTCAACGTGATGCTGGCGCACGGGGCGTCTACGTGACCACCGGCCGGCACGGCCGTGAGCGTGAACGACGCCGCCACACCGGCACTGGTGACCGATACTGCCCAGTAGCCGTCATTGGACGCCGCCGGATTGGCGGCGTAGCCGAGCGCGGTGGTGCTGGTCGTATACCCGTTGTTGTTGGAAAAGAACTTCTCTTGCAGCGTCGCAATGCGCAGCAACGCGGCGTGGGCGTCGGCGCGCTTGGTTTCCCGGGCATACTGCTGGTACGCCGGGTAGGCGATGGCCGCCAGAATGCTGATGATGACCACCACGATCATGAGCTCGATCAAGGTGAATCCACCATCCGCTCGGGCGCTTTTTCCGAACTTCATACGCTTGTTGCCTGTCATCGATCTGTCATCCATTGTAAGAATTCACAAATGACGCGAGCGATGCCGGGCGTCGCTCGGGTCTCAAAAATCCCGCTGCTGGAACCAGTAGGTCCGTTGCCGCGGCAACGTAACCCCCGGATCGATCGTCTTGCCGCCGCTGCTGGTGCCGATCACCAGACTGATCGACTCCGGTGTGAAGATCGGCACCGCCGAGGACGGAATACCGTCACCCAGAATCATCCTGCGGTCCGCCAGCGACAACGGATCGGTGTCCGGCGACTCGTCCCAGTTGAAGACCGCCGAGCCGTCCAACACGTTGATCCCGTACAGGGCAGCCAGGCCCTCGGCCAGGGAGCATGCATCTGCGTCCACGACCGTCTCCGGCAGATAGGTCGTGAAGAACAACCTGCCTCCCAGGGTGATGGGCGACGACAGTCCCTTCTCGCCGGGATCCTTGAAATCCAGGTAGT
This sequence comes from Gammaproteobacteria bacterium, assembly GCA_009937425.1. Classification (GTDB taxonomy): domain Bacteria; phylum Pseudomonadota; class Gammaproteobacteria; order HK1; family HK1; genus JAABYT01. The sequence continues at coordinate 7,463 of JAACFO010000038.1, forward strand.
AACCGTTGGCGGCCACCCATCTTGCCAGGTCGGTCGCGCCGGGGTCGACTACATCGGTCACATCAAATAAATCGCCCTCGCGTGCAGGAATGTCAAGGGCTCCCAGGAAAGTTGTGAACCCGTCCGCAATTCCATCGCCGCTGACCCCTGAGGGTACGGCGTGAAAGGGTGAGGCTACACCATCGTCGGCGAGGCTTCCGATGACCAGGTCACGGAACGCGTAAAAGCGGTCCTGGACGGTGCGACCCAGCGGATTGGCCCGATTGCCGGTGACAATATTGACCTGGTCGAAACGCCCGGTAGTGGCGGCCCCAATGTCGCCACGCACCTGGATAACATCCGGTGGCTCGAAGAACTTTCGCTGATCGGCCAGGCTGCCGTCGCTGGAAACGGTCCCCAGCATGCCGATCACGGCCTGCACATGGGAATTAGCGGGTGTCGCCGGATCGTCCGGATCCGAAGGAGCGAGATCCACCCGCCACAGCTGTCCGCCGGTGTCGCCTACCAGCAGCCGATTTATCGAGCCGTCTCCGTTGGTGTCCAGCAAAGCGAGATCCGACGGTATCGGGAAATTCATGGTCGCCTCGTCCGGATCGACCACCACCGGCAGGACCACCTTGTCGGGGCGTAGAGGGTCGACAACGGGGTCGTTGGTGCTGATGGAGAGCATGCGCTTGCCGGTGATGGGATTTGCCATGTAGATGGCATTGCCGAGTCCGCCCGGTCCGAAACCGCTGTCCTGGGCGACATCGTAACCGCCGCTGAAGAGCAGCATGGTCGTCGCAGAGACTTCACCGGTCGTCGGCCAGTTGCCGAGAGTGACCGTCGCCAGCTTCGGACGCGACCAGGTCTGCCCGAGTCGTGGGAACTCAGCGCCGCCACCTTTGCCGCGCCAGTTGTAAATGGGTCTGATCAAGTCGGTAATACCGCGATCCGCAACCGTCAGGCCGTCGACTTTGCTCGGCGTGATATCGAGAGCGATGATCTCGTTACCGCCACGGCGCATGCCTATGAAAATGCGAGCGAAGTCGCCATCCCCGGAGGCAATGACGCCGTCGTTGCCCACGTCGTTGAGCCACACCGTCGCGGTCCCGTCTATCCCGTACGCGTGTTTGCCGTTCGGATTCTCGCGCAACCGCACCAGCTGAGGGAGCATCGACTGTGGATAGAAGATGAATTCTTCCTTGCCGTTGAATCCGTTGACCAGGTGAATCGCGCCGTCATTGGTGCCGACCACGAACTTGACCACGGGATCCGTGGCGTCGCCGCCGAGGGTGAACGCCACCGGGCTCGAGTGCAGTGGATCGGCGAAGCCGTAGCTCGCGTACAGCGGATCGCCGAAGCCGTACCGATCTTCAGTGGTATTTCCGTCCAGGTCCTCGTCGTCCACATCCTGACCACGGATCCAATTAATGTGCTCGTTCATTTCGGTCACAAGCAGCGCGCGTTCGGTGGCGGTAAGAGTATCAACCGGCTCACCAGGCCAGCCGAGCAGATCCTTGGTGCGCTGTAGCCGTTCGTCAGGGGTGCCTGTGGTAACGCCGTCGAGAATGCCGTCACCGTCGACGTCTGCTATCTGGTGTTCATCTACAATCAGATCCTCATCGCTTGGATCGGTCGCGCCGATGTACGTGTACATTCGCCGATCGGCGTGGGCGGGAAGCTGTTCACTGGTACCGCCTTGCAGCACCGCGGCGCCGTCAGGCGCAGAGCTCCAGAAGCTGAGGGCAGTATCCAGAATCCGCCCGTCGTCACCAACGACCGGATTGGGACCGCTGGGAGGTGGTGTTGCATCCAGAAGGGTCCCCGGCTCGCAACCGTCGTCGATGCTCTGGCAAATCTTGTATTTCTTGACGTTACCGGGCCAGGCGACCTGCAGCCGCGGCTCGAACAGTGACAAGTACACCTCGTCCAGATGAAACAACTGGTTAAAGGCATTCACGGACAACGACGGCATTGCGAATGAGGTGGTTCGCTGCAGTACGTCCGAGACGATGTCGTTGAAAGTTCTGCGCAGCTCCTCAGTGCTGCCTGCTTTGAAGAATTTCCCGCCGCCTTCGGTGGCCAGGTCCTTGAGCCATTGGTTCGATATTTCGAGACCGATGGTATAAGTGGTAATGGTGTTGTTGCCGGGAACGACCGGGTTCTGATCCTTGGTCGGATCGTTCATGTATCTGGTCAGCTCGATACCGCATTCCTCTGCGCTGGAAATAGAGCCGCCTCCCGGGAGGGTGGTGCCACAAGACCCGTCTCCAGTGATGCCGCGGATGAGCGATTTGGAGCTGTTCCTGTTGGCGAGGCCGTCGGTCAGCATGACGATGAAATTCGCCTGGCATTGGCTCTTGATGGGCGAGATGTAAGTTGGATCACCCGTTATGTTTTCGCTGATGCATTCGTCGGCATTCAGATTCGTGTCTGTGCAGCCTGGAGCGCGCACGACTGTGCCACCCACATAGGAGCTCGGGTGACTGACCCGGGTCGAGCGCTTGACGGAATCTCTGCCGTTGCCGCGATCGAGCCCCCACTTGACCTGCTCGCCCCGGTAGTAAACAGCCGCCTCATAAAGCGTATCGACGATGGGCGTGTAGCCTCCGTGATCGAGCTCGTTGACGATCTGCTTGAGGCGCTCGCGTACCGTGGTCACTGGAATGCTTGGCAGATCGCCGATCTTGGCGCGCATGCTGATTCTCAAACGTGGAGAATCCGCCGGCGAGCGTTCCCTGGCGATGGCGAAGCGCTTGCCGGTGCCATCGGACTTCATCAGGATGGCGAGATGCTGGCTGGAATCCCAACCGATGCCGCCATTGACGATGTCGTCCACGATGGCCGATAGATCGGGACTGGTATAGGTCGTCCCATCCGCCCAGGCCGGCACACCGGCCCAGGTCACCGCGCTGGTGCGGGATGTACGAGTGAGGACGTCCAGGCCGCTGCCGGCATCGAAGGCGGACGCCGAAGCGGTAGCGTGTCCTTCGAATGTGATATTCAATGGATCGGCGCTGGCGCCGGCCGGGGTCGTGGCCGCCGCTTTGAAAACGATGTTCGCCGCCGTGATTTCCACGCCGGGCGGAATTTCGAGACCCTGGAATCGCAATCCGTTTACGCTGCCGGCCTCGAATTCCATGAAGTCGTTGGCGGTGTTAATCGGCGTCGCCGGGTCGACGCTGGCGATCAGCTGGTTGGCGTCGTCGGCAGCGATAGACGGTTGCGCGCTGATTTCCCGGATGGTGCAGCCCTCACCGGGACCCGGCGGCCGGGTCTTGTCGTAATCGATGCGCAGAACGGGCGCGAGACTGGGGTCGCTGTCGGCGCTGAAAGCGATGCGTGGGCCGGTGCCGCCGACAACATTATCAATAAAAAATGTCATCGCGTTACCGCCGCACCAGCCGGCGCGCGCGACCACCTCCTTTACGATGGCGGTCAAATCGGCGGTTTGGTGTGGCACACCTGCCTTCCAGTCCGCCGCCGCTGGATTCCAGAGCACGCTGGTCACCGTCTTCGGGCGCAGGGTGGCGTTGGTGAGGTTATTGGCAGTGGCCGAAAATGCCGCGCTGTCGTCGGAGGCCTCGGCGCGCACCCGCAGCGCTGCGGCACCGGCGCCGTCCTCCCGGGGACGGAACTCGATGACGGCACTGTTGATGCCCATGTTCTGAGGAATGCGCACGTCTTCGAAGCGTAGGCCGATGGTCTGGGGACCAGCGGCGACCGGTGGCTCTACCCATTCCAGGAACAGCTGCGCGGCACTCGAGGCGCCGCCGGAGTCAAAAGTTCGGATTTCGCGCGAGCCCGTGCCCTCCAGCAGGAGGACCAGACTGTGGTCCTTGAGCCAGCCACCTTGATCGATGATCTCCTGCACGACAGTGCGCAGATTGGGGCTCGTGTAGCGGTCGCCGGCGATCCAATCGGGGATGCCGCTCCAGGGGACCAGCGCCGCCGTGGGCGCACCGGTGCGCCGCGACCAGACGTCATTGGCGATGGGTGTCGAATTGAAGCGCGGTGGATTGACGGCCTTCTGGCCGAGGATAGTGATGGACGTGGGAATCGTGCCATCGGCGTCGGCCACCAGCTGCAGGGTGGCGCTGGTAACGGTCGAGCCCGGCGGTATGGGGATTGTCGGGAAGCGGAACCCATTCACGCTAGTACAGCAATTCATGGAGGGGTTGCTGTCGTTGTAGCCCAGTCCGCCCGCCAGCTGCGAGGCGTCGTCCCGGGAATGGCTGACGGCGGCGATGCTGCTCATCTCCACGCCGTGAGCGAGTGTCTCGGTCATCTCGAGCTGTCCGCTGTTGAGAATAACGGCGCCAGTGGCGTTCAACTCCTCGGCGTCGTTGGCGCCGACGGCTACGCTCTGGTTTATCTCGGGGATAATGCCGGATTCGACGTCGGCGACATCGCTGTTGAGATCGGAAACGGGAAACAGAATCGGTCCGCCGCGGTCGTGATAGCGGGCGAGTCCGATGTTGACGTTGGTGACTTCGTCGAGGATGGCATTCAACGCGGTCTTGACCCGATCCAGTCTGTCGACCGTGCCGCCGTCTTTATTGCTCATGCTCCCCGATGTGTCGAGAATGAGCAGGACGTTGGGTATGACGTTGTCGGAGAACGAGCTGCTGCCGACGTAAATTTCGGTGTCGTCTGCGTGGATGGTGACGGGCAAACCGGCTGTAATACCGATCAGCGCGGCGAATGCAAAGCTAATCGCGCGAGTGCGTTTCATACCCCGATGCCGGCACGACCCACATGACAATTCCCGGGCCGTGTTATACACGGTCCCGGTGCATGTAGGCCGGACCGTTCCTCCTCAGTTTATAGTGTTGTGTTGGTCCGGCTACATCTTTGGCGCTATCTGATAGGCGCCTCCGTTTAAGATAATCGAAAGATTGGTTGCGCTTGTTCCCGTCGCTCTGAAATTGAAGTGCGCGGCCTGGAAGCTCGTGGCGCTGTACAGTGATCCGGGCGGCGGTGGCGAGAATCCAATGAACGTAGGGGCGTAACTTGCGCTGTCGGCGGATCCCGCGAAGGTAGTCGGTGTCGCGCCGCCGGTATAAGTGCTCGAGATGTCATAGGCAAGATTGTCGGCGAAAGCCTGATTCAAGCCGGTCTCCGCCGCCTGGAACGCATGCACCTGCTCCTGGGTATTCGAAGCGATGCGTTCCTGCAGAGAGCTCGTGTTCATGGCTGTCACGCCGAGCAATGTCAAAATGACCAGTATGATCATGGCGACGATCAGCACGGCTCCGGATTGACGTGTACGGCTCAGATTGTTCGTGCGTCTCATTACAAATTCCTCACCATGGTCGTGGTGGTAAACACGCGTCGACGCCGGTTGTCGTCCACCGGATTAAACCTGGGTGACAAGACGTCATCATGGTCGTTGACCGTGTAGGTGTTTGTATCGATCTCACGGCCGTACTGATCGATGGTGCGCACGACGATGGAAATTCGTACGCTCACAATGTTGGCCCAATTACCGGCGGGATCCGCGGTGCTGAGTGGCGCATCGCCCGAACGCACGTAGCTGTCCGGAATGCCGTTGCCGCTGGTATCGACACCGTAAAGGATTTGCATGAATTCGACGCCCTCGAACAATTCCTGGTTCGATTCGGTCAAGGCGCCCGGCGTGATGATGGTTCGATACAGAGAAGGGTAAACCTCGCCGCCCGGTCCGTTGCCGTTGTCACCAACGTAGTAACGCACGCCCACATAGGGCGCGATCATCGGCGAAGAGGCGGCGTTGTAGCCGCGGCTGAGAGCATTCGCCTGCACCGTGGTCGCTGTCGGGGCGGCAGTAATTTGAAAGATGTCCGAGCCACCGCAGTCGGCAATGGCGGCGACCTGGTTCAGTGCGAATCCGGTGGTCGAGTCCGCCGTGATGGTCGAGCTCGCGCCGTTGACGGCGTCCGCGGTGACCTGATAATCGAGGGTGCCGTTTGCAGGGGCCACGTCGATCATGCTGCCTGCGATGTAGCGAAGTGTTATGGCGTCGGTGCCCGCAAGAACTTCTCCGCCGGCGCCGTTAGTCCCCACCGTGACGTCAAAGCCGCTGGGCATGAACTCATTTGCTGGAAAGGCCGCTTCGAAGCCCTCGATGGGAGGAATGATCGCGCCTGCCCCCGGGTCCATATTGATATCCCACAGTTCACCGGCATCAACGACGGGAACGTTGAGCGTGACCGTATCGCCCCGGTCGGCGCAGCCGAAATAGCCGGCCATGCGGATATCCTTGACCATCATGTCCAAGGCGTAGCGGGCAGTTTCCTGTAACCGCGACAGTTCGTTTGTTGTGTTGTAGGTATCGCGGTTGTTGACGAACAGCGTCACCGCACCGCCGAGAATAATGGCGCCGAGCGTAATGGCGACCAGCAGCTCGACGAGGGTCAGGCCGCCCATGGGATTGTTGGGGAGCTTGCGCGTGCTCATGGCCACACCGTCCAGGTCTGTTGCACCAGACAATTGGTCCCGTTCCAGAATCGACCGGCGACGAGTGCACAATCCGCCGCAGTCCTTGGCGCACGAACTGCCCCGCCGAAGTCTCTTGGGGTGCGATCAATCCACTGCACGGTAACATCGTAGAAATTAGCGGTGGCATTGGCGGCGATGACGCCGGTGCCGCCGGGCAGCGCACGCGCCAGTCCGTCGTACCAGCACTCCAGGTCCATGGCGACGCTCGGATCAGTGGGATCACAAACAAAAGGTGGCGCCGGGCCGGCCGTGTATGCGGCAAGGGCCGTATTATTGACGCGCATACGATCGACGATGTCGTAGGCGAGGTTCGTGGCCTGGGTGCGCACATAGGCATCGTGGTTAAAACGCAGCCCCTGGGCTTGAAGGGCAGCCAGTCCGAGCAGGCCGATGCTGAGAACCAGCAGGGCAACCAGCACTTCGATGAGGCTGAAGCCGCTTTCACGCCGGCATGGATTCAGTTTGAATGATCGATGTTTCATCATGGACACACCAAGTTAGTGCCACCGATGTCGTCCGTGCCGTCACCGTTGGTATCTCTGGTCAATCTCGGATAGCCCGTGGGAGTAATAACAATGCCGCGCGCTTCCGCTGCACCGCGGTCATCGCAGTATCGAAATACAGTGTTGGGTGAAACGACGGTGTCACCTGCCGCGGCGTTCAGATCGAGGCCGAGGCCCGTGTTTTCATATGAAAGGCCGGCCATGGTGATACTGACGACGTTCTTAACGCCAGTGAGAGTCGCGTTGTTGCCCATGTCGGGTTGGAAGATGCGTAACACCGTATCGTTATTAGGGGCGACGCCGTCAACGATTCCACGTGTGTTGCCGTCGATGAACACAATCCAACCAGTGCCGAAATCACCCGTGCCCGCCGCGTCGCAATTAGCGAAGGCGGCGCTCTTGCACAGCGACACGCGTGTGTTGCGGGTAACGGCCTGGCCGCGGGCGTAGTTCAATGCCGAAACCATGGTATTCACACGGTTGGCCCGCGAGTTGTTCTTGACGAACTCGGACATGTTGGGTGCAGCTATTGCGGCAAGCACCCCCGCGATGATGATCACGATGATCAGTTCGGCAATCGTAAATCCGCGTTGATTCTTCATCTTCACATTCGCCTTATCGGCAGGCGTTCTCCGCGGCTTTCTGCACATTCCAAGCGGCGTTACACACGCGTTCGCCTCCGAATGCCTGAGCGCAGACGTTTTTCTCTTTTTCCTGAATGACAACACTACCTTCCGTGCCGTTGGTGCACTTCACCTGGTAGTAGTAGTAATCACCGTCCTTGCCCTGGGGCACAACGCGCTTGACGGGACCGGCGTAAGCCTGTGTGGAGAGCAGCGCGGCCACGGCGCTCAACATCGCAGCTAGGAATATCGTTCTCATGGTCCTACTCCAGTTCACATGCTAACCCTGTCAGCCAGACAGGGGCTTTACCCGGTCGCATTCCCACGTGGCGTTCTGGACGCTGCCACGAGGTACTGCCGAGGGCCAACGGCACTCGATAGGCAACAAATAGCACCCTTCGCTGCGGCACACCATGATGGAATCGACAAACGGCCGCTGGGAACCGACGAAAGGCGCCGGAGCGGGGCGTTTTGCGGCCTCACGCAGGGTTCACCGGGGCGGTCAATTCCTAGACCGAACGGGAACTTAGGTCGTATACTGAGCAATCAGCGGTAGATTCCACCCAGCACCCGCGGGCACCCTGCGCATTATGTCACTGCACGATAAATCCCGTTGCGACGACCTCGACAATCCGCAACTTGCGGCCGAGCGTGAGCGGGCGGCTGGGATTCTCGAGTCCCGCGATATCACGCCGACTGCGCAGCGGGTCGAGATCGCGAGGATCCTCCTGGCGCGGCCTCAGCATTTGTCCGCGGAGCAGGTGATTTGCGCCCTCAAGCAAGGCGAACTGGCGGTATCCAAGGCCACGGTCTATAACACCCTCGGTCTATTTGCCGCAAAAGGATTGGTTCGAGAGGTCAATGTCGATCCAAACAAGGTGTTTTACGACTCCAATTGCAGTGATCACCACCACTTCTACGATGTCGATTCCTGCACGCTCACGGACATCGACGCCCGGAAAATCGCCATCGACGGGTTGCCGGATGTGCCCCGCGGCAAGGTAGTCGATCGGGTGGATGTGATCGTACGAGTACGCAGCCGCAGCGACTGACGCTGCGCCTTATTCGCGAGCCGCGCGCAAGCGAACCCAGATGTCCGTAATTTCACATCCCATTTCCAACAGAGCAGGGATCCGTCGTTGAATCAAAACCTCGGAGATTTGCTGGTGGAGCAAGGCAAGTTGGAGCCCGAGAAGCTTCAGCAGGCCCGCCGCCTGGAGCGGGACAGCGGCGAGCGGCTTGGGCCACTGCTGGTGCAGCTGGGAATGCTGGCTGAGCGCGACCTGGCGGAGATTCTTGCACAAGAGCTCGATCTGGAGCTGGCGCTTGCCGATTCCTATCCGCCGACCCCGGCGGTGCAGGATCGCGTAACCCCGGAGTTCTTGAAGCAGGCGCGGGCAGTGCCCCTCGAGGAGACCGAAGAGCACGTGCTCATGGCCATGGCGGATCCCCTGGACCGGTTTACCACCGAGGCTATGGAGCTCGCACTCGGTAAGCCCGTGGAGACGCGGGTGGGAATCATCTCGGAGATCGAATCGGCCATTCAGCGTCAGTACAGCGACGGCGCCGGCGCCCTGGCCCAGATCGCCGGTGACTACAGCGACGACGAGCACAATGACGTCGATGATATTCAGTACCTGAAGGATCTCGCCAGCGAGGCGCCGATTATTCGACTGGTGAATTTGCTCATCAGCCGCGCTCTGAAGGAACAGGCTTCGGATATTCATATCGAGCCATTCGACAATACCCTCAAGGTGCGTTATCGGATCGATGGTATTTTGCGCGAAGTGGAGGCGCCGCCGGTGCGTTCCACCGCGGCCGTCGTGTCGCGGATCAAAGTGATGGCCAATCTGAACATCGCCGAACGGCGGCTGCCCCAGGACGGGCGTATCATGCAACACGTCGAGGGACGTGAGATCGACATGCGCATCTCAACGATTCCGACCATGCACGGCGAAAGCGTGGTCATGCGCATTCTCGACAAAGGCAGCTTGCCGCTGGAGTTCACATCGCTCGGCTTCGACGCCGCCGCGCTCAGGGCATTCGAAGAGATACTTCTACGTCCCCAGGGGATCATTCTGGTCACAGGGCCGACGGGCAGTGGTAAGACGACCACGCTTTATGCCGCCCTGCATGCCTTGAACACACCGGACAAGAAGATCCTCACGGTGGAAGACCCGGTCGAGTATCAGCTCGAGGGCACCAACCAGATCCAGGTGAAACCCCAAATCGGCTTGACCTTCGCGAACGCGCTGCGATCAATACTGAGGCAGGATCCCGACGTCATCATGATCGGCGAGATGCGCGATCTCGAGACCGCCAAGATTGCCGTACAGGCGGCACTTACCGGGCACAAGGTGCTCTCGACTCTGCACACCAACGATGCAGCCAGCAGCGTGACGCGCATGCTCGACATGGGGGTCGAGGATTTTCTGCTCACGTCCACGGTTAACGGCGTTCTCGCACAGCGCCTGGTGCGTGTGCTGTGTGAGCACTGCAAGGAGTCATACGAGATCGGGACCGAGCTGGCCGAGGAGCTCGGTGTGGCGCGGTTTGCCGACACTCGAGGCCTGACTTTGTACCGCGGCACGGGCTGCGAGTCCTGTGACGGGAGTGGTTACCGGGGGCGCACTTGCATACTCGAGCTGCTGGTCATGTCCGATAGCGTGCGCCAGAGCATTCTCAATCACGGCGACGCCGCCGCCATCCACGCGGCCGCCGTCGCCGATGGGACCATCAGCATGTACGAGGACGGATTGCACAAGGCGTTGGCCGGTATTACCAGCCTGGAAGAGGTTGAACGCGTGACCCGCGAGGCCTAATAGATGCCGGTTTTCCAGTACAAGGCCGCTACCGTCAACGGCGACGTCCTGCAAGGAGAGATGGAGGCAGTCAGCCAGGACGCCGTCATCCGTCAGCTTCAGGCCCAGGGACACATTCCAATCCGCGCCGAGGAGGTTGCAGATACGGCGGTTGCCGTAACGCCCTCGGCTTTCAGCTTTCAGCGCCGCCGTCCGAGTCGAGCCGATGTCAATGTCTTCACCATCGAGCTGGCGACATTAATGCAAGCGGGTCTGCCGCTGGACAAGGCTCTGGAGATGCTGGTCAATCTTTCCGACAAGGCGCCGTTTCGGGTGGTGCTCGAGAAACTGCTCGATGATGTGCGCGGCGGCAGCTTTTTGTCGGCCGCGCTGGAATCCCATGGGCGCTTGTTCTCGCGTTTTTACCGCAACATGGTCAAGGCGGGTGAGGCCAGCGGCGCGCTGGACGCCGCCCTGGCGCGACTGGCGGAATTCATGGAACGCTCCCGTGAGCTGCGTGATTCGGTACTTTCGGCGCTGCTCTACCCCATGGTGCTGGTGGTAGTCGGATTCGTCTCCATGGGCGTCATCCTGGGGTTGGTTATCCCCAGGATTTCGGAGATGTTCAGCGAGGCGGGCCAGCAGCTACCCTGGTTTACGCAAGTAGTGGTGGCCAGCGGCAGTTTCGTGCAGAGCTACTGGTGGGCGCTGCTGCTGGCGGCTGCGGCCCTGTACTTGTTCGCCCGCCAGCAATACGCCGATCCGGTGAGCCGCCTGCGCTGGGATGGCCGATTGCTGAAGTTGCCGCTGGTGGGCGCACTCATCGCGCGGCTCGAGGCGGCGCGCTTCACCCGCACTCTCGGCACCTTGCTCGGCAACGGCGTACCGCTGCTCGATGCCATCGCCATCGCCAAGGAGGTGCTGGTCAATCAGGTCATCGTCGAGGGTATCCGCCGGGTCACCGAACATGTTCGCCAGGGCGAGGGGCTCGCGCGGCCACTCACCGAGGCCCGCGTGTTTCCACCGCTCGCCGGTCACCTGATGCAGGTGGGCGAGGAAACCGGTAATCTGGAAGCCATGCTCATGCAACTGGCCCAGATCTATGAGCGCGAGGTGCAATCGGCTCTGCGACGCTTGATGGCGGTGCTGGAACCGGCTTTGATTCTCGGCCTCGCCGTGGTAATTGCCGCCATCATCCTGTCCGTCGTAATGGCCATATTGAGTATTAACGACCTGGCTTTCTGAGTAAGACAAGTTAAAAACGATGTTAATTGTGCGTCGCCGAATGAGAGCATTCACCCTCATCGAATTGCTCGCCGTCATCGCCATTCTCGGCCTGATCGCGGCATTTGCCGTGCCCCAGGTGCTGAAGTGGGTGTCCGGCGCGCGCAGTGACTCCGCCCGCATTCAGATCGAGGCTCTCGGGGCCAGCATCGATCTCTACCGTCTGGAGGTGGGCAGCTACCCGCCAACTCTGGAAGCCCTGGTTGAGAAACCCCACGGGGCCGAACGCTGGAATGGTCCGTACCTCAAAAAGAGAGTCATTCCCAAGGATCCCTGGGGCCACGACTACGTCTACCGCTACCCCGGCAAGAACGGTGGTTACGACTTGATGTCTCTGGGAGCAGACAACAGCGAAGGCGGCGAAGGCGAGCAGAAGGACATCGTGAGCTGGGAGTGATGGTCCGCGTGGACCAGGAAGCCTGTGGGTTACGTGAGGTCTTCAACTGCTGGGTTCACACTGCTCGAGCTGCTCGCGGTATTGCTGATATTGGCGTTGGTGGCGGCATTCGTCGTTCCGTCGCTGGGGGGTGGTGCCGGCGTCGAGTTAAAGAGCGCCGCCCGAAGCCTGGCTGCGGGGCTGCGCCAGACCCGCAACCAGGCTTTAAATGACAATCGCTCGGCGACGCTGGCGCTCGATGTGGCCAAGCGCGAGTTTCGCCTGCCCGGCGAACAACGCGTGCGCAAGCTGCCCGAACGTGTCGACATCGTGCTTTTCTCTGCGCGCTCGGAACGCTTGAGCGCCGAGCGCGGCGCCATCCGGTTCTTCCCCGACGGCAGCTCCACCGGTGGACGCATTACTTTGTCCACCGATACGTTGCGTTATCTGGTGAACGTGGATTGGCTCACCGGCAGAGTGAAGGTGATGGAATCCGTGGTCGAGGAGCCCATCGGACGATGACGCGCAGGCGCAGTTGCCGGGGATTTTCACTGCTCGAGGTGCTGGTCGCCTTTACCATTCTCGCCATGCTGCTGGGAGCGCTTTTCCAGGTCTTCAGTGCCGGCCTGCATGCGGCCCGCAGCGGCGATCGCTATACCCGCGCCACGGTGATCGCACAATCGCAGTTCGCCGCGCTTGGTGTCGAGCACGCATTAGAGGAAGGCATTACCAGCGGTACGACGGATGACGAATACCATTGGCGAGTAACGGTGAGTGTGTACGGTGACGACCAGTTGCCGGAAGCGGGTCTTTTGATGCAGCCCCTGGCAATCGAGGTGGAAGTATTCTGGGAGGAGGGCGGCGCACCAGGCACGCTCACCCTGACGTCGATGTTGCTTGGTGCCTTGTAGACATGAAGCGCCACCCCGTGTTTCGAAGCCACGCTCACGCACTTCGCGGCTTTACGCTTCTCGAGGCGCTGGTGGGCATCACCATTTTTTCCCTGGTGATCGTGATTCTGTACACTGGTTATCGGCTTGGCATGCGTAGTTGGGAAAGCGGCGAGCGTACCCATGCGGCGGTCTCGGAGTTGCGCCTGGCCGGGTCGTTCATACGCCGGCACGCCGCGCAGGCATTTCCACTCGCCATCAGCGAGAAAAGCGCCTGGCGCATGTGGTTTCACGGCGAGCCCCATCGCCTGGTATTCGTCACCGCGATGCCCGCCTATCTCGGTCAGGGTGGTATGTACGAGATGACCCTGGAACTCGATGAACGCGAAGACGGTGCCGCCCTGATGGTATCGCGACGTCTCTTGCATCCTGATTCCGAGCCAGGCCGCCCCGGTGTGGAGGACCAGCCACGGCCGCTCGTGGAAAATCTGAACGGTGCGCGCTTTGCCTTTTATGGCGCGCAAGCGAAAGATGCCCCCCGGGCCTGGCACGACAGGTGGGACGCCAGGCAACGCCTGCCTGGCCTCGTGCGGCTGCGCTTGGACAGTAAGACCGCCGGCGAGTGGCCCGAGCTCGTCATTCGCCTGCCCGCCGACGCCGTTCGATATCAACGCTCGGTGGCGCCGGGCAGCCCGGGGCAGCAGACCCTCCAGGGCGGTTTATTACCGGCAGATACGTCGATACTGGCGCCGGGATTAGTCCAGTGACATCGACCATGGGATATGCACGGACACGTGGTTTCGCGCTTGTGATCGTTCTCTGGGCAGGCGTGTTGTTGAGCGTGGTCGCCGCCAGCTTCGCCTTCAGCATGCGCGTCGAGACGCGGCTCGCCGCTAATCTGGTCGAGCGCACGCAAGCGCAGGCGATCGCCGACGCGGGAATTTATCGAGGCATCGCAGCGTTGTTGGCAAACATCGACCGTCCGCGTTGGGTGACCGACGGCCGCGCTTATGAGTTGCCCTTCGGTATTGGAAACATGCGTATTCGACTGCTGTCGGAAAACGGCAAGGTGGATTTGAACGGCGCCCCGGAAGCACTCATTCAGGGATTGTTGCGCTCCCTGGCCGAGAGCGGCGAGTTACCCAACGCCGAGCAGGCGGCGCGTATTGCCGCGGCCATACTCGATTGGCGGGATCCGGACCAGCGCGTGCGCTCCGGTGGGGCCGAGGACGGTGATTACCGGGCGGCCAACAGCGCCGTTGGTGCACGGGATGGCGCCTTTTTGAGTGTTGCCGAGCTCAACCAGGTGTTGGGGGTGGACGCCGAAACCTATGCACAGCTGGCGCCGTGGGTGACCGTGCATTCGTGGGCGCCGCAGGTCGATCCGATGAGCGCGCCGAGAAGGGTGCTGCTCGCCGTTCCAGGCCTCGATGCGGGTGTAGTGGATCGATTCCTGGCAGCCCGCGAGGAGTCCTACGCGGGTCAAACCCAGGGCGGCAACGAGCCCACGCGTTTGCCGATTGAGCTGCTGTCCCCCGGCGCCCGCTATTTGTCTCGCTCCAATTCCAGAGTCTACACTGTCGATGCGGAAGGTGAGCTGCCGGGGGGGGCGCGCGCCGGTCGCCGCGCAGTGATCCAGTTGACGGGCGACGCACGCAAGCCCTACGCGATCGTTGCCTGGTTCGATTCTATTCCCGAATTCGAGGCACGGCAGAAGCTTCCGGAGAGTCCATGAAAGCCTGCGCGCGGTCACTGCTGTTCAACACTGCTCACCGGCCTTCAACTGAGGAGCGTTGATGGGCATTGGTGCATTTTTCAGCTGGTGGCGCGATGAACTCGCCGGGATGCTGCCCGACGCCTGGCGGCGGCGCTTCGAGCGGCGTCACGATGTTCTTTTATTGACTCTGCTCAGCGACGAAGTGCGCATCAGCCGGCGCGACAGTGGCCGCGTGGAAGAACTCGGCAGCATCAGCACGACCCTGCCCAACGCCGGCGAGCGCATGGCGGCCATGTTGAGTGGCTTGAAAGTGAAGTCGACGCGGGTCGAAGTCGCCGTGCCCTCGGATAAGCTGCTGGTCAAAAGTATTCAGCTGCCCCTGGCCGCCGAAGAGAATCTGCGCCAGGTGCTCGGCTTCGAGATGCAACGACAAACGCCGTTTCGCGCCGAGCAGGTGTATTTCACCTACCGTGTCAGCGCCCGGCGTCCGGAAAGTCAGCAAATTGCGGTGCAACTGTGCGTGGTGCCGCGAACCGTGGTGGAGCGAGTCCTGGATTTCCTCGCCGACTGGGATTTGGTGCCGGCTGACGGTAAGAGTAACGGCGAGCAGGGGCAAGCAGACGGGGTATTTGCTTTCGTTCCCAGCGAAGCCGCGCAACGCCCCTCGAGCCGGTTGAACCGCGGTTTGCTGGCGCTGAATCTCGTGCTGTTGGTGTGCGTTATCGCCGTTCCTCTGTTGCAGCAACAACGCCATCTCGATCAGCTGCGCGCACGCTTCGATGAAGTCCGCGCCGCGGCCACCGCCGCATCCGGGCTGCAAGAGCGCATCGACAAACACAGCGCCCAGTCGCGTTATCTGTTCGGATACAAGGCCGAGCGCCCGGCGTCGGTGGAACTGCTCGAGGAGCTGAGCCGGCGATTGCCCGATGACACCTGGTTGTTCCGGGTGGAGGTGCGTGATGGCAAGGTGCATCTGCAGGGCACCTCGACGCGGGCATCTTCGCTTATTGCCGAGCTGGAAGGCTCGCCCTTTTTCCAGGGCGCGCGTTTCGCCTCGCCCGTTACCCAGGATGGCGCCAGCGGGCGCGAGCGCTTCCACCTCTCGGCAAGCGTGGTCAAGCGGCCCACGGCCGGCGCATCCGCGGGCGCGGACACATGAACGGGATCACACGCTTGCCTCGGTCTCAGCGGCGCATCCTGGCGGTGCTACTGCTGGTGCTGGTCGTGTTGCTGGCCGTGCGCCTGATCCTGGTCCCCGTCTGGGCGACCTACGCCGGTAATCGCGACGCCATCGCCCAGTATCAGGATGACATCGCGCGTTATTCCCGCCTGTCGTCCCAGGTCGCCGAGTTGCAGTCCGCCGTCGGCGAGCTTCAGGCGTCCGACGACCTGGTGCGCTTTGTACTCCCCCAGGAAAGCGAGCCGCTTGCCGCCGCCGCCTTGCAGGCGCGAGTGAAGTCGGTGGTGACCGACAGCGGCGGTACGCTCACCAGCACGCAGGTCTTGCCCACCGAGCCGGAACAGGGGTTCAAACGCATCATCGTGAACGTACGCATGGCGGGCTCAACGGATGCCTTACAGCGCGTGCTGTTCGAATTGGAAAATGGTCTGCCTTATCTCATCGCCGACGATATCGTGATCTTGTCCCGCGCAGGCGGTAAGCGACGCCGGGCGGCGGTGCCTGTGGATCGTCTGGACGTGCGCTTCAATCTCAACGGCTACATGCGTGACACCGGGGGGCCTGCTTGATGAGCGCGCGGAGCTCGAGCTGGTTGTTGCTGAGCCTGGTAGTGCTGACGGCGTTGCTGGTCGCGGAGTTGCGTTACCAGGTGGGTGCCGGTTCAGGCAGCACAATCGTGGGGCGGGGCAGTGCACTGGTGACAGCCTCGCCGGCGCCGGGATTTACATTGGCGGATCGTGAGACATTCTCCGAAACGATCACGCGGCCTTTATTCATGCCCAATCGCCAACCGCCCGCGAATGAAGCATCCGAAACCCCCCAGCCGGCGCGCCGTGTCGCCAGACCCGACGCGAAGCGTTATGCACTCTCGGCCATCATCATCGTCGACGATGAGCGCGTCGCTCTACTGACGGACACAGCCACCGGTGGGTTGAGCCGCGTCAAGGAAGGTGAAAGCGTCGCTGGCTGGAAGGTGGAAGCAATCCGTGAAGAGAGCGCCGTGTTGGTTAACGGGGACACCCGCGAAGAGCTTGCATTACGTACATTCGGCCCGCCGATCGTAGCGCCGAAGCCCCGCAGAGCACCCGCCGGGGCAAAACGCCGGCCGCCGGCACAGCGGGCCGAAGCGCCTGCCAACGGTAGCCCGCCGAAGCGGCCTCGGCGGCCAAAACGCGCCCCCCGCCAGGTGCAACCTGCTCCGGGAAGCTAGAGCAACTGAGCCGGGCTTCCTCCGGCCCGAGTCCGGATCCGCTGCCGGGGCTATAATTGCCCGTATTTCCTTGAATATCAGGCAGTAACGAACAATACTTAAGAACTCCTTGTTAAAGTAAATTGTTCGGAAAGAGCACGTGAAAATTTCCCGGGGGGTAGGTGTGCGTCCCGCGATGCGCCGCACGGGCGGCCTGCTGTGCGCGCTCGCCTGCCTTCTGCTGTCCGCTTGCGAATCCATCCATCCCGATATCGTCAAAGGCCACACAGTCGGTGAGGCGGAGCGTGCCGCCGCCTCGGCGGATGCCGGGCGCGAAGCCGTCACCCAACCTGCACAGGATACGACCCCGGAGCGCGCGCCGCGTCCGACGGCATTTTATGAGCCGGGTACCGGCATCTTCGTAGGCACTCCTGTGGAGCAGGTGCGGTCGGTGGGCGAGGGCAATATCACGCTCAATTTCGAGAACACCAATCTACGCGAGGTAGTAAAGGTCATCCTCGGTGATCTCCTGGATGTGAACTACAACGTCGACCCGGCAGTCCAGGGGGCGGTGACATTGCAGACCAGCAATCCCCTGTCCAAGGATGATCTTATCCCGACGCTGGAGTTGTTGTTGCGCATGAACGGTGCGGCCCTGGTGACTCAGGGCGGGCTCTACAACATCGTGCCCAGAGATAGTGCGGTGCGCGGCATGCTGGCTCCGCAGCTGGGTAATTCCGGCCTGGCTCTGCCCCGTGGTTTCACTGTCCAGGTGGTGCCACTGTCGTACATCGCAGCCGAGGAGATGCAGAAGATCCTCGAACCCTTCACCAGCCCCGGTAACGTCGTACGCGTGGACACGGTCCGCAATCTGCTGATCCTGGCTGGCAGTGGACCGGAGCTCTCGCGGCTCCTGAGCACGGTGCGCATATTCGACGTCGACTGGCTTGCAGGCATGTCGGTAGCCTTGTTCACCCCGGATTTCGTGGATGCCGAGACTCTTTCCAGCGAGCTCGAGATCGTGTTCGGCGATGGCGGCGAAAGCCCCCTCTCCGGGCTTATCCACTTCGTGACCCTGGATCGCCTCAACGCGCTGCTGGTCATCACGGCGCGGCCCCAGTACCTGGAAAAGGTCAGCGAGTGGGTGGAACGCCTGGACCGCGACAGCGGCGGCGCCGGTCAGCGGCTGTTCGTTTACCGCGTGCAAAACGGCAAGGCCGCGGATCTGGCGACGGTGCTCGGAGAGGTTTTTCAGTCTGAAGGTGGCTCCGCGGTCGTCGCACCGCCTGAGCTGGCCCCCGGTTTGGCGGCGATGGAAATCTCCTCACCCCCGCGACCGCCTGAGGGCGGGGCCGCCGCACCGGCGGTGGTCGAAGGACCAAGAGCGACTGTGCCGTCCCTGGTCCCCGCCGCGGTATTCGGAGGGGAAGGTGTGGCCCTGACCGGGGGCGCACCGATTCGCATCATCGCCGATGAGATCAATAACGCCCTCGTCATTCTGGCCACATCGTTGCAGTACAAGCAGGTGGAGGCAGCGCTGCGCCGCCTGGACGTGTCGCCGCAACAGGTGCTCGTCGAGGCGACTATCGCCGAAATCACCTTGAAGGGCGACCTCAAGTACGGCATGGAGTGGTTTTTCTCGAACCAGATAGGCGACAAGCAGGGCATCGGCCAATTGGATCTTGGCGCCGCTGGAATCGGCGCAATCGTGCCCGGTTTCTCCTACCAGATAATCGACAAGGCGGGGGCCGTGCGCGCGGTTCTCAACGCGCTGGCCGACGATTCACGTCTCAATGTCATTTCGTCACCTTCCCTGATGGTGCTCAACAACCAGACCGCCAGCATCGACGTGGGCGACGAGGTGCCGATCACCACCCAGCAACAGCAAGCCACCACCGGTGTATCAACCGTCGTGAACAACATCGAATACCGCAACACCGGTGTGCTCTTGTCGGTGACGCCGCGGGTCAACGTCGGCGGATTGGTTATCATGGATGTGGAGCAGGAAGTCAGCCAGGTGTCGACCGAGAGCGAGGCGGGCAGCCTCACGCCGACCATCTCCAAGCGCAGCATTACCACCTCAGTGGCCGTGCAAAGCGGTCAGACGGTGGTCCTCGGTGGCCTCATTCGCGAGCAGAAGGCGGTGGTCCGTTCGGGCATACCGGGCCTCTACAACATGCCGATCATCGGACCATTGTTCGGCACCACCTCCGACGAGCAGATACGCACAGAGCTCGTCGTGTTGATCACGCCGCGGGCCGTGCACGACTCCACCGACGCGGCGCAGGTGACCGAGGAGTTCCGCAGCAAGATGCAAAGCCTGCGCCCGCTCAGCATTCCCAAGGAGGAGAAGTCCGACAAGGTTGAGGACGGAGAGCCGCAGCGCTCCTGGCCGCGTGTGGGGCCCGACGAAGGTGTTACCAAGCCAACCGAATCGCGCACCGCCCCGTCAGGGACGGTGAGCGAAGTTGCACAGGACGCAACGCAACCGGCCGCGATTGACTGGCCGGACGATGCATTATTGCTCAGCCGCGGATCGGAATTGACTGCGGACTGAGCAACTCCCTCGAGGCGCCCGTCACCGAGTCCGACGCAGAATTCGGTCTCTGAAGAGGGATATGTCTGATGGGGATACTTCCGGATGGTTTCGGCTATCGGGGAGTATCCCCATTTTTTTTCCTGGGGAGAGATCTTCTGGAAGCTCAGAAGTCCACGCGATATCCCAGATTGACAAAATAGGTCCTGATTGTCTCGCTGCCAAAAGTGCTGTCGTCCTCGATCCAGTCACCGCCGATCTCCGATTCGAAGCGGATGTTGCGTTTCAGCTGGTACTCCAGTCGTAGAAATGGCCGATAGGTCAATCGTTTGCCACTGTCGTTCTTGTTCTTGCGATAGATAACGTCGAATCTCGGATTGATACGAAATTCCGGTGTAACGGGATAGCGTGCATTGAGGCTGAGCGTGTAAAGGTTCGATGTGTCGAGATCGGCATACCGCAAACCGACTATCCCCAGGTCGCCGGTCTTGAAGAGACTGCTGCCCGTGAGTTGCAGGTTGTAGAGAAACTCGTAACCGGTGTCAGGGGTGGCGGGGACGCCTCCGGAAGCCGGTGTTCCGGATAGATTGGTAACAGTGACATCGCCGGAGACCTGGAACTGGGAACTCAGAGGATGCGACGCGCCAAGGGTTGCCGTGGTGGAGGTGGCCGTGCGGTCCAGCGCGAGTTGCTTGAGCTCATCATCGGTGAACAGGGCACTCAGCTCTTCGAGGGTCAGTCCACCTTGCCCTTGACGGGCGTTGGTGAGGGTCAAAATCGGGCTGTTGCGATAGTCGATATTGGCGTTGATGCTGGTCCCGTTTTCGAATGTCCAGGTGCCCACGCCGAGTATGGTATTCAGCTTATTGAAATAGATGTCATAGTCCACCAGGCTGAAAAACGACCGCTGCGAATCAAAGTAACGCAGTTCGCCGCCCACCGCGCGTCTATCGACAAGGTCGTCTGCCTTCTGCTCGATAATGTAGGTCTGGAAGTCCCAGTGCTCCCAATAGGTGCCCAGATCAAAGCTGAGGCCGTAGAAGTACTTGTCGGTGTCGACCTCCGTGTCGCTGGTCCTGGCGACGGGAAATCCGAGGACCACGTTACCAATCACACTCGGGCTTATCTGGTAGCCCAATAATGCACCGTCAAAGCGGCCAAGAACGCCGCCGCTACTGCGGGTCTGACGGCCTAATCGAGCGGACAGTCCTGGATTGCGGGCCAGCCCGTCCACGTACAGCTCGCTCACCCGGCTTTCGCTGTCGTCAGAGTCCAGCAGGTCCCAATCATAGCCACCGGTGAACTGGGCGCGAAAATCGAAGTCTTCACCCCGGTTGCGCGCCGTCACGTTCAGATTATTGAACACAGCCGATTGCGTGGTCGTCTCGCTGCCGGACTCGGGGTCGAAAACGTCCCTGCGGTAGAACTGCGAGAGGCTGCCGAAAACCTGCCAATTCGATGCGGATCCCGTGGCTGTCACCGATCGCAACTTCTCCTGGGGCAGCGTCGATGCCGTCAGCAAACCGGCGAGGCGCTGTTGGACCCGCTCGGCGCCCGGGCCGTCGGGGTACTGGCGCAGGTACTGCTGGTATTCGGCCTTGGCATGGGCGATTTGTCCGTTTCGCTCCCGCGCCAGGCCGAGGAGTTCCTGTGCTTCCTGACTGTATTTGCCGGGGGGTAACAGCAAAATTTTGGTGTATATCTGATTCGCACGCCGGTAGTCGCCGGCGGTCATTGCAGTGCGCGCCTCATCCATCAATGCCGTTTGTTCTTCCTCACTAAGCTGGCGCCCGGCTACCGATTGTGTCGGCTGCGACGGGGCCGCGGCCGCCGGCTGACTGCCGGCACTTGCCGTTGCCCCTGCGGCTGTCGCTGCCACTGCCACGGGAGCAACCATGACAGCCTGGGAACCGGCGTGCTGGGAACGCTCCTGCTGCGACGCGCGGGCAACCCAGGCTTTCGGATAGGATGCCTCGAGTAAGGTGATAGCTTCTTTTGCCGAGGCCGCATCGGCGAAGAACCCCAACCTCAAGCGATGCCAGAGCTTGCCGTCCACCGTCGCCTGGGTCGTGTAGAGCTGATGCCCGTCGAACGCCGAAATGTGCGGCACCTTCGCCAAATCGATGGGCGTAACCGTGGAAAACAAATTGATGGTGAAGGGCAGGGCTTCCACCGCCGCCGGGGCGACGCGGGGGGGAGCACCGGCTTGTGTTTGTTCGGGCGCTGTCGGGCCGGGACTCGGCGGTGGTGGGGCGACGACGGCCGCGCTTGGTATCGGGGCCGGTGCGGGGCTTTCGGACTCGGTCTGCGCTTTGGGGATGGAAATGATGATGCTGCGAAAATCCCGGCCGACTCTCACCTCGAATGACACCGGGCGCGAAAAGTTCACCACCACAGTGGGTGTGCCGGGAAAGTTGCCTTCGTAGATGACGTCCACCAGGGGCACGTCCACGCTGGATTTCCAGGGAAGGGATTGGCGTTGCTGCAGTACCGCGACTTCACTGGTGCTGACCGGGCGCAATTGAACTTCGACGAAGTCACCGCCTTTCTGTGGGGCGTGATTCAGATATCTCATGGGGAGGTTGAGCCGCACGTGAATTTCAGTCGCGTTGGACGTGGACTCCACATCAATAGATGAAAGCACGCCGAAATCCGCAGCCGCGGCAGGCGACATCGCTGCGATGGCAATCGCCGGGACCGCGACCAGCAGTTTCAGCCACCAAAGAGCTCGGGCGCTCATTCGTTGGCTCAGTTAAGAGGCAGACAGGGGGTTGTTCTGTCGGGTCCCGGGATGCCCACCAGCACGCTTCGAAAGTCGCGCCCTTGTCCGACGCTGTACGACAGGGGGCGGCGAAACTGCAGCATGAGAACCGGACCCGAACTCAACTCTCCGTCGTAAATGATGGTCAACAAACCCAGATCATCGTCCCTGGGCGGGGTCAGCGCCTCTCGCAACAGGAGAGAGGCTCGGTTCTGCACGTTTGCGATGATGGGATTGATTTGGATACGCAATTCATCACCGGCATTCGGAGGAAAATGGTTGATGTATTGCACGGGGAAATTGAACTCGATTTGAATGTAGGTGCAATCGTTACCCTCCAACAGCCTGGCGTCCGTCAGAACTCTCTCCGTGGTCGGTTGTGCTGATACGACGCTTGATAGAGCGACCCACCCGAGCACGCCAAGGGCCGCGTTTCGGAGCTTGATTCCTGTACGCATCTACGAGAACCCTCATTCTGCCAGGGCTCCATGTCTTCCCCTGGCCGACCCACCAACTCCGGAGTGCACCGTGCAAGTGCACTCCGATCCTCGCTCACTGTCAGCACAAATAGAAAAGCCGCCTGTATCCTACGATAGTAGTCGACGCCCGCAGCGAGGCGCCAGACGGCGGGTGCCGATTCCAAAGCCTTCACTGCACAGTCGTATTCTGAGTGCCGGCGGTGGCCATCTGTTGCCTGGTGTTAGTGAGGGACGCATGCTGCAGCTTGTTGAGTCTATCCGCCGCATGGCTATAGCCCTGGTCCGCGGCTTTCTTGTACCAGCTTTGCGCCAGGACGTAGTTCACCTGAACGCCTTCGCCGAACTCATAGACATCGCCAAGCGAGTACTGTGCCTGCACGTATCCCTGGTCGGCAGATTTTTTGTACCATTCGGCCGCTTCAGCGAATTCCTTGGATTTGGCAAGCGCGCGCGCGAATTGGTACATGTTGCGCGGGTTGGGGTTGGCGCGTACGGCCAGCCTGCACGCCAGTACCGCACGGGCTGCCGGTACTTTGTTCCAGTAGATCCCCTCGGTCAGCTTTTGCGGATCCCACGGGTGGGCGGTCAATGTGTCGCAATCGGTCAGAGGACCATCCGGATTGGCGATCGCCGACTCATCGATGCTCCGAGAGGTAGAAAGCGCAACGCGCACAGGTTTCGGGACGTGGGCTACGCTCTTCCCGGGCTTGTTGTTTTCAATCCGTGTTGGCCCACTATCCGGCTTCGACTGCACAGTCGCATCAGGGGAAACGAGCGCTACGAGCGTGGCGTTTCTACGCCCGGCCCATTCTTTTGCCGAAGCCCGCGCTGTGCGGGCCAATGGATAGTCCTCTCGGAGTAGCTCGGCAACTTTCCCCGCTGATGCGGCATCCGGGAAAAATCCCAATCGCAGTTGATGCCATACGGTGTTCTTGATGGTGAGTTGAGTGGCGTAGACCTGATACTTCGCCAGTCCGTCAGGGTGCTGCACCGTTGCCATCTCGATTGGTTCAGTTCTCGACACCAGGTTGACCACGTAGCGCGTGGCCTCGGACGTGTTCTGCGCGGTTGCCGACGATGCCGGATTACTGGCCACCGGTTTCAGACCGATTGCACTCAAGTGATCGTATGTTGCGTATACGAATCCAAAGCCGCATGCCACGGCTATGACCCCAAGGGTGAGAGATCGCATTATGCTGATCATGATTATCGTACCTCCTGTTGCCCGTTCTCAATCGAATTCAAAAATTCTGCACTTGTTAGAATCCGCCATCGGAAGCCCGGTGTTCACCGTTGCGGGTCTTCTCGATGGTCGTCAGGGTACTGTTGGTATACGTGTGGCAGCTGCCGGCACAGTTCCTCAGTTCGCTGACGGTATATTTGGTGTCCCCGTACTTCTTGTGGGGCCCTGGCTTGTAATCGCCCGCGTGGCAACCGGCGCAATCCGGTTTATACGCGGCGTTCGGCCACGCTATGGTCTGGCTGTTGCTCGTATGACACGTCAGACAGGGAGGATTCCCGGCATGGTCGCCAGGATAGCTCCCCGACGTGTGGGTAAAACGGATGGGTGTCCAGGCAGTCGTGTTGTGGCAGGAATCGCACTGCAGTGATGTCACGAAATGACCCCCGGATTTCCCCCTTGCCGAGGTGCCGTTGTGACACGAAGAGCAACTGCCGGTGACGGTGGCGTGATCGAAAGTTGCGGGCAACCAGGCGACTGTCGTATGACAGACATCGCACTGAGCCGAAGTGACGATGTGTGTAGCGGTTTTTCCGGTCGCTGTGCTGCCGTTGTGGCAAGTGGAGCAGGGGCTGGTCACGCCGCTGTGATCGAAGCGCACCGATGTCCAGCTGGTCGTCACGTGGCAGTCGTCACAGACATTGCCGGTGGGTAGATGGGTCGGTGGCTTGCCCAACGCGATGGAGCCGTTGTGGCAACTCTGGCAGGTGCCGATGACCGACGCATGATCGACCCGCAGGACAGGCGCCCAGGTTGCCGTCGAATGACAGTCATTACAGGTATTGGTGGTCGAAATATGGGTTGCGGATTTGCCCGTTGCAGTGGTGCCGTTGTGGCATGACGAGCAGCTGCCGGTGACGGCGCTGTGATCGAACACCGCACCGGCCCACGAAGTGGTCGTGTGACAGTCGTCGCAGGTATTGCTCGAGGCGATATGGGTGGCGGATTTTCCCAGGGCAACGCTGCCGTTGTGGCAGCTGAAACAGGTTCCAAGAACCGCAATATGATCGACTCGTATGACCGGGCGCCAGGTGGTGGTGGAATGGCAGGCTT
>JAACFO010000007.1 GCA_009937425.1 Gammaproteobacteria bacterium
GGCTGGTGACAGGACCAGCGTCTCGGTGGGCATTGCATGCTCCACGGCCCATGTTTCCGCCACGGTCGCGGGCAGCTTTCTCCACAGAAGATGATTTCGGTGGACCTGCAGGGCTTTGCCGGCAAACTCCGCGACAGCCGGCGTGCCGAGATTACGGTAGTCTTCTACCAGCTTCGCCAGATCCCGGCTCCATCGATCGGCGGGATCGATGGCAATCAACTCTTCCACCATCGCTTGCGCTTCCTCGGCCGCGTCGACTCGCAACAATCCGTAAACCAATCGCTGGCGCGATCGGCGGTCCAGCGGGAATTCCTTCGCCGTTTTTCGATCCAGGGCAATCTGCTCGGAGATTGCGCCGGTAAGCATGTATTCGAGACCAAGCGCGTTGCGCGTCCTCAATCGGGTGTCGAGGTTTTTGCTCTCGGCCTGGGTAAGCAACTGGTCGTAGTCGGCGGACAACATCGCGCGCTCCATCGCCCAGTCCGGTCGTGCGCGAATGACGGCGCTCGGGTCCAGACCACGTTCGCGATCGAAGGGAACGCCCTCGGCTGCGTAATAGGCGGCGACGCGGTCCAGATTCTTCCGGTTGGCCACACTGTCGCGTAAATAGATCCCATGACGGAATGAACGCGATATCAACAACCAACCCGGGACACCATCCAGATGGGTGGTTGTGAAAACCGTGTGCCACCATCCCGGGAATCCGATGCCGAAGAATATGTCCACGTCGCGACGATCGAGCACGTCGAGGAATGTTTCGCCGGGTTTTCTGCCGAGCATTTCCGTCACCGCCGAATAGTCCATATATACGTCGTTGCCATAGTGCTCGGCGCGACTGTCGACGAAGGTGCGAAGCTTTGGCGCCAACCAGTATCCCAGGAAGCCGCCCATTGCGTAAGAATTGAATAGATTGCCCTCGAGCCCGGCCTCGGCGAGAAAATAAACACCCTCGGTATGAAATTTATGGCTGCGAAAGGGCATCGAGAAATATTCGCCCGGCGTCGGTCCGAAGCGAGCACCGAGGTTGGCAAAACCGTATCCCACCGAGAACCACACAGCCATCGACACGCTCGCGATCGCCATCAACCAGGCCGCGACGAGAGCGCTTCGAAGTCCCGTGACCTGCAACGGTCTGATGCCATGCAATACGTAAAGCAACGGAAACACGGACATCCAGAGAAAGCGGATGGAAATCAGCATCGCCACTATGGCGGCAAGTCCCAAACCGAAGCGCACGCAGTCGATGTCATCGAGCGCCTTGCACGTGGACAGTTTCGAGAAGCGCAGGAAGGCGGTTGTGGCGACTATCAGAAACGCCAGTATCACTGCGTTGACGACCAGCCACATGGGCCGCGTGATGGTGCTGTGATTGGCGCCGAAATCGAAGGGATAGAAGTGCGACCACTCGTCGGTAACCAGCCATATAGCCGTATTCTCCGTGGACGAAAAAAAGGTCAGATGTTGCTCGATGCCCCGTGGATTCAACAGCGCCACGAGCAGCCCGAGCATGAGCGCCACCGCCAGACGCGTGGCCATCCGCCTTCGCCCCACGGCGTGCGCTTGACTGGCTTCGTCTGCACCATCCAGGAAGTATGCCAAGCCGCTGGCCAGCACCACCCCCATGAGCGCCGCGATGAGCAGGTTGAGGCTGACAAGAAACAGCGAATGAAAATTGGCCCAGACGCCAATCAGCAACGTGTACGCGGCAATGCGAAACCACGACGGCGGCTCATCGGTCTCCAATAACAAGCGGTAGCCTGCAAAGGCCGCCAGCATGCTGACCAGGTCCGGGCGAAGCTGAAATAGACGAAACCACGCGAGGAAAACGAATACGCAGGTAGCAAAACATGCCGCCACCGGCCACTGGCAACTGCGACGGAACATGGAGAACACGAGCCAGATGATCAGTGCCACGGCGACGGTATGAACGACGCGCAGGCCATGGAAGCCCAGCACGCGCTCTAGAGCGTAAACCGACACGCCGAACAACCATTCGTGTTGAATCGGTGCTTCTTCGCTCGCGGTGTGCAACATCCAGTCCGATTCCGGCCAGGGCCCCTCGGTGGCATACATTTCCCCGGCCTTCAGATGCCACCAGAGATCTTCGGTGTACAGCGGTGCACCGGAGAGCAGCAACGCCATGAGCACCAACAACCCCAGCGCGGTCGCCGCGATGATTACCGGGTATCGATGGGGAGACTGAGGGGCGTTCATGACCTGCTGGATGTCGAGGGCGTGCACGCTCAAAGCGTAGCAGCCAGTCCGCTCGTTGCCCGCGGCATAGCCGGACCGCAGCCGGGCTATCCGGCTGGCTCGAGGATCAGCCGGTACTTGTCGGGCCCGGGCAGAAACGGCGTCGCTTGTCCTTCGGCCCAGGCACGGTGCCCCGCATCGTAAAAGGGCGACATGGGATGGCCGCTTTGTCCGCCGGGCATGTGGAAGTAACCAGAGGACTCGCGCCCGGGAGCCACCGCGAATCGCTGGCTTGCTCCCATGGCGGATCCCTGCACCCGGGGCATATGAGCGTCCCCGGGCAGGGGCTGGTCGGGAATGTCGAGCCAGTCCGACAGCAACGGTAGTGCGCGGCTGAGGGGATGACGAATTTTCACCACGTTGGCGTTTCCCCAGGTGCAGCGGGACAACTCGCCATCCTCGCAGGTCCCGGCGGCCGAATCCGCCGCCACCAGCAGCAGCTCTTGCCAGCTACCGTAGTGGGGATCCAGCAGGTGCATGGGGCGCTCCTGGAGAATCCGCCATAAGGCCCCCTCCCATTGGCGCAGGTTGGATGCAAAGTCACGCGCATCTTCAGCACCACAGCCCGTCACGATAGCGGCGAACACGCGACCCGCCAGCTCACGGCGGAAGGCGCGCACCAGACGGTATCCCGCGTCGTCTATGTCGGCTCGCTCGGCGCCGGCTTCCACCAGCCGTCGTAGCTCGGCACGGTGCGCACCACCCGCTAGCGCAGCGGGGTGTAGAGCCTGCAGCAGGAGCCGGCGCCAACGCGCCAGGAACAGCGCGCGGTTGTCCAGTTGAATATCCAGCATGTCGGCCTCGGTGGCCCCGGTGAGCGTCAGCAGGCTGTCCCGGATCTGCGTGGCCCGTGCGCCGAGGGCGTAACCGCCATCGCCGATGGCAGCCAGCGCCGTGGCATCGACTACCCGGGCATTGGCGGTCCAGACGGCCCCGGACAGCGGATTCACAACCCGCGGGTAATCATCGAAGGGCAACCAGCCGAACCAGCCTCGCCCGCGCTCGGCCCAACTGCCCGGCAACAGCGGATCGTAGCCGCGCCGCAGCGGGATCCTCCCCATGACGGTCCAGGCGACATTGCCCTGGTTGTCGGCCAGAACCAGGTTCTGCGGAGGTATCCCGCTCCTGTGGGCGATGTCCATGGCCTGGCTGACGCTGCCCGCGGCCTCCATACCCAGCAACCGCATGTTGGTCGCTTCCGGATCATGGGCCAGCCAACGCAACGCCCGCAGCCTGCCTTTTCCGTCCCTGTCGATCACCGGTCCCCAGATGGTGCTGCGTATCACCTGGGTGCGGGGCGCCCCGGCGCGGATACGGATGGTTTCGGTATGCTCCAGGAAGCGGCGATAACCATCAGGCGTGCGGTATCGGTCCGGGTCCAGGGGGTCGATTTCCAGCTCCACCAGGTCGACCCAGTCCCCATAAGCGTTAGTCAGACCCCAGGCAACCTGCCCGTTACTGCCAACCACCAGGGCCGGGGTTCCGGCAAGGGTCACACCGGACACATCGATGCTCGCACCGGGGCGGCCGATCTCCGCCACCTGCAACCGCAACCGGAACCACGTATTCGGCATGCTCAAAGCCAAGTGCATGTCGTTGGCCAACATGGTCACTCCGCCCCTGGTGCGCCGTGGAGACACGGCCCAGGCATTGCTACCCACAGGCACGCTCTCCTCGAATTCAGCGGGCACCGGCGCCAAAGCGCCTGCAAGTACGCCGCTATCACCGCGTCGCAGATCACAGACGGCAACTCCCGGCACCGGCAGGGATGCCATGGGACCACCCACCAGGGGCGCGTCCCATGGCGTGCCCCCTTGAGTGAGAAAGGCGTACATGGGGGACGGCAACGCGGCGTGCAAACGACCCAGGCGGGACTCGCCGATGGCGCGCTCGTCGTGGAGGCGAAGAAACATGGACAGCACTACCAGCACGGTGTCCTCGGCACGCCACGCCGACGGTTGCTCGCGCAGAACCAGGTATTCGAAGGGACGCACTGCCAGGGCATCGACGCCCGCGTTAACACCGGCGGTATAGGCATCGATGATCGCCCGTTCGTTATCACGCGCGCGCAGGATCACCTGACGCGCGACGTTGCGTAAGCGATGAAGCCTTTGCCGCATATCATGATCGGCAGCGGCCTCTCCCACCAGGGCGGCGAGCTCTCCGGCAGCGAAGCGGCGCATCAGATCCATCTGAAAAAAACGCTCCTGTGCATGCACGAAGCCTGTAGCGAGCGCGGCATCGCGGCGGTCGGTGGCGCGAATGGTCACAACACCCGTCTCATCGCGGCTGATCTCCACAGATCCGGCAAGTCCTGGCAGTGCGCGCTCTCCATCGAGCTGCGCGAGGCTGGCACGCACCACGAACCACAGGGCCACGGCAGCAACGAGCACCAGAGTTGCGGAGATATAAACGAAACGCTTCAGGAGTCCCATGCTGGCGGCGCGGCGCGCTCAGATTTTCGCGTCCTTCGGGTGGAGCGCGTGGATTTCCACCGGTGCGCTCTTGCCGCGCACACTCATCGCGCCCATGGATTCGATGCGGTAGTCGCCTCGAAGCAACGACACGGTCTCGGCGGAAATCAGGATGCGCGTGCCGTGCTCCTTATTGAGTTGCTCGAGACGTGCGGCAAGGTTAACGGCGTCGCCATGGACCGTATAGTTCATACGATCTCCCGAACCCACGTTTCCGGCAATAACTCTGCCTGTCGCGATACCGATACGGGTTTTCAACTGGACGCCCGCGAACCGTTTTCCATCTACTGCCTGCTGCATCTCGAGAGCCGCACATGCGGCTCGGTCCGCGTGCTCGGCGTCGGCGACAGGAACATTGAAAGTGATCAACATGGCATCGCCCTGAAACTGATTGACGACCCCTCCATACTTTTCGACGGGCTCGATTACCGCGGGAAAGTATTCGTTCAACATCTGCACGACCTGCTCCGGAGGCATGGTTTCGGCGATGCTGGTGAATGCCTCGATGTCGCTGTAAAGGATGGTGGCCGTCGCATGGGTGGGTTTGAGTTGACCCTGATCGGCCACGATCTGGGCGGCGACACTGGCCGGCACGTATCTGCCGAACACCTCACGGATGACCGCCAGCTGGCGCACCACCTCATCGCGCAGACGTTTTTTCTCGAGAACCGCGGCGATGCGCGCTCTTAGAAGCGTCGCGTTGAAGGGTTTGGGAAGGTAATCCTCGGCGCCCATCTCGATACAACGCACCACGCTGTCGAAATCGTCAAGGGCAGAGATGACGATGACAGGCAGGCTTGCGAGACGCCCGGACGCACGCAGATTCTCGAGCACCGAATAGCCGTCCATCTCCGGCATCATGATGTCGAGCAGCACCAGATCGAAATCGGTTTCCGCCAGCTGCTCCAGCGCCTCGCGGCCATCACCCGCGGCGACGACATCCACATAGCCGTCGCGGCGCAGGCGCCGTGTCAAGGTATAACGGTTGTCCTCGTTGTCATCGACAACCAGAATCCGGCATCCGGAGGCGTTCATCGACGCGTGCCGCGGCGCAGATCCCGTGAGCGGCGTCAGTGCGCCATGAACAGCGGTATGGGGGTGTTGTGCAACAAATGCCGTGTCGCGCCGCCGAAGACCAATTGGCGCAGACGGCTGTGCGTGTAGGCACCCTTGACGATGAGATCCGCATTGAACTCTTTCGCCTCATCCAGGATCGCCTCACCCACCGAGCGGCTACCGGAGTCCACATTCTTCCCGATGGCCTTGATGCCGTTTCGCTGCAGGTGTGCAGCCACCTGGTCGCCGCCCGGTCCCGGCACCTGCCAGCCCTCGACGGTCAGGACTTCCACGGACTCGGCCTGCAGCAGAAATGGCATGCTCAGCGCAATACAGCGCGCGGTTTCGGTGCTCCCGTTCCAGGCCACCACGATGCGATCGCCAATGGAGGCCGGAGTCTCTGAGGCCGCCACGAGTACCGGCCGTCCGGTTTCGAACAACGCCGCCTCACACATGACGCTCCAGTCGATCCACGGCTGACCGAAATTACGCCCGATTACAATGAGATCGAACAGGCGGCCGTAGTCACCGATGACCTGGCCTTCCAAACCCTCGGTCTCCCGCCATCCGGCGCTCACACCCTCGCACGGCGTGCCCACCTCCACCACCGGCACACCGCGGGATTCGATCGCCGATTGGAAGCGCTTGTGAGCGCTTTCCGCGAGACGGCGTTCCTCGTCCTTGAGCTGCGTCATGTATGAGCCCGCCAGCGCAATTCCTTCTCCATCGAAAATCTGCGGCGGGCGCATGACGAACAAGGCTTCGACATAGCTCGAGAATCGTTCGGCCACTAACCACGATGTGGCGAGGGCACTCTGCGCGATATCGTCGTCGTAAAAGGGCACCAGGATTGTTTTCATGGGAACATACGGTGCTGAATGCGAAGGGCTTGGTGGCAAGATTAGCACCGTGAGCGGGGATTCGCACCCGCCTCTGGAGGTCGCGATCAGGGGCTCATGCTGATAAGCACCACGCCGGGAACCACCAGCAGCACAGCGAGAACCACGCGGCGGGTGACGGCTCGTTCGCGGAACAGCGACACGCCCAGAAGCAGCGTGAACAATGGTGAGCAGGCGACAATGGGCGCAACCACCGACAGCCGACCGCAGTTGAGCGCGCTGTTGAGAGACAGTATCGCGAAGCCGTAGCTGAGCCCCGTCAACACCAGCCAGCCGCAGCCGCGGTCGAGCAGTATGCGCAGGGCGCCGCCACGCCGCTGATGGTCGCCGACGGCGACCAGAAAAGACACGCTGTATCCCACCAGTCCGACAAAATAGGGGCTCGGCAGGCTTTCCATGCCCAACTTGGCAAAGGCCTGGGCGACGCTGCGCAGAAGCGCGGCGCCGACGGGCAGCAACAGCGCCCACCAGGGCCAGGCCCGTGAGACCCCGCCCCGCCAGGAAAGCACCACCACGCCGGCGACGATGGCGGCGGTACCAAGTGCGATGTCCAGGCCCAGATACTCACCCAGCAGCAGCACGCCCAGAGCAACGCCGAACAAGGGCGATGTGGATGCCAGGGTGCTCGAAATCGTCGCACCCAGATACTGGGTGCCGGCCATGGACAGGTTCGAAGAAAGAAAGGGACGGAACAAACCGATGGCGGCGAACAGCGCAATGGCCGGCGAGAGCCAGTAGTGACGCTCCAACCACCAGGGTGACACCACCCAGTAAAGCAATGTGGCGGTACCGATGCTGATCAGGGTTCCCGTACGCGGGTCCGTATAGCGCAAACCCATGCGGGTGAACTGTATCCCCAGGGCAAAGAGACATGCGGCACACAGGGCGAGCACGACCGGCGTCGCTGGAGTGGAGCAGATGGCCATAGCCTGCCAAGGCTATCTCAACAAGGGGCCGGCTTGCGAAGCCTGACGGCGGGGGCGGGCTCAGGCAGCGTCGATTGTCAGGGCGCGGTAGGCGCCGGAATTCTGCTCTTCGACGCGCTCGAAAATTTCCAGAGGCCTTGGCGGGCAGATGCCGTAACCCTGCGCATAGTCGACACCCACCTCACGCAGCACTTTGATGATGGCGTCGCATTCGACGAACTCGGCCACGGTTTCCATGCCCATGAGATGACCCACTTCGTTAATGGACTGCACCATGGCCAGGTGAATCGGATCCTCGTGGATGTCGCGGATGAACATGCCGTCGATCTTGAGAAAATCCACCGGAAGCGTCTTCAGGTAGGCGAAGGACGAGAGACCGCTGCCGAAATCATCGAGGGCGAATCGTGAGCCCAGAGCCTTCAGGGTTCCGATGAATCGGCTGGCATGCTCCAGATTGGCGATCGCCGCGGTCTCGGTAATCTCGAAGCATATTTTGCTGGCGGGTACCCGGCTGGTGACGAACAGGTCGACCACGAAGTCCAGGAACTGTTCATCGCCCAGCGAATGGCCGGACAGGTTGATTGCGCAAAGGCTCAACTCGTCCACGTGGCGCGGGTGCTTATCCAGCCACGCGAATGCCGAGGACAACACCCAGCGATCCAACTTGGTGGATAGACTGTAAAGTTCGGCGGCCGGCAAGAATGCCCCTGGCGCGACCATGTTGCCGAATTCGTCTTGCATGCGGATCAGAAGCTCATAGTGGACCGGCGGATGCTCGGCGGGGATGACCGGCGTTATTGGCTGAAAGCTCAACCGGAAGCGATCTTCATCCAATGCCCTGTTGATGCGCGATACCCAGCGCATGTGGCCGTGGCGCTTCGCGAGCTCGGTGTCGTTGCTGCTGAACATGAACACCCGGTGACCACCCTTGTCCTTGGCGGAGTGGCAGGCGGCATCGGCGGAACTGAGCAGGTTCGATACGTTGCTTTCGCGATCGGTCAAAGGCACCAACCCGATGCTCGCGCCGACAGCGTAGCGCTTGCCGTGCCAATTGAAGCGCAGCTCACCGAGTAGGTCGAGAAGGTTCTTGGCAACGTGCTCCGCATGCTCGAGGGAACAGTCACGCATGATGATGCCGAATTCATCGCCGCCGATTCGCGCCAGTGTGTCGTTGTGCCGAACGCGCTTTCGAAGTAACCCGGCGAGCTCGATCAGGAGTTCGTCACCGGCCGCCGGGCCACAGGTCTCGTTGATAACCTTGAATCGATCGATATTAATGTGGCAGACGGCGTGCTCGATGGGCTGGGTCGAATTCTGTTTGAGCAATGCCTGCAGGCGGGCCTCGAACTCACGACGGTTCAGAAGGCCGGTAAGAGTGTCGTGGCTTTCCTGGTAGGAGAGTTTTTCGGACAACTCGTTGCTGACTTCCAGGGCCTGCTGAAATTGCGCGTGGCTCTGGTCCAGCGCCCGACTGATACGCGTGATGGCGAACAGCAGCACGGCAACGATCAGGGAAAAACAAAATGCACCGAGGCAGAAAGCGCGCACCAGCTCCCCTTCCACGTGGAAGGCGCTGAGTAGCAGCAAACCGGATACGAGCAGTGCCGCCGCCGTGAAGGCGTTCAGGATCTGGCTGAGCTTTGTCTGCTGGTTGCTTTGCACCAAGGGACCCTCAGAGGCGCAAAAAAATAGGAACGGCATCCCTGACGTCCCACGGTCCTGTCTAAAGCCATATCGGACGGGGGCATTTGCCCTTTACATGACCCGACCTGTGACGCGACAGAGGTGCCCACAAAGTGGGATGACCGTCACAGATACGGCCCATGGGGTGTCTAGCGGGCGGCGGGGTTACAAATTTAGTTCCGCGAGCAGATTCTTCCAGTCCGCCCGGGGGTCGCCGAAAGCCACGAAGGGAGGGTTCTCCAGAGAGGCCGACTCGTTGTAACGCAAGGGCTGCAATGTGCAATCTGTCAGTCCGCCACCGGCCTCCTCGAGGAGACATTGGCTGGCCGCCGTATCCCATTCGCTTGTTGGACCGAATGCCGGGTACAGGTCGGCAAGCCCCCGGGCCACCAGACACGCTTTCAGCGAGCTGCTGGCGCGAATTACGCGCACGCCGCCGAGCTTCGCGATCAGCCGGTTCACGTCGTCGCTGCGACGCCTGCGGCTGCGCAGCACGACTATCTGGTGGGTGGGTAGCCGGCGGGTGCGAATGTTTTCCCGTACGCCGTCGGCGTGCGCGAGCCGCGCACCGCCGGCGCGCACGGCCGCGCAACAAATACCGGAGATCGGCACTGCCACCACGCCGAGTATCGGCTCACCGTCGCTGACCAGGGCGACGTTGATGGTGAACTCCCCACTTCGCGCGACGAAACCACGGGTGCCGTCGACGGGATCCACCAACCAGTAGCTCTGCCACCGAGCACGCTCCTCGAACGGGGGAATCGCGCCCTCCTCGGACAGAATCGGCAAGCCGGGCTCGAGGGCCGCGAGACCCTCGCTGATAATTTCGTGGGCCGCCAGGTCCGCGCTGGTCACCGGCGATTGATCGGTCTTGCTGTGTACCTCGAATTCCGTCTCATAGATGGCCATCACGCGACGCGCTGCGACGGCGACAGTCGCCGACACGCCGTCGGCAAGACGCCAGAGATCCGCGGCGGCCGCGACCCGGGTCATGGGATTGGACCTGTTGATATCAGTTCGATGGCCTTCGCTGGAAGCGCAGATCCCAGACCTGGTGTCCCAGCCGTTGTCCGCGCAGTTCGAACTTCGTCACCGGACGATCCCCGCGTAGTCGGCAAAAATTCCCCTGACCGGCCAGGTTCACGAATGCATCATCCGCCTCCAGCACCGCCAGCATGTGCTCGGCGTAATTCTGCCAGTCGGTGGCGAGCTGAAATACCCCACCGGGCGCGAGACTGGCCGCGACCAGCTTGACGAAATCCGCCTGCACCAGGCGGCGTTTGTGATGGCGCTTTTTCGGCCAGGGATCAGAGAACAACAGCAAGACCGTATCGAGGCAGGCAGGGCCAATGCGCTCGCGCAGCACATCCACCGCATCAGCGCGCAACAAACGCACATTGGTAAGGTGCTTTTCGGCAATGGCCGCAAGAGTCCGGCCGATGCCGGGCTCGTAGACGTCGACCCCCAGATAGTCGCACTGGGGATGGGACTCGGCCAGGGTGATGAGGGTTTCACCATTTCCGAATCCGATCTCCAGTACCCTGGGGGCCCGGCGCCCGAATACGGCGTCGAGATCCAGCAGGCCCGCGCCCTCCAGGCCATAGGTCGGCCAGCGGTGCTCGATGGCGGCCCGTTGCGCCGGCGTCATGCGCGCCGAGCGCCGCACGAAGCTGCGCACCGGTCGATGTGAGGCGCCGGCGGTCACTGACGGGCGCAGGATCCCGTTGGTGGAGCGCGTCTCGACTGCACATGGGAATCATCCGCAAATAAAGGCAAATTGATTAACTCCATGAAAAAAACCTGCTAAATTACGGATTGGAGGGGAAATATGCTGGCCCAGTACGGCCGGTCAATAACTAAATTGGTGGGTCCCCGGTGCCAGCGAAAACTCCAGAGATCGTCGTCATTGACGACAGCCCCACGTCGATTTCCTTATATGAACTCAGCATCGAGTCCCTCGATGTGGACCTGCGATCCTTTCAGTCCGCCTCGAATTCCCTCGAATATCTCCAGGATCACAGCGCGGATCTGGTGTTTCTGGACGTCCTCATGCGTGAAAAGGATGGTCTCACCCTGCTGAAAAAGCTCAGGGGAATGAAACGTCATCAGAATACCGTAGTCGTGATGGTGACGTCGAAGGACTACCATCAGGACAGGCACATCGCCAGGGGTCTCGGGGTGCGCGAGTATCTGGTCAAACCACTGCGCTCCCAGGAAATTCGTGAGATTATCTGCAAGTACACAGACGCCCAGCCAGACGCCGGCCAACAAACATAATTTATGAGCGACAATTACCTGCGCTTCTGGGGGGTGCGTGGCTCCTATCCGGCCCCATTCGACACTCATTGCAAGGTTGGCGGAAACACTTCCTGTGTAGAGGTGCGCGTTGGCGACCAGATTCTCGTCTGTGACGCCGGGTCCGGCATCGTTCCCCTTGGAAACGATCTCATGCGGCAGAAGGAGATCCGCGAACTCACGGTTATTCTTACCCACTACCACTGGGATCACATCTCGGGTCTGCCCTTTTTCGTGCCCGCCTTCGTACCCGGATGGAAAATTCACTTCTTCGGCCCCGGAGAAACCGAGCACGATATTGCCAAGCACATATCGGATCAGATGAAGGCACCCTACTTTCCCGTCGAGACGGAAACCTGGCTCGCCGACGTCAAGTATCTGGAATCCGGTTTGAATCCCCTGGATATCGGCCCCATCCACATCGAGCACTTCAACGTGCACCACCCGGGCAGCACCTTCGGCTACCGCATTCACGCCGGTGATACCACCATCGTCTATGCATCGGACAACGAGCTGGCATTCATCGACGAATCAATCGAGCGTCGCAAGCCGGAATTCGACGCCCACGAGCGGGATTTGCTCGACGTCATGAAAGAAGAAGAGCGGCGCCGGGTGCAGGAATTCATGCAGGACGTGGACGTGCTGATACACGATGCCCAGTACACCCCGGAGGATTACCAGAAGAAGCGCGGTTGGGGACATTCTTGCTACATCGATACGGTGAACGCCGCCATGGACGCCGGCGTCAAGGATCTGTACCTGTTCCACTTGGATCCGAACTACAGCGACGATCAGGTCGACACCATGCTCGAGCACTCCCGGCAGATCATCAAGAAGGCGAAATCAACCATGCGCTGCCATGTGGCGCGCGAGGGAATGCGGATCGATCTGGGTTAGGTGGAGGGGGACAGATTTCAAATCTGTCCCCTAATCAATATCCCCTAATCAATCACACCGTCGATGGGTGAGGATGCACTGGCGAAACGCTTGCGCGGCATGCGCCCGGCGAGATAAGCCTCGCGGCCCGCCCGGATGGCCTTGTTCATTGCCGAAGCCATCAGCACCGGATGTGTCGCCGCCGCGATGGCGGTGTTCATGAGTACACCGTCACAACCGAGCTCCATGGCAATAGCCGCATCGGAAGCGGTTCCAACCCCCGCATCCACCACGATGGGCACATTGGCATTCTCGACAATAGTCAGAATGTTGTAGGGATTGCGGATGCCGAGCCCGGATCCGATGGGCGCCGCCAGGGGCATTACCGACACGCAGCCCACATCTTCCAGGCGCTTTGCCATGATGGGATCGTCGGTGGTGTAGACCATCACCTTGAAGCCGTCCTTGACCAGCTCCTCCGCGGCCTCCAGGGTTGCCGTGACATCGGGGTACAGGGTTTTCTGGTCACCAAGCACCTCGAGCTTCACCAGGTCGTGACCATCGAGAAGCTCGCGGGCGAGTTTGCACGTGCGCACCGCGGAACGCGCATCGTAACAACCGGCGGTGTTAGGCAGGATCGTAAACTTCTCCGGCGAG
Organism: Gammaproteobacteria bacterium; assembly: GCA_009937425.1. Taxonomy (GTDB): domain Bacteria; phylum Pseudomonadota; class Gammaproteobacteria; order HK1; family HK1; genus JAABYT01. The sequence continues at coordinate 13,120 of JAACFO010000007.1, forward strand.
AGAAAATCCAGAAGATTGGGCTCATCCGGATCTTGACCGATATTGGTGCGGCGGATGGCAACCGTGACGATGCGGGCGCCGCTGGCCTCGATGGCCCGGCGAGTTTCGTCGAAATCCCGGTACTTGCCCGTGCCCACCAGCAAACGCGAGGGGTACTCGACGCCGGCAACCACGAGCGGCGTGTCGACGGGAGCAACCACCGAACTTCTCTCCAGCTCCTCGACTATCGCCATGAGGACCTCCGCTCGATGCTAACGGTCATCCGCCGCCGATAGCCTGCACGATTTCCACCCGATCGCCGTCGTGCAGCCGATACTCCGCGTGCTGGCTCCGCGGCACTATTTCTTCGTTGACCTCTATGGCCAGCCGCTTACCGGAGAGCGCCAGACAATCGATCAGTCCGCGCAGGGTCAGCGCCTCTTCGAGGCCGCGCTGCTCACCATTGAGGACGATGTTCATCGGCCTAGATTACGAGGGCACCGAGGCGAAATCAATACGCGCCAGGGAGCCCCGAGTCCGCCTACCTGAGGCCTGGAGTAGAGTTTGAATGCGCCCCTGGTTACCCTAGAATCCAAGGGGTGTGCCCATGTGACCACCAGTGCGCCACGGCGAGACAGTGACCAATTGTCGAGCAGGTAACAGAGAAGCACAAAGCGGGTGTCGTATAATGGTATTACCTCAGCTTCCCAAGCTGATGACGACGGTTCAATTCCGTTCACCCGCTCCAACCCTTTCGTTTACAGAAGACGGCTCGTGTGGAAACCATCCTTGCGTGCCTAAGCAGAACTTGACCAACATCAACATGAGAGGCACTTCAATCAGCACACCAACCACGGTCGCGAGCGCTGCCCCGGAGGACAATCCGTACAACATAGCCGCTGTCGCGATGGCAACTTCAAAGTGGTTGGATGCACCAATCATGGCAGTGGGGGCTGCGTTCTCGTAGCTCAGTCCCGCCAGCTTGGACAGTCCGTATCCCAAGGCGAATACGAGCACCGTTTGAACAAACAACGGGATCGCAATCCACAGGATCGTCAGTGGATTTTGTACGATTGTCTCGCCCTTGAACGAGAACAACAGAACGAGGGTGACCAACAGTGCGGTGATGGTCACAGGCGTCAAAACGCGTAGAAACGTCTCCTTGAACCACTGCTCTCCTTTGGCTGCGATAATCCACTTTCGAGAGGCGTAGCCGGCCACCAGCGGGAGCGCAACATAGATGCATATGGAAAGTAACAGGGCTTGCCATGGGACCGGCAACTTGCCTACGCCGAGCAGGAAACCGCCGAAAACCCCAAACAGGACCAACATGGTCAGCGAGTTGATAGCCACCATCACCAGCGTGTGCCCGTCATTTCCTTTGGCAAGGTAGCCCCACACCAGAACCATGGCCGTACAGGGCGCGATTCCCAGGAGAATGCAGCCGGCAAGGTAGCTTCGCCAAAGCGGCACTTCGAGCATTTTCACGCCATCGACGAGCACCACCTGACCCGCACCATAGGTATCGCCAACCGACAGGTTTGATCCCAGTGGCATCTTGACGAGATCAACCGCATCGGAGCCTATGAATGGCAGGAAAAGGGTCCCGAGAAAGAAGCTTGCGATGGCATACATCGTGAACGGTTTGACCGCCCAGTTAACGAACAGGGTCAATCCGACCGGGCGTATCGCTTTGCCCGCCTTGACCACCTCGTGGAAGTCGATCTTGACCATGATGGGGTACATCATGAAAAACAGGCACAATGCGATGGGGATGGAGACTACTGGTGCGTCGTTGATATAGATCGCCATGCCGTCCAGCGTTCGGGCGATTTCCGGTGCCACTTTTCCGAGCAGGATTCCGGCGCCAATACAGAGCACGACCCACACGGTCAGAAAGCGTTCGAAGAAACTCACTGTTGCACTCCCATCAAAGCACGCAGCAGATTCACGACCTCAGGCGGACTCAGCGGGGCAGCAACCTGGCAATACTGCGTCGAGAAGGGAGATGCAGGCTTCGGGTTGGCCCTGGCAACAGTCCTCCAACAAGAACGTGAGCAGCGCTTGCGTCCCGTCGAGATGAACAGCGTAGATAATCGAACGTCCTTCGCGCCTGGATTCCAGCAGCCCGGCATTAACCAGGGTCGCCAGATGCGAAGACATGGTGTTCTGCGGCACGTTGACAGCGCGTGCAATTTCCCCAGCTGCCATCCCACGGGTGCCGCGGCGAACCAGCAGGCGGAATGCTTCCAGGCGTGTTTCCTGGGCAAGCGCTGCGAAGCCACGGGTAGCGACATTAACCTCCATATATCGAGATTAATCGATATATATACCTGCGACAACCCATTGACGAGCGATGTCTACAATTATTGAATCTCGATGGGAGCTGGAAACTCGGTTTAATGAACACTACAAAGAAACCCGCTGCCGATCGATCGGCGTTTCTCGCGCGCAAGGTCGACGAACTGAACATTCCGACCATGCGCCGGCACATCTTTTTGTGCGCGGACCAGACGGAGCCGAAGTGCTCACAAAAGGAAGCCAGCCTCGCGTCCTGGAGCTATTTGAAAAAACGCCTGGATGAACTCGGTCTGGTGGGCGAGGGTGGCATTTACCGCACCAAGGCGAATTGTCTGCGCATTTGCCAGCAGGGACCGGTAGCGGTGGTCTATCCGGACGGCGTCTGGTATCGGGGATGCACGCCTGAGGTTCTCGAGCGCATCATTCAAGAGCATCTCGTCGGCGGTGCGCCGGTGGAAGAGTTCGTCATTGCCACCAACCCGTTATCGCTGAGCTGACCCGGGAGCCGGCTTGCCCCGGGGTCAGGATCGGACTTCGAGTACCATCACTTTCAAGCCGTTACTCTGCAGCTCCGTGCGTGCCTCGTTCAGGGCCTGCAGATTCGTAAACGGGCCAACCCGCACCCGGTGCCACTTCTTCCCGCCCTCGATGGAAACGGTCTGGATCTTGGCCGGCATGCCCACGAGCGCCAACTCAGCCTTCAAGCGGTCCGCCTGGGTGAGATTACGAAAGGATCCAGCCTGCAGCACGTAGGTAACGTTGTTGTTCTCCCTTTTGCGGCTTGCGACGGTGCTTTTTGCAGTCAACTCGGCCTCGGGAACCGCGACCTCCATCTCCGGCAACATGGTGTAGAACTCGAAGCGCGGGCGCTTGGATTTTTCCGCGGTCTTGCGCTCCTCAGCTTCGGCACCTGCTTCGGACCTGTCGCTGCTGGTCGCCTCACGCACCGCCTGGACGACGCCTTCAGCGGAGAAGTACTCCTGAAACTCCGCGAACATCGTGCCGGCGACGCCGATTAGCAGACCGGCCACGAACCACAGCCAGCCACGGGCCGGCTTGGTTTTCTTGTTGCTCTTTCGCCGGTGCTTGTAATCCTTGGGTGCCATCGCGTTATGCCTTGTAAGCGAACCTACATTTCTTCCGGGGCCGAAACACCGAGAATCGCTAATCCATTGGCCAATACCTGTCGCGTCGCCGCCACCAATGCCAAGCGGGCCGTGCGCAAATCGGCATCATCGACCAGAAAGGTGTGAGCGTTGTAATAGGTATGCAGGTCGTTGGCAAGCTCGCGCAGAAAATAGGCGAGCTGGTGCGGCTCCAATTCCGAGGCCGCGGATTCGATTACCTCGGGATAGCGAGACAGTGACCGTAGAAGGGCCAGCTCGTGGGGTTCGCTCAGCCGCGATGCATCGACGGCGGCCTGCTTCGGGTCGAATCCCATTCCCCGGGCCCCGGCTTCACGCAGCACGCTGCAGATGCGCGCGTGGGCATACTGAATGTAGTAGACAGGATTGTCGCTGGAGCGGGATTTCGCCAGATCCAGATCGAAATCCAAGTGTTGCTCGCATCGGCGCAAGACATAGAAGTAGCGTGCCGCGTCGTTACCAACGTCGGCGCGCAGCTCACGCAGAGTGATGAACTCGCCACTGCGTGTGGACATTTGCATTTTCTTGCCGCCGCGGTAGAGAGTGACGAACTGCATGATCAGCACATCGAAATTATCCGGGTTCTCGCCCAGGGCCTCGATGGCACCCTTTACCCGCGCCACGTAACCGTGGTGGTCGGCACCCCACAGATCGATTACGCGTACGAAGCCGCGCTCGAACTTCTCCATGTGGTAGGCAATATCCGAAGCGAAGTAGGTCGGCTGACCATTTTCACGCACGATGACGCGGTCTTTTTCGTCGCCGAACTCCGATGCACGAAACCAGACCGCACCGTCCTTATCGTAGGCATGGCCGGCCGCGCGCAGACGCGCCGTAGCGCGATCGATAGCGCCACTGGTAACCAGTGTTTGCTCCGAGTACCAGCGGTCGAAAACCACCCCGAACTCTTCCAGGTCCTCGCAAATCTCAGCCCGCTGGCTCTCCAGGGTGAACCGGTGCACGGCCTCGAAGCCGGATGCGCCGAGCAGTGCCTTGGCGCGATCGATGAGCGCATCGATGTACACCTCTTTGTCGCCGCCCCGGGCCTGGTCCTCGGGCAGATCATTGGTCACGTCCTCGGTAGCACATTTATAAGCGTCGCCGTCCCGCGCCCGCAGCGCCCGACCCATGTCGCGCACGTAATCGCCCCGATAACCATTGGCCGGGAACGGCGGGGACTCTCCGCAAGCCTCCAGGTAGCGCAACCAGACGCTGACGGCGAGTATGTTCATCTGACGCCCGGCGTCGTTGAAGTAGTACTCGCGCTGCACGTCAAAGTTTACCGCTGCAAGCAGGTTGGCCACCGCGGCGCCATATGCCGCGTGACGGCCGTGGCCAACGTGCAGCGGTCCAGTGGGATTGGCCGAGACGAACTCCACTTGCACGTGACGATTCTCGCCACGGGAGGAGCGACCGAATTCCTCGCCTGCCGCGAGTATCTGATCGATAAGCGTTGCACGGGCAGTTTCCGCGATGGTGAAGTTAATGAATCCGGGACCGGCGATGTCTACCGCGGCGACCACGGGCGAGGCCTCCAGACGGGACACGATGAGCTCGGCGATTGCGCGGGGATTCTTACGCGCCGTACGCGCCAGCCCCATTGCCACGGGACTCGCGTAATCGCCATGTGCACCGTCACGGCTGCGCTCGATGGGGATCTCGGGCAGCGCGTCCAGGCTGAGCTCGCCGGCATCCACGAGACTCTCCAGGGCCCGTTTCAAAAGAGATTGCAGTGTTTCTTTCAAAAGCTCATCCGCTTGCATCACCAAACGACGTATTCTGAGGACTTCTCACCCACCGCAGCAAGCGCGCTGAGCCGGCAAGCTACAACATCTCCTGGGGATCGACGTCCAGAGACCAGCGCACGCGGCGGCCGGATTTGAGCGTCTCGAGCTCTTCGAGCCACGGCATCAACAAGCCGTGCAGGGGACCGCGCTCATCGGATTGCAGCAGTAGCTGCGCGCGGAAACGCCCGGCACGGCGCTCCATGGGCGCCGGCACCGGGCCCAGAGCCTGAACGCTCCTGTCTCCCAGGCGAACTGCGCAGGCCCGGGCTTCCTCGAGGAATTCCATTGCCCGGTCGCGCTGGGGAGCTTCGGCACGCAGCAGCGCCAGGCAGCTGAACGGCGGCAGGGCCGCCTGCTGACGCTCCGTGAGCGCCGCCTCGCCGAAGTGCCGGTAACCTTCGCGCACCAGCACTCTCAATAAGGGATGGTCCGGGTGGTGGGTCTGGATGAGGACGCGTCCGGGGTGCTGGCCACGGCCGGCCCTGCCGGCGACCTGCACCAGCAACTGCGCCATGCGTTCGGCGGCACGGAAGTCGGCGCCGAACAATCCGCCGTCCGCGTCCAGAATCCCCACCAGGGTGACATTGGGAAAATGATGACCCTTGGCGAGCATCTGCGTACCCACGAGGATGTTTATGTCGCCTGAATGAATCCCGTCGAGTACCCGTTGAAGGGCACCTTTGCGGCGGGTGCTGTCACGATCCACCCGCTCGATTCTCGCATCGGGAAAACGTTCGGCAAGCGCGTCGACCACACGCTGAGTACCGAGGCCGAGGGCACGCAAATCACCCTCACCGCACTCGGGGCACACTTCCGGCACGGCGCGCTCGGCGGCGCAGTGGTGACAGCGCAAACGTTCGCTGGCCCGATGGTAAACCATGTGTGCGTCGCAGCGGCTACAGTCCGCCTGCCATCCGCAGCCATGGCAGATAAGAATTGGTGCGTAGCCGCGCCGGTTGACGAACAGCAGCACTTGCTCGTCTTCAGCCAGGCAGCGCACCATGGCATTGGCGAGCTTCTGCGAGATGCCTTCCTCGAAGGGCTGACCGCGCAAATCCAGAACTTCGACCTGGGGTACCAGTGCCCCCTGGGCGCGCCGGGAAAGCCGCAGACCCTGGTAGCGGCCGCTGGCGACGTTGTTGAGGCTCTCCAACGACGGCGTCGCGCTGCCCAGCAGCACAGGGACGCCGCATTGGCGCGCCCGCACGATGGTCAGGTCCCTGGCGGAATAGCGAAATCCTTCCTGTTGCTTGAACGATGCGTCGTGCTCCTCGTCGACCACGAACAGACCCGGCCGCGCCAGCGGTGCAAATACCGCGGAGCGTGTCCCCACGACAACCGCGGCCCTGCCATCACGGGCCGCGGTCCAGGCCTGTAGACGCTCCCCGTCACTCAGACCCGAGTGCAGCACCGCCATCGGCACCGACAGTCGGTCCCGCAGGCGTTCGACGATTTGCGGTGTCAAACCGATTTCCGGGATCAACACCATGGCCTGACGGCCCAGGGCGATGGTGCGCTCGATAAGCGCCAGGTACACCTCGGTCTTGCCGCTGCCCGTTACCCCGTCGAGCACGAAGCTCTGGAAACCGTCCCGTGCCGCGTACACGGTCTCGATTGCGTGAAGCTGCTCGTCACTGGGGATGAGAGACGCTTCGCCGGCAGCCTGCTGCACAATGGCACCAACCCGGGTCTGGAACTCCTCGGTCCAGCCCTTGGCTGCCATTGCCGTCAGGGCTGAGCGCCAGTCCCCCTCGAGACTCGCGAGATCCAGGCGGCTCGCACCATCGGGCCGCCTGCGCAGCAGTTCCCAAACAGCCGCCTGACGGGGTGCCCGGCGAAACTGCTCACTGGCTACCGCGAGTCCCGATTCCGTCAGCCGCCAGCGCGACTCACCGGCCGCCGGCAAGGGCTTGCCGGCCCGCAGGGCCGCCGGCAGGGTGCCGAGAACCACGTCTCCGATGGGATGATGAAAGTAATCGCTTGCCCAGCGCAAAAACGCGAGACTCTGTGCGTCGAGAAGCGGCTCGCCATCGAGCACCCGTGAGAGGCGCTTGAGGCGCTGTCGTGGCACGTGGGTGTGGTCCACGTGGGCGACCACCATGCCCACCCTCTCGCCCCGCCCAAAGGGCACGACCACCCGCATTCCGGGGAGTGGCAGCACCGCACCCGGGGCATTCGAGGGCAGGTAGTCGAAAGCCCGGCGAAGCGGTGAGGGCACCGCCACCCGCAACAAGCGCAGCGGCCGCTCAGGAGCGGATCTGGAAGACGGACCCGGGGTGTCGGTCACAGAGTGCGAGCGCTAAGAAGACCCGGCACGGGTCACGCCGGCTCGTCCGATAACGCCTCCACCGCCTGCAGGGCGGCGCGCTGCATGGGCTTGCCATCCACCGGGCTCAGGGGCACGCGGCGGCGCGCACGCTCGGCAAATACCACCAGCTCCACGGGTACATCATCAGCCATGAATCTACACGTGGGCAGCCGCTGAGTGTCGTCGCTGGCGAGCTTCATATTGCGTTCACCATGCTCGTGGGGAACGCCCTTGTCGAGAAGAAACAATCCCACCTCCTCGGCGGTCTCGGCAAACAAGTGCAGACAGACCTCGCTGTGCTCGTCAGCGGTTCCGCTCAATACGGCGCCCACCAGGCGCGGTTGAAAGCGTTCCAGAAAGCGCATGGCGCGCACCGCCGTGGCGCGCAGCTGCGCGAGACGCTGTGGCTGACTATGGGCGCGAAACAGGCGCTGATACTCCAACACGGCCGCCTCTATCTCTTCATTGCCGGGAAGATGGCGCTGCTCGGGGATACGCAGGCGCTGAAGCGCTTTGCGCTTGGCAAGCTGATAATCGCCAACGCCCGTCTCGCAAATGAGGCGCGCGGCCTCCTTCGCGATACGCTCACGAACCTGATTCGGCTTGGTGGTGGTGCGTGCAGGCACGGTCTGACTACCTGGGGTGAACTAAACAGCTATGCATGAAGGAGCGCCCGAGCGAAGCCCCGCTGTATCGCATTTCCGCACTCCAATTCTAAAACAGTTGTTCCGGGACGCCGGAATCGGGTGTCGACGTGGGGGTCGATCCGGGGCTGGTGGATGTCTCCACGAAACTCTGCCGAGGCACGTTCTCGCTGCGGAATGTTTCGAACACCGCGCCGGGCTGCGAGGCGCTGGCACGCAAACCCGACTCGGGATCGATTCGTACCGTGACCAGACCGTCGGGCTGTGGCAACGGTTCCTCGGCGACACCGTCCAGGGCCACACGCATAAAATCGATCCACATGGGAAGCGCGGCCCCTGCGCCGGTCTCGCGGCGGCCCAGCGGACCGAGCTGGTCGAAGCCCACCCAGGTGACGGTCACCAGCTTCGGGTTGAAGCCGGAGAACCAGGCATCCTGCTGGTCATTGGTGGTGCCCGTCTTACCGGCCAGATCGCCACGCTTGAGCCGCAGCGCGCGCCGGCCCGTGCCGCGCTTGATGACGTCGCGCATCAGCGAGTTCATCAACCAGACATTCTGCGGGCTCAGTACCCGCGGCGCATGTGCCTGCGCTTCGCCCGGGTCGTCGGCAAGCACGACTTCGTCGAGTTCCGGGTCAGGCGCGCTGTTCAGCGCGACGCTGTCGTCTTCTTCGCAGTCTCTGCACACGCGTGCGGGATCGGCCTGGAACCACAGTTCCCCGTCGGAGGATTCGATACGATCCACGAAGTAGGGTTTCACCAGATAGCCGCCATTGGCGAGCACTGCGTAGCCGGTGGCCATTTCCAGAGGCGTCACGCTTCCGCTGCCCAGGGCCAGGGAAAGATCATGGGGGATGCGGTCCACGTCGAGGCCGAAGCGCCGCAGATAGTCGATAGCGTAATTGATGCCGATGGCACGCAGCAGGCGGATGGAGACCAGGTTGCGGGACTTGAACAGCGCCACCCGCAATCGTGTCGGCCCGAAGAACTTGCCGCTGTAGTTTTCCGGTCGCCATACGGCCTCGAGACCGGGATCGTCAAACACCACCGGGGCATCGTTAATGATACTGGCGGCGGTAAAGCCGTAGTCGAGAGCGGCTGAATAGATAAAGGGCTTGAAGTTGGAACCCGGTTGGCGCTGGGCCTGGGTAGCACGGTTGAACTTACTTCTGTAGAAATCGAAGCCACCGGTCAGCGATATCACCGCGCCGTCTTCCGGGTCGACCGCCACCAGGGCACCCTCCACCACGGGCACCTGAACCATCCGCCAACCGTCTTCCTGGAGTTGCACGCGCACCACGTCACCGGGCTCGAGAACGCCGTGGGCAGTCTCGAGCTCAGGGCCTCGGCGGTTTTCATCCACATAGGCACGGGCCCACTCGAGGCCCGGCCAGGGAATCTCGATCTCACCGAAGATCTTCGCATAGGCAGTGACCAGCTTGTCCTGGACGCCCACGACGACCGCCGGCAAAAGCCCGGCGGTGGCCGGTATATCGGCGAGCACGGCATCCAGACTGACACCCGGGTCGTCCAGATTGACGTGGAACTCCGGCGCCCGGAAGCCGTGGCGCTGGTCGTAGGCCAGCAGATTCTTGCGCAATGCCTGGTTTGCCGCTTCCTGCAGACGGCTGTCGATGGTGGTGTAGACCCGGTAGCCGGCGGTGTAGGCCTCCTCACCGAGAAGCTCCGCGGCGTAGACGCGCACCATCTCCGCCACGTATGGCGCTTCCACCTCCACGGACAGGCCGTGCAGCCGCGCCGTTACCGGTGCCGCCACCGCCAGCTGGAATTCCTCTTCGCTGATGGCGTCCAGCTCGCGCATGCGTCCAAGGACATAGTTGCGCCTGGTCATGGCACGCTCGGGATTGACGATGGGGTTGAAGCGGGACGGCGCCTTGGGGAGGCCTGCGATCATGGCGGTCTGGGCGATGCTCAACTCATCCAGACGGGAGCCGTAGTAGACGAGAGCGGCGGCCTCGACGCCGTAGGCCCGGTGGCCGAGGAATATCTTATTGAAATAGAGCTCGAGAATGTCCTCTTTTGTGAGCTCTTTCTCAATTTTGAGGGCCAGCAGAATCTCGTTGAGCTTGCGCAAATAGGTCTTCTCGCGGCCGAGAAAGAAATTCCGTGCCACCTGCATGGTAATGGTGCTGCCGCCCGGCCCCTTCTCACCGGTGCGAATCACGTGCACGACGGCCCTGGTCAAGCCCTGCCAGTCGACTCCGGGGTGCTGATAGAAGCGCTCGTCCTCCGCCGACAGCACGGCGTTCACCATAAGCTCCGGAATTTGCTCGAATTCCAGCGGCGTGCGGCGCTTCTCACCGAACTCCGCGATCAAGCGGCCGTCGCGGGAATAGACCCGCAATGGCTCCTGCAACTGGACGTCTTTCAGGCTGTCGATAGGGGGCAATTTGGGCGCCAGGTACCAGTACAGGCCAGCCGCACCAATACAGGCCAGAAGACCGGTCACCAGCAGAAACGCACCCAGCACTCGCAGCGCGCTAGATAGGCGAAACATTATCTACACTTATCCTGGTAGGCGTGGGCAAGGGAGCCCTCTTGTGGCCCGGTATAACCCCGGCCAAACGCGCCAATAGCGTAATCCACCCCTCCGGGGGCAGCCCATGGGCATCGGAGCCGATGGCGGTATCCGCAGACTCAGTGGCCGGCGCGCGTCGATGGGCAGGACCCAACTTCGCTGCACCCCGCGCCACATATGGCGATTTGGGAGGCTATAACTAAAGTTCCTCTTAGTATACGCCGTCAATAACAACCACACGACGACTGTTTGTAACCGCCTGGCACCTGTTTGTACTTTCTGGAAACCGTGTTCTATATTCTAAATTGGCATTTAATGTAAAGAGCCAGCTGTTGGGCCTAAATGCCGACTCCTAAAGGGAAAAATCGTGGGTTTACTCTCCAGTAAAGAACTCCCCGTAATGGGCGTGGACGTTAGCTCTACGGCCGTCAAGATCCTCGAGCTGAGCGGCGGCGGGGGCAAGTACCGCATCGAAGCCTACGCTGTCGAGCCGTTGCCGGCGAACGCGGTAGTAGAAAAAAACATTACCGACGTGGAAGTGGTAGGCGAAGCCATCGGCAGGGCCATGAAGCGCGCCCAGACCAAGAACAAGCTGTCCGCTCTGGCAGTACCGGGCTCCGCTGTCATCACCAAAATCATCTCCATGCCTGGAAATCTCTCCGATGACGAGCTGGCCAGCCAGATCGAACTCGAAGCGGACCAATACATTCCCTACTCCCTGGATGAAGTAAATCTGGACTTCGAGGTCATAGGTCCTTCGGAGTCGGACCCGGACCGGGTGGAAGTGCTGTTGGCTGCATCCAGAAGCGAGAACGTGGACGTGCGCGTGGCCGCCGCCGAGCTTGGCGGATTGACCTGCAAGATCGTCGACGTCGAGGCATTTGCCCTGGAGAACGCATTTTCACTAATCGCCCAGGACCTCCCCACGGGCGGCATCGGCGAAACCATCGCTCTCGTTGACGTCGGCGCCACCATGACGACCCTGAGCGTGTTGAGCGATCTCAAAATTGTTTATGCCCGCGAACAGGTCTTCGGCGGCAAGCAGCTTACCGAGGAAATCCAGCGCCGCTACGGTTTGAGCTACGAAGAAGCCGGCCTCGCCAAACGTCAAGGGGGTCTCCCGGACAACTATGGTCCCGAGGTATTGGAGCCCTTCAAGGAATCCATGGCGCAGCAAGTGAACCGGGCGCTGCAGTTCTTCTACTCCTCCAGCCAGGTTGGTCAGGTGGACCGCATCGTAATGGCCGGCGGATGTTCATCCATAGATGGCGCGGCAGACGTCATCGCCGCAAAAACCGGATGCGAAGTCAGCATTGCCAATCCTTTTTCCCATATGTCTCTAGCCTCCAAAGTCAGGGAAAACGTGATTGCCAATGATGCACCTTCCTTGATGATTGCCTGCGGACTGGCAATGAGGACGGCCGTCTAATGCCCCAAATTAATCTTTTGCCGTGGCGCGACGAGCAACGCAAACGGCGCGAGAAAGAGTTCATCATCACCGCCGTGATCGCCGCATTGCTGATGGGCGGTGTCGTACTCGGCGTGCATCTGCATTACGAGAGCCGCATTGCCTATCAAAATGAACGTAACTCGTTCGTCGAAACCGAGATTGCCGCGCTCGATAAGAAGATCAAGGAAATCGAAAATCTGAAAAAGGAACGCGATCGTCTGATTGCCCGCACGAATGTCATTCAGAACCTGCAAGCGGGTCGCCCGGAGATCGTGCATGTATTTGACGAGCTCGTGACTACCTTGCCCGAAGGTGTGTATTACACGAAGGTCGCCCAGAAGGGGCGGGGACTGAACCTGCAGGGTGTCGCCCAATCCAATGCACGCGTTTCATCACTGATGCGAAGTCTCGATACATCCACGTGGTTCGCAAATCCGTCGCTGATCGAGATCAAAGCCGACGCCAACAAGCAGGATAACCCGGTGCGCCTGAGCACTTTCAGTTTGAATGTCAGTCAAGCCGCGCAGAAGAAAGAAGCCGCAGAACAAGCGGGTTCAGGTGGGTAACTAATCATGGAAATGCCTGACCTTACAAAGCTCGATCTCGATCCGAACAACATCGGCAATTGGCCTGGCCCGATGAAAGGGATTGTTATCCTGATCCTGTGTGCTGCAGTTCTGGGTGCGGGCTATTGGTTCGACACCAAAGACCAACTGGTGGTGTTGGAAACTGCGCAGAAAAAGGAAACTGAATTGAAGAGAGTGTTCGAGATCAAGCAGAAGAAGGCTGCGAATCTCGAGCAACTCCGTGAGCAACTGAAAGAGATGAAAGAGTCTTTCGGTAACCTGTTGAGGCTATTGCCGAACAAGACCGAGATCGAGGGCCTGCTGGTAGACATCTCGCAATCGGGCCTCTCGGCCGGACTGGAGTTCGAGCTTTTCAAACCGAGCGCGGAGCAGGTCGAGGAATTCTACGCTATTCAGCCGATTGCTATCCGCGTCACCGGGACTTATCACGAATTCGGTAATTTCGTCAGTTCCGTCGCCGCATTACCGCGGATCGTCACCCAGCACGACGTAAACATGACCCCAAGGAATAAGGGGGCCGTCGGGGCCGGCGAAGACGAATTGATCATGAACATGATTGCAAAGACTTACCGCTACCTCGAAGAAGAAGAGATCGAGGCGGCCGCCGCTTCAAAAAAGAAGGGTAAGCGGCGCTAACGCCGGAGGTTTCTCGTATGCGGCCACTGTCCACATTGGACCCAGCTGGTAACTCCGAATCGAGTCGGCGGAGCAACGTCTTTCGCGCGCTTGTAACACTGTTAGTCGTTTGCGTGCCGCTGGCAAGCTGCGGGGGTGGCTCGATGGCGGATTTGAGAACCTACATCGCCGATGTCAAAACGCGACCTGGGACTCCTATTGAGGAGCTACCGCCCATCGCGCCCTATGTGGTCTATACCTATCCTTGTGATGGCGCCGTCCCGTGTGACGACCCCTTCCAGCCATTCTATCTGGAGCCGCCCGAGCCAACCTGCGAACCGGATTGCCCGGTCGCCGGTGACGGGCCTTCCCCGGATTTCGACCGTAACCGTGAAGAGCTGGAGAGTTACCCACTCGATGCCCTTCGCATGATGGGAACACTGGAGAAGGGTGAACAGTTCTGGGCGATTTTGCGCGGACCCGACTCCATCATCCACCGTGTCCAGGTCGGCAACTATATTGGACAGAATCACGGCAAGATTACCGACATTACCGAGGACAGAGTCGCACTCCTCGAAATCGTTCCCGACGGCCGCGGAGGCTGGGAGGAACGAGATGCCCAATTGGCTTTGGCCGAGTAAACGAATACGGAAGCCCGCAATGATTAAATTGAGCGAATCGTTCTTCGGCGAGGATGCCGTTACCACCTTGCAGACTGCAGCGCATACTGCGCGTGCACTGCTAAGGGGTTCGGCTGTAGCCATGGTCGCGATTTTCTGGGCAAGCCTCGCCCAGGCACAAACCGCCACGACCCTCGACAAAATCAGTTTCTCGACACTGCCCGGCGACCGCGTGCAGGTTGTTCTCGAGCTGTCCGGGCCCGTGGACGAGCCGCTCAGTTTTGCAATAGATGAGCCGGCCAGGGTTGCACTGGATTTCCCCGGCGTTTCACTGAATTTGCCGCGTAAGACTGAGGACATCGGCGTCGGCATGGCACGTAGCGTCACCGCTGTCGAAGCGGGCGGACGCTCGCGCGTGGTGCTCAGCTTGGTCAAGCTTGTACCCTACTCTATCGATGTATCCGGCAGTCAGGTGGTGTTAACCCTCGACAGCACCGGCAGCACCGCCAGCCAGGCGGCCACCAAACGCGCCGCCGGTCTCAAAGGCAGCATCGAGAACATCGATTTCCGTCGCGGCGAGTCCGGTGAGGGACGGATCATGGTGACACTGTCCGATCCCGCCATAGTCGTGAATACTTTTGAGCAGGGCGACGACATCATCGTCGAGTTCATTGGCGTCGAGTTGCCGGAGAACCTTTCCAGGCGGCTGGATGTCATCGACTTCGCGACGCCTGTCAAGATTATCGATACAAAGCAGGAAGGCGGGAGCGTGCGCATGGTCATCGAGGCCAGTGGCGTTTTCGATCATCTCGCATACCAGTCTGAAGATTTGTTCACCTTGGACGTGAAGGCGCTCTCGGAAGTAGAGCAGGAGAAGGCCAGGAAGGATAAGTTCACGTATACGGGCGAGCGCTTGTCTCTGAACTTCCAGAACATCGAAGTGCGCGCCGTGCTTCAGCTGATCGCCGACTTCACCGGCCTCAACATGGTCGCCAGTGATACCGTGAGCGGTAGCCTGACGCTGCGTCTGAAGAACGTGCCCTGGGATCAGGCCCTGGACATCATCCTTAAAACAAAAGGCCTCGCGATGCGTCAGACGGGCAATGTGATTCTCATCGCCCCCACCGAAGAGATTGCCGCTCGTGAAAAGCTCGAGCTTGAAGCGCAAAAACAAATCGAGGAGCTTGCACCTTTACGCTCGGAGTTCATTCAGGTGAACTACGCAAAGGCGTCGGCGTTGGCGACCCTTCTCAAGGCTGAAGAGAATTCATTGATGACCGACCGGGGCCGTGTATCGGTTGACGAGCGCACCAACACTCTGCTGATTCGGGATACCGGGGAAGCCATCAACAGTATTCGCGAGTTGGTTGCGACGCTGGACATTCCAGTGCGTCAGGTGTTGATCGAGTCGCGTATAGTCATTGCCGACGATTCCTTCAATCGTGACCTCGGTGTGCGCTTCGGTGTTTCCTACGCGTGGACCAACGGTAATAATCAGAATTTGATTGGCGGCGCGCTGCCAGGTGACACGAACTTCGGCGGCGTGATCGGCCCGGGCGACTCGCTCAATACCGGCGGCAACCAGGACTTGCTGGTGGACCTTCCCATCGGCAATCCGGCGTCGGCAATTAAATTCGCGGTGGTGTCGATTCCCGACTTTATTCTGCAACTCGAGCTTCAGGCTCTGCAACTGGAGGGCCGCGGCGAAGTAATCTCCAACCCGCGTGTGGTGACCGCCAACCAGAAAGAAGCCACCATCGAACAAGGTACGGAAATTCCGTTCCAGGAGGCGTCCTCGAGCGGCGCGACCTCGACGTCTTTCAAGAAGGCCGTATTGAGTCTCAAGGTGACGCCACAGATCACACCCGATGACCGTGTCATCATGGACCTGGAGGTTAATCAAGATACGGTCGGTCAGGAATTCTCCGGTATCCCCAGCGTGGACACCCGCTCGGTATCCACACAGGTCCTGGTGGACAATGGAGACACGGTGGTACTCGGCGGTATTTATGAACAGACGCAACGAGAGGACATCGAGAAGGTGCCCTTCTTCGGCGATCTTCCTTATCTCAGCTGGCTGTTCAAGACCACCTCGGTACGCGACGACAAGAGGGAGCTGATCATCTTCGTGACACCCAGAATACTGAAGGACGCAGGCACGGCGGGGCTTTGACGAGCACGCCGAACCTTGCGCGCCTTTTCTATCAGCCATTTAGTTCCTCTAAAGAATCTCGAGTGAACGGCGGACCCTGGAATCCAGGGTCCGCCGTTTGCTTTTCTGCGCATCTAACACCTCCACTCATTTGCATCGCTGCTCCCGGAGAGGGTAAAAAGCAAGGGACATGAAAGTCCCCAACAACATTTTCCTGGTGGGTCCCATGGGCGCCGGCAAATCCACAGTGGGACGCCAGCTCGCCAAGACCCTCGATATGGAATTCGTGGACTGCGATCGCGAGATCGAACAGCGCACCGGAGTCACCATCGCCGTCATTTTCGAAGTCGAAGGTGAAGAGGGATTTCGCAAGCGCGAGCGCGCCATGATCGAACAGCTTACCGAGCGCGACGGCATCGTTCTCGCCACCGGGGGCGGCGCCGTTCTGGATGAAACCAACCGTTCACGGCTGCGAACGCGAGGCTTCGCCATTTACCTTAATGCTCCTATCGACCTTCTCCTGGAACGAACTGCGCGGGACAAGCAACGACCGCTGCTGCAAACCGATGATCCAAAGGCGAAAATCATCGCCCTGGCCACAGAGCGCGAACCACTTTATCAGCAGGTTGCGGATCTGGTCGTCAAGACCGATCGGCGCACGGCACGGCACGTCGTCAAAGAGATCGTGCGAAGACTTTCCCAGCTATGAAAACGCTGAATGTCGACCTGGGTCCGCGCAGCTACTCCATCTTCATCGGCCAGGGGTTACTTGGCCACGCCGAGCTGTTCGATGCCGGTCTCGCCGGCAACCAGGTCATGGTGGTCAGCAACGAGACCGTCGCACCATTGTATTTGCAGAGCCTGCGGCAAACCCTGGGAGATCGCGACGTTCGAGTCCTGATTCTGCCGGACGGCGAACAGTTCAAAACCCTCGACGAGGTGGCGAAGATTCTCGACGCCCTGGTCGGGGCGCGATTCGCCCGTGATTGCACGCTGGTTGCCCTCGGCGGGGGGGTGGTCGGGGATATGGCGGGATTCGCGGCCGCTTGCTACCAGCGAGGAGTTGCCCACATCCAGGTACCCACGACCTTGCTGTCCCAGGTAGATTCCTCGGTGGGCGGCAAGACCGGCGTAAACCACCCCCAGGGCAAGAACATGATCGGCGCCTTCCATCAGCCGGCCTGCGTAATCGCCGACACCGACACCCTCGACAGCCTGCCGGACCGAGAGTTTCGCGCAGGCTTGGGCGAAGTCATCAAATACGGACTGCTGTGGGATGAGGATTTCTTCGCCTGGCTGGAAGACCGAATGCCGGAGCTGCTGGCGCGGGACCACAACTGTCTCACGAGGCTGATTTATCGGTCCTGTGAAATCAAGGCCGAGATGGTCAGCGCGGATGAAACCGAAGACGGGATCCGCGCGCTGCTCAATCTGGGCCACACTTTCGGCCACGCCATCGAGGCTGGTTTGGGATTCGGCACCTGGCTGCACGGCGAAGCCGTGGCGGCCGGATTGTGCCTGGCGGCGGATCTCTCGGCCCGCCTCGGGCGCATCGACAGGAGCGATGTGGAGCGTGTCGAGAGGCTGGTAGCCAGCGCCAGCCTGCCGATTCGCGCACCGGGGGAACTGAGTGCCGAGCGCATGCTGGAGTTGATGGCCGTGGACAAAAAGATCAAAGACGGCAGACTGCGAGTGGTACTGCTGGGAGCCATCGGCAAGGCGGATCTCGACAGTGACTTCGATCGCCGCGCCCTCGAGGAGACCCTCCAAGAGTGCCGCGACGCAGCTTAAACCCACGCGTCAAGTGCGTCCAGAAGGCAACGGCGTTACACTTGCCCGACGGCAGAGTCCAATGTACGAGTTAAAGGCCTACGCGGCATCCGACGACAGCAGCCGTGGACGACTTCATGAAGAACCTGAAGCGACCATGCGCGGGACTTTCCAGCGTGATCGCGATCGGGTTATTCACTCGGCGGCATTTCGCCGCCTCGAGTACAAGACCCAGGTCTTCGTCAATCACGAAGGCGACATGTTCCGCACCCGCCTGACGCACTCCATCGAAGTGGCGCAGATCGCCCGCACCGTTGCCCGTGCGCTCAACCTGAACGAAGATCTGAGTGAGGCCATCGCCCTTGCCCACGACCTCGGCCATACCCCCTTTGGTCACGCCGGCCAGGATTCTCTCAATAAATGCATGCGTGACTACGGTGGCTTCGAGCATAATCTTCAGTCATTGCGTGTCGTGGACGTACTGGAGGAAAAATATGCCGCCTTCGCCGGCCTCAACCTGAGCTTTGAAACAAGAGAAGGAATTCTCAAGCATTGCTCAATAACCAATGCCGCCGAACTTGGCACGCTGGGCGAACGTTTTTTGAATGGCGAGCAACCGGGACTGGAAGCGCAGGTGGCGAACATTGCCGACGAGATCGCCTACAACAACCACGACGTGGACGACGGATTGCGTGCGGGCCTCGTCGATCTCAACGATTTACAAAACGTGGAAAGCTTTCGGCAACCCTTTGTAGAAGTAACAGATCTCTGGCCTGATCTACCGGAGCGGCGCACTATTCACGAGGTAATTCGCCGCATGATCAATCGGCAGGTGCTCGATTTGATCGAAACGAGCCAAAAGGCCATCGACGCCTGCGCTCCCGGAAGCATCCATGAGGTGCGCACAGCCGGCGTACCGCTGATCCTGCTCAGTGAAGAGGCGAATAATCGTCACTTGGAGCTGAAGCGATTCTTGCGTACCAACCTGTACCGTCACTATCGTGTGCACAGGATGACATTGAAGGCTGCTCGAATCGTCAGGGCGCTGTTTGATGTTTTTTCCGAAGACGCTCGCCTGTTGCCCAAAGCCGCGGCCGATCACATGGCGGAGCTCGAAAGCGCAAACGGCGCAACGGGCCGTGCCCGCGCCATCGCCGACTACATTGCCGGCATGACAGACCGGTTCGCGATCGCCGAACACGAACGGATTTTCAGTGCGTCCACATTGACCTGAGATCACGTGAAAGCGAAAGAGAAACCTGGATTTGCGCTGGAGGATACTCTGGCGGTCTTCGGCATCCGCAAAAATCCATTTCCCATCGACGAAACCGATGATCTGTTCTTTTCCACACCAAACCTTACAAAGCAAATCGACCTGCTGCGAAATCTGGTGGAGTACAGCGACTTATTGCTGGTCGTCAGCGGTGTCGAAGGTGCGGGCAAGACGACCTTTCTAAATCAGTTTCTCCTGGCCGCCGACCGGCGCTGGAAATGCTGCCGCATCGATGCGCGCGCGGCCATGACACTCGACGCTCTGGTGGACGAACTACTGGACGGCTTCGGGCTGAAAGCGCGCGGTGACGATGCCCAGGGTGATGAAACGTTGCTGCACGCATACCTGGCCGATGTGCGCGCCAACGATGATGTCCCTTTGGTGACGGTGGATGATGCCCACCTTTTGCCTCAAATTTGCACGGAGTTTCTTCTCGGGCTGGCCCGGGAACGCAAGCATAGTGAGTTACGCCTGTTGCTGTGTGCCGAGCCGGGACGCCTCGGCTTTGCAACCAACGATCCCAAGCATGTACACGTTGTGGTTCTGCAGCCCTTCGACGAACAACAGAGCGGCGACTATATCCACACGCGGCTCAGCTACGCGGGCCTCGGCGGAGACAGCCCATTCAGTGCTTCGGTAATAGACGATATTCACCAGGACTCCGGCGGCTTGCCGGGGACCATCCATTCGTTGGCCCTGCATACCCTGATGGCCAACACTGACATCTCGCAGCTCGCCTCTACCCCGTCTGTCTTTGGACTCGTCCAGCGGCGCCCATTGAAGTTCACGCGGCCGATGCTGTACCTGGCGGCGGCGTTGCTCATCGGTGGCGGGGCCGTCATATTTCTGCGACCCGGTCCCGGCCTGGAGCACGTGGCCGGCATGGACACTGAGACGACAGGCAAGCTGCGCGGGCGGGTAGCCGGCGTGACGACGCAGGCAACCATGGGTGAACCCTCGACGCCCGCTGCTGATGGACAGGGGGCTGGAGGCGCGCAACCCGAGACCGCGCCTTTCACCGGCAGCGTCACGGCCAAAGCGCCTGCACGGGAGCCGCAAGCGGCAGCCGCCGGCGTCGTCAGGGCACATGCCGGCAGCGACGCCAAGGTGTTCACCCTCGGCGAGAGCGGCACATCTACGCGGCCGGCAGTCGCCGTAAGCGCGGCGACCCCAGGCAAAGATGCGGTCTCCGCCAAAGACACCGGTCAGGCAGTGCGCCTGGCCAGCAACGTCACTCCCACCGCCAGCTCACCCGCCGAGACACAGGCTGGCCGCGACCTGGACTGGCTGCGTAAGCAGGACCCGTCCCACTACGTCATTCAATTGGTGGGGACCCGGGATGCGGCGGCGGCGGGCAAGTTTCTCGAGGACCACGAGCTGGGCTCCCGGGGGGCGTGGTTCGTCACCTCCCATGAGAACAAACCCTGGTACATCGTGGTATACGGCATCTACCCGGATAACAGCTCGGCCCGGACCGCGATTAATGCGCTACCGGAGACATTGCGGGCCCGCTCACCCTGGCCGCGCACCGTGGCGAGCGTCGTCGAGAACGCCCGCTAGCACGCTCCCCGTCCTCCGGCGGGCCTGGCAAATGGCCCAGCGCCCCTGCCGGCATCGTGACAGCCGCCGGAGCCGCCGTTATACTGGCCAATCTTCCGCCCGCAGCATTCATGCCCGATATCGGTGCCCGCGCGGGGACGCGTGACCGGCACACTGGCCGGCAGGGGGAGTACCCCCGAATCCGGCCATGCCCGCGCCCTCGACTGGCCCTACCCCCTCGGCAGCGACGCCCCCACCGGGCGGCAGGAGAGGGCTTGCGCAGCGTGCGCAGGATTGGGCGGGGTGGCTGGCCCGGGGGGTAGTGAGGGGGAAAGGGCAATGATGGACACTCCAACGAAACCAACCGGGGGCTTGTATTCTCCGGATTTTGAAAAGGACGGCTGCGGCTTCGGATTGATCGCCCAGATGGACGATCAGCCAAGCCACTGGTTGGTGCGCACGGCCATGCAGGCGCTGGAGCGCCTCACCCACCGGGGCGCCATCGCCGCCGACGGCAAGACCGGCGATGGCTGCGGTTTGCTGCTGAAGAAACCACATGCCTTCTTTTCCCGTATCGCCGCCGAGACCAAGTTTCAGCTCTCCCCTCTTTACGCTGTCGGCATGGTGTTCCTCAGCCAGGACACGGCCCGGGCGGACCGCGCACGGGCGCGACTCGATAAAGAGCTCACCGATGAAGGCCTCGAGGTGTGCGCCTGGCGCAACGTGCCCACAGATGCGTCGGCCTGCGGTGCTGTAGCGCTGCGTTCCGTTCCCCATATCGAACAGGTATTCGTCAATGCACCGGCGGCCATGGGTGACGAGTCCTTCGAACGCCATCTGTATATCGCGCGGCGACGGGCAGAAAAAGCGCTGCAGAAGGAAGACGAGGTCTTTTACGTGCCAAGCCTGTCTTCGCGGGTCGTCTCCTACAAAGGATTGATAATGCCGGACAAGCTGCCGGTGTTTTATGAAGACCTTCGAGAGCACGACATGAGCGCGTCGCTGGCGGTATTTCATCAGCGATTCTCCACCAACACGTGGCCGGAGTGGCGGTTGGCGCAACCGTTTCGCTTTCTCGCCCACAACGGCGAGATAAACACCATCCAGGGTAATCGCAATTGGGCGGTGGCACGCAGTTTTAAATTCGAAACTCCGTTGATCCCGAACATGAAGGACGTGCGCCCGCTGGTGTCCACCAGTGGTTCCGACTCCTGCACCCTCGACAACATGCTCGAGGTGTTGCTCGCCGGCGGTATGGATATTTTCCGCGCCATGCGATTGCTGATTCCGCCAGCCTGGCAGAACGTCGACACCATGGATGCGGATCTGAAGGCCTTCTACGAATACCACCGCATGCACATGGAGCCATGGGATGGCCCCGCGGGAATCGTGCTCACCGACGGCCGCTACGCAGCCTGCGTCATGGATCGCAATGGCTTGCGCCCGGCGCGCTATGTCATCACCAGTGATCGCCATATCACGCTTGCCACGGAAATTGGCGTGTACGATTACGATCCCAAGGATGTCGAGGTAAAGGGGCGATTAAAGCCCGGTCAGATGCTGGCCGCAGACACCGCCACCGGTGAGTTGTTGCTGCCCGGGGACATCGATGCACGCCTCAAAGGCAGACAGCCCTATCGAAAATGGATCAAGGCGCGAAAAAAGCAACTCAAGGCAAAGCTCGAGAACGAGCCGCTCACCAACGCACCGCTGGACAAAACCCGGTTCGCGGTCTTCGAGAAGCTTTATCAGGTGTCGTTGGAAGAACGCGAGCAGGTGCTGCGCGTGCTCGGCGAGGCCGGCCAGGAAGCGGTAGGTTCCATGGGCGACGACACACCGTTGCCGGTCTTGTCGCGACGTCCACGCTCTCTTTACGACAGTTTCCGGCAACAATTCGCCCAGGTCACCAATCCACCTATCGACCCGTTGCGCGAGCAGATCGTCATGTCGCTGGAAGTGTCCTTCGCCGGCGAGAGCAATCCCTTCGAGGAACGCGAGGGTTTTGTAACCCGCCTGGTAGCGAGCTCACCGGTACTCTCCGAGGGCAAGTTCCGCGGCCTGCTGGACATGAAGGAGGCGGCCTTTCGCCATGAGCGCATCGATCTCTGCTACCCGGCAGAAGTCGATCTGCGCGACGCCATCGTCGATATCTGCGATCGCGCAGTGGCCGCGGTGGGCGAGGGCAAGCTCATACTGGTCCTTTCGGATCGGGATATCTCCAGGGACAAATTGCCGGTGCACGCGCTTCTCGCCACAGGGGCAGTACATCATCGGCTGATTCGGGAAGGCATACGCTGCAATGCCAACCTGGTGGTGGAGACGGCCACGGCCCGGGATCCCCATCACTTCGCGGCGCTCATCGGCTACGGCGCGACAGCCATTTATCCGTACCTCGCGTTCGAGGTACTCAACGACATGATCCGCATCGGCGAGATCCCCGCTGGTGACGCCACCCTCGTGGGTATCAATTACCGGCGGGGAATCAACAAAGGCCTCTACAAGATCACATCGAAGATGGGCATCTCCACCATCACCAGCTACCGCGGCGCACAGTTGTTCGAAGCCGTCGGCCTGCACCGGGAAGTAGTGGATCTCTGTTTCACCGGCACCGTGAGCCGCGTGCAGGGGATGCGATTCAGTGATCTGGACGAGGATCGGCGGCGTCTCTCCTGGGATGCGTGGAACCCACGCAAGCCGAAGAGCCCCGGCGGACTGCTGAAGTACGTACACGGCGGTGAGTACCACGCCTTTAACCCGGACGTCATCGCGACCCTGCAGGAGGCGGTCAATAACGACGACTTCAAAAAGTACCGGGAGTTTGCCGACATTGTCGACCAGCGCCCGGTGACAACCCTGCGGGATTTGCTCGAGGTGACAGAAGATACCCGGCCAATACCCATCGAAGACGTGGAGTCGGTGGAGACCATCCTCGAGCGCTTCGACAGCGCCGGCATGTCGTTGGGCGCGCTCTCCCCCGAGGCCCATGAAACCCTGGCCATGGCGATGAACCACCTGGGTGGACGCTCGAACTCCGGCGAGGGCGGCGAGGACCCCGCCCGCTACGGCACCGACAGGATGTCGAAAATAAAGCAGGTGGCTTCCGGTCGCTTCGGCGTAACGCCACACTATCTGGTCAATGCCGAAGTGCTGCAGATCAAAATTGCCCAGGGCGCGAAGCCCGGTGAGGGCGGTCAGCTGCCCGGGCACAAGGTCAACAAGATGATCGCCCGGTTGCGCTATTCACGGCCCGGCGTGGCGCTCATCTCGCCGCCGCCCCACCATGACATTTATTCCATCGAGGACCTGGCGCAGCTGATCTTCGACCTGAAGCAGGTTAATCCCAAGGCGCTGGTGTCGGTGAAGTTGGTGGCGGAGGCGGGGGTCGGCACCATCGCCGCCGGTGTCGCCAAAGCTTACGCAGATCTGATTACCATCGCCGGTTATGACGGCGGCACCGGTGCGAGCCCCCTGACGTCGGTGAAATACGCCGGCAGTCCCTGGGAGTTGGGCTTGAGCGAGACCCATCAAACGTTGCGCGCCAACGACCTGCGACACAAGGTTCGCTTGCAAACCGACGGCGGACTCAAAACCGGACTCGACGTCATTAAAGCGGCCATGCTCGGTGCCGAGTCTTTCGGATTCGGTACTGCACCCATGATTGCCATGGGCTGCAAGTACCTGCGCATTTGCCACTTGAACAATTGCGCTACCGGCGTCGCGACCCAGAACAATGTGCTGCGCATGAAGCACTTCAAGCCTGATGGCGTACAGAAGGTGGAAAACTATTTTCGTTTCGTGGCCGAGGATGTACGCGCGTGGCTTGCGAAACTCGGGGTCAGCAAGCTAGAAGCCCTCATCGGACGTGGCGATTTACTCAGCGTAATTCCCGGCGACACGCCGCGCCAGGGAAATCTCGATCTCGCCCCATTGATCTCTGACGGCGGCGCGCCGGCACAGGCGCCACAGTTCTGCAGCACGCCGCGAAACGAGCCCTTCGACAAGGGAAAACTCGCCGAGCGCATGGTGAAAGATGCCATGCCCGCCATAGAGACCACGAGCGGCGGCGAATTTCACTACGAGATACGCAACTATCACCGTTCCATTGGTGCGCGAGTGTCCGGCGAGATCGCGCGCCGTCACGGCGATAACGGCATGGCGGAGAATCCGCTGGTCATGCGCTTCACCGGCACTGCCGGCCAAAGTTTCGGTGTCTGGAACGCCGGTGGGTTGCACATGTATCTCGAGGGTGACGCCAACGACTACGTTGGTAAGGGCATGGCGGGGGGGCAGCTCGTGATCCGCCCACCCCGCGAGAGCCGTTTTCGATCTCAGAAGACCGTCATCGTCGGCAACACGTGCCTCTATGGCGCTACCGGCGGCCGATTTCACGCCGCTGGCATAGCCGGCGAGCGTTTTGCGGTTCGCAATTCCGGCGCCGTCGCAGTGGTAGAAGGTGTGGGCGATCATGCCTGCGAATACATGACTGGCGGCGCCATCACGGTTCTCGGCCCGACCGGCGTCAATTTCGGCGCCGGCATGACCGGCGGTTGCGCCTTCGTTTTGGACATGGAGCGCAACTTTTTCGATCTCTACAACCACGAGCTCATCGACATACACCGGATTCACACGGAACTCATGGAAGCCCATGCGAACTATCTTGCACTACTGATCGAGGAATTCGTCGCTGAGACCGAAAGCACCTGGGGTCAGAGTATCCTTGACGATTTCGACGAGATGATGCGCAAATTCTGGTTGGTCAAACCCAAGGCAACGGAACTCGCCGGCCTGTTGGATACCCTGCGCGAAGCTGCTTGAGCGGCCCTGTGGACAGCCCTGCACCATGCCGAATCTCTTTCAATTTGTCGACGTACCGCGCCAGGACCCGAAGAAGCTCGGTGTCGAAGTTCGGATACGCAACTACAAGGAAATCTACGGCCAGTACGATGAACAGGGCGCTGCGTCGCAATCCGAGCGTTGCATCGCCTGCGGCAATCCCTACTGCGAATGGAAATGCCCGGTACATAATTACATTCCAAACTGGCTCAAGCTCGTGGCCGAAGGGAACCTGCTCCAGGCCGCCGATCTGTGCCACCAAACGAACTCTCTGCCCGAAATCTGCGGCCGTATTTGCCCCCAGGACCGATTGTGTGAAGGCGCTTGCACGCTGAATGACGGCTTCGGCGCCGTAACCATCGGCGCGGTAGAAAAGTACATCACCGACGAAGCCTTCAAGCAGGGCTGGCGGCCGGACCTGTCCCACGTGGTCGATACCGGCAAGCGAGCCGCCATCGTCGGTGCCGGCCCGGCGGGACTTGCCTGCGCCGATGTGCTGGTGCGAAACGGCGTCAAGCCCGTAGTCTTCGACCTGTATCCGGAGATCGGCGGCCTGCTGACCTTTGGCATCCCCCCCTTCAAACTCGAAAAAGACATCGTCCTGCAGCGGCGGCGGATCCAGGAAGAAATGGGGGTCGAGTTTCGCCTCGACACCGAGATTGGCCGCGACATTCCTTTTCCGACCCTGCTCGACGAGTACGATGGTGTGTTTCTCGGCATGGGCGCCTACACGGCCATGCGTGGGGGCTTTCCCGGTGAAACATTGCCGGGGGTGGTTCAAGCGCTGCCGTATCTGATCACCAACGCCTACCAGCATATGGAGATCGACAGCGACGATCGGGAGCCGGCGGACATGAACGGCCTGCGCGTCGTGGTGCTGGGTGGCGGCGATACCGCCATGGACTGCGTGCGCACCGCCACCCGCCAGGGGGCCACCAGCGTCACCTGCGCCTATCGCCGCGACCAGGCCAATATGCCCGGGTCCATGCGCGAGGTGGAAAACGCCAAAGAGGAAGGCGTGCGCTTTTTATGGAATCGCCAGCCCCTCGAGGTGGTTGGCGGGCGCCAGGTGGAGGGCGTGAAATTGGTTACCACGACCCTGGGCGAGCCCGATGCCCGCGGCCGGCGCCAGCCGCAGCCGGTACCCGATACCGACGAAGTGCTGCCCGCGGATCGTGTCATTATTGCTTTCGGCTTCCGCCCCAGTCCCAGCCCCTGGTTCGATGATCACGGTATCGCGCTGGATGAAGGTGGACTGGTAGTGGCGACCGAGAGCGGCCCGTATAAATTTCAGACCAGCAACCCCAAAGTGTTTGCCGGCGGTGATATGGTGCGCGGCTCGGACCTTGTGGTAACAGCCGTTTACGAGGGCCGCGAGGCCGCCCAGGGTATGCTCGACTATCTGGGCGTGTGACGACAGAAGAGGACATCATGGGGGAACTGAGAAACGACCGTCTACTGCGCGCCTTGCTGCGCGAGCCGGTGGACCGTACCCCCGTCTGGATTATGCGCCAGGCAGGCCGTTATCTACCCGAATACCGCGAAACGCGCCAACGCGCGGGAAGTTTTCTGACCCTGTGCTCCACGCCGGAGTTGGCTTGCGAAGTCACCCTACAACCTCTGGCGCGCTTTCCCCTGGATGCGGCAATTCTGTTCTCCGACATTCTTACGGTGCCGGCAGCCATGGGCATGGAGCTCAAGTTCACCGAAGGCGAGGGGCCGAGCTTCCCCGGACCCTTGCGAAGCGCCGCGGATGTGGAAGGTCTCGGCAGTCCGGATCCGGAAGTGGAGTTGCGTTATGTCATGGATGCCGTTCGCCTGGTGCGCCGTGAACTGGACGGTGCTGTACCGCTGATTGGATTCGCCGGCAGCCCATGGACCCTCGCGACCTACATGATCGAAGGCGGAAGCTCGTCTCACTACCGTTTCACCAAAGGCATGATGTTCGCCGAGCCTCGACTCATGCATCGCTTGCTCGAACGCCTGGCGGACAGCGTATGCGCCTATCTCAACGCGCAAATCCGCGCCGGCGCGCAAGCCGTCATGCTCTTCGATACCTGGGGAGGACTGCTGGGCGCCAGGGACTACGAGGACTTTTCACTGCAATACATGACCCGCATCGTCGCCGGCCTCGAGCGCCGCGCGGATGAACGTCAGGTACCGGTTACACTGTTCACCAAGGGTGGCGGTGCCTGGCTCGAGCAGATGGCGGACAGCGGCTGCGATGCCGTGGGCATCGACTGGACAGTGGACATGGGCGACGCCCGCCGCCGCATCGGCCACAAGGTAGCGATCCAGGGAAATCTCGACCCTTGCGCCTTGTACGCACCGCCGGAACGCATTCGCGAGGAAGTGGCCGGAGTGCTGGCGGGTTACGGCATGGGTAGTGGTCACGTTTTCAACCTCGGCCATGGCATTCAACCATTCGTCGATCCGGCGCAGCTCGCCGTCCTGGTGGACGCCGTCCACGCACTCAGCGAGCCTTACCACCAGTGACACCGCCGGCGGCTGAAGGGCATGACGCCGCGCTCAATTTCCGCCGATGACGTCGCCGCTCGGCATTTTCGTCAGAGGACTGTGCATGGGTGCCGCCGACGTGGTTCCCGGCGTCAGTGGCGGCACCATGGCGCTGATTCTGGGCATTTATAAGCGTCTCCTGGAAGCCGTTCGCTCCTTCGATTCGACTTTGCTGCGTTTGATTGCATTGCGACGCTTTCGCGATGCCGCCGAGCACGTGGACATTCTGTTCTTACTTCCCCTTGGAGCCGGCATACTCGGCGCGATCCTGTTCTTTACCCGCGTAGTTTCGCTGCCAAATCTCCTGCGTGAACATCCCGAGCAGATCTACGGGTTGTTCTTCGGGCTCATCGTTGGTTCCATCGTTGTCCTGCTGCGCACGCTCGGCCCCATGCGTTGGCGGGATTTCGGCTGCCTGGTGCTCGGGACCTTGCTGGGTCTCGCAATCGTAAACGTCGTTCCCTTCGAAACGCCGGTTGATGCCTGGTTCATTTTCTTGAGCGGCGCGCTCGCTATCTGCGCCATGATACTTCCGGGTATTTCCGGGTCATTTATTCTGCTGCTGTTGCGTAAATATGAGCATGTGCTCGACGCCGTCGGGCATTTCGATTTCGCCGTGATTCTGCCCTTTGCGCTTGGCGCCGTGTGCGGCTTGATGGTGTTCTCGCGGCTGCTGGTGTGGTTGCTGAAACACTACTACCGGGTCACCCTGACGACCATCATCGGCATGCTCGTCGGGTCCTTGTGGCTGTTGTGGCCCTTTCAGGCACGTAGTTACGAGCTTGTTCGCGGCAAGCAACAGCTGGTCCACAGCACACCCGTATGGCCCACCGATCCGAGTGGCGGTGAGGCTCTCGCGGGCGCGCTGTGCATTGCCGGGATCGCGGCGGTTGTCATCATCCATATGCTGGCCAGGCGCACACGGGCAACCGGACACGGATTGCTCTAAGCGAAGGCCCGCTCAGGACCGAAGCGTGCCCGAACTACCGGAAGTAGAAACGACCTGCAGGGGAATTGCACCGCTTCTCAGCGGCCGCCGCGTCACGTCGGTGCATGTGCGTAATCCGCACCTGCGATGGCCGGTCCCGCCGGCGCTTGCCCGCGAGCTTCCTGGTCAACGCGTGAGTGGGGTGACGCGGCGCGCGAAGTTCCTGCTGGTGGAATCACCGGTGGGCCATCTCATTCTGCATCTGGGCATGTCGGGAAGCTTGCGCGTCGTATCCCGGGACCTGGCTCCGGAAAAGCACGACCATCTGGACGTGGTCATGGACGACGGCCACTGTCTGCGGCTTCGCGACCCGCGACGCTTCGGCGCTGCCCTTTGGACCACTGAAGATCCTTTCGAACATCCACTGTTGAAGTATCTGGGCCCCGAACCACTGGAAGACGACTTTAACGCCGAGTGGTTGCACCAACTGTCACGACGCCGGCGGGTAGCCGTCAAGTCGTTCCTGATGAACAGCAAGGTGGTCGCGGGTGTCGGCAATATCTATGCCAGCGAAGCACTGTTTCTGGCCGGGATTCATCCCGGACGCCCCGCGGGTCGTATTTCCGTGAAGCGCTATCAAGGACTGGTGGGCGCGGTTCGTGAGGTCCTCGAGGGCGCTATCGCCGCCGGAGGCACCACCTTGCGTGACTTCGTCGACAGCAGCGGCAATCCCGGGTACTTCTCCCAGAAGCTACGTGTGTACGGTCGCCAGCATGAAGCATGCGAGCACTGCGGCTCAGCGGTTCGCAGCCGGGTAATCGGACAACGGGCAACCTATTACTGCCCGCGCTGCCAACGGTGAAGCCTGCGGGGGGGATGGATCCAGGGCGGTGATCCGGGTGCGATTTTTGCTTGGCCGGGAATACCCGCCATACTGGATCGATGAAGTGCTACCTGCGCGAAGACTCCTCTGGTGTGCCCAATGATCAAAGTGTTGATTCAGGCGCAAGCTGGCTCGACCGACAAGATACGGTACGATGAAAAGACGCTCACGCCCATTGAGGTAGGCAGCGTGTCCCGGCCCTACCCATATGCGTACGGATTTGTCGTTGCGACTACGGCCGCTGATGGCGACAACGTCGACTGTTATGTCTTCGGCGACGATGGTCTGAAGTCCGGCTCCATTGTGGACTGCGAAGTAGTCGGGTTGCTCGACCAAATCGAGTCAGGCGAGCCGGATCACAAGGTGCTCGCCGTCGTCGCTGGCCAACAGGCTGTTCTCCCTGATGGAGTCTTGGAGGTACTACAGGACTTTATCTACGGCGTATTTTCCGGGTTCCCGGACAGCGCCGTAAGCGTGGGGCCCATCCATTCGCGGGACTCGGCCGTGCGATACGTTCGCGAGTGTCGAGACTGTTAATTTTCGTCGCACATATGGGAGAGCGAAATGAAGGTCGATGGCGGATGTCACTGCGGCTACATATCGTATGAAACTGAAATCGACCCTGATTCAGTTTTCTTATGTCACTGCACGGATTGCCAAACCCTGTCGGGAACCGCGTTTCGCACTGTGGTTCCCTGCCCGGAAAACAGCTTCGAGCTTCTTGCCGGGCAACTGAAAACCTACATCAAAACCGGCGAAAGCGGTGCTGAGCGTCCGCAGGTTTTCTGCCCCGAATGCGGCACGCAGATTTACTCGACGTCCGTTGGGCAGGGGCCGAGACAGTTTAATCTCCGAGTTGGCACCATACGTCAGAGGGCGGAGCTCAAGCCAGGTGCGCAATACTGGTTTCGCTCTGCTCAGAAGTGGGTTATGGATTTGGCTGGCGTCAGGCAAATTGCCAAAGGCTAACGTTGGAGTGCCAGTGCCTGACAAGGCGCGGCAGACGGCAGAATTGACCCCATGAAGTCACTGCGGTTCGACGTCTTCGGACGTGAAATTCTAGTTACGAAGTCCGGGAAAGGATGGGCTGCATACTACCTGGGCGCAGATGGGAAAAGACGGCCCGCTACGGATATATTAGTGCCTTCAGACATCTCGGAATCCGAAATGCAGCAGTACCTTGGCGACTTGTGCCACGAATGGGCAACCGAACGGCACCCCAGTGTCAAACGCCTGGACTGGAGTGGGGTAGGCGGCGGTGATTTTGGTTAGTCCTGCGCCATGACGTCGCTGTCGGACTTACTGTCCCAGGTCCGAGCCTGCCGGATCTGTGAGACGCACTTGCCGCTCGGTCCTCGGCCTGTCGTTCAGTTGGACCGTCACGCGCGCATTCTCATTGTGGGGCAAGCTCCCGGCAGAAAAGTTCATGACTCCGGCGTGCCGTTCAATGATCCCAGCGGGAATCGTCTGCGCGACTGGCTGGGAGTCACACGGGACGTCTTCTACGACCCGAAGCAGTTCGCGCTCGTGCCGATGGGTTTTTGTTTTCCCGGCTCGGGTCGGTCGGGAGATCTCCCGCCGCGACCCGAGTGTGCGCCGGCGTGGCGCGAACAGCTTCTCGGGCACCTTGCTCGCGTGGAGCTTACCCTGGTGCTCGGTCAATACGCGCAGGCCTACCACTTCGGGAAAGGCAAGCAGTCTCTGACCGAACTGGTGAAATCGTGGCGCACCTATTGGCCACACATGGTTCCGCTGCCCCACCCCAGTCCGAGAAACAACCTTTGGCTGCGACGAAATCCGTGGTTCGACGTCGAAGTGCTGCCGTCGCTCAGAAAACGCGTAGCCGAATTACTTTAACGATTTAGTTCGAAACGCAGCGAGGCGGGAAGCAGATGCGAGAAATTCAGGGCAAATGCCATTGCGGCAACATCGCGTACGAGCTCCTATGGCCGGAGTCCGGGAAAATGCTTGCCGTTCGTGCCTGCGGCTGCACATTCTGCACCAAGCACGGGGGCGTATACACCTCTCATCCCGATGCCCGCCTCGATGCGCGTGTTGCTGACAGCAATTCCGTCAACAGGTACGTATTCGGTACGAAAACGGCGGAGTTCTACCTTTGCACCCGCTGCGGTGTGGTCCCATTCGTGACCAGCACCATCGAGAGCGTCGAATATGCAGTGGTAAACGTCAATACCTTCGAGAACGTCGACCAATCGGAACTGGATTCGTCGGTCAGCGATTTTGACGGCGAAGACATTGAGGCACGCCTGGGCCGACGAATGCGAAACTGGATTTCCCGGGTCACTGTGCGAGCCGCTGACAGCTAGCGTGCAGCGACAACCCTCAACCGTCGAGATCCGCTCTCATCAAACGCTCGTATTTGTTCTGCAGTAGCTCGCGGCTTTCCACGTGCTCCGGGTTGGTGGGTATGCAGTCCACCGGACACACCTCCACGCACTGCGGGGTGTCGTAGTGGCCGACACACTCGGTGCACAGCGCCGGGTCGATCTCGTAGATCTCCTCACCTTGGGAAATGGCGCCGTTAGGGCATTCGGGTTCGCAGACGTCGCAGTTGATGCAGACGTCGGTAATCATCAGGGCCATTTGCTTGTCGCGGCCGGCAGGCTAGCCGAATCGCTCCTTCAGCGCCGTCTGCACCGCCGGATGCACGAATGCCCGCACATCGCCGCCCAGCGCGGCGATCTCGCGCACCAGGCTCGATGAGATGAAGCTGTAGCCCTCGTCCGGTGTCAGGAACATGGTTTCCACGTCGGGGGCGAGCTTGCGATTCATGCTGGCGAGCTGGAACTCGTACTCGAAGTCCGAGACCGCCCGCAGGCCGCGCAGAATGACGCCGGCGCCCTGATCCTGGGCGAACTTGACCAGTAATCCATCGAAGCCCACCACCTCCAGGCGATCCAATGGCGCCAGCGCCGTGCGCGCCAGTGATACCCGCTCTTCCAGGGTAAAGCAGGTGGATTTTCCTGTGCTTCCAGCGACGGCGATGATCACGCGGTCGAAGCGGCGCAGGGCACGCTGCGCCAAATCCGCGTGGCCGTTGGTAACGGGGTCGAATGTCCCGGGATAAATGGCAGTTATGTCCATGGCCCCTCGAAGCGCCTGGGTCGCTAGTAGATTGCGTGGTCGCCTAAGCGGGATTTCCCGCAGCGGCAAGATGATACATCACTTGGCCGGCCTTCTGTCGACGCAGAATGTTCCAGCCGGGGGGAAGTTTCAGGGGTTCAGGGGAGACTCGGGTCTCCAGGTACACCAGGGCTCCCGGGGCCAGCCAGGCGTTCCCGGCGAGCCGGGTACACAGGTCGCCCAGGTCCTCGCTGCCATAGGGTGGATCGAGAAAGACAATATCGAAGGCGCTGGCCGCGCCCTGCAGCCAACTGCGAACATCGGCCTGTATGACCTGGATCTGCCCGGCCCCCAGGGTTGCCGCCTGTTCTCGCATGCAGGCGACGGCGCGTGCGTCTTTTTCCACCAGCAGCACCCTGGAGGCACCGCGGGAGGCGGCCTCGAATCCCAGGGCGCCGCTTCCAGCGTAGAGATCCAGGCATCGGGCGCCTTCGATAGAGCCGCTCAGCCAGTTGAACAAGGTCTCGCGGACCCGGTCGGGTGTCGGCCGCAGACCCTCCACGCCGGGCACACGCAGCAGGCGGCGGCGCCACTGTCCGGAGATGATACGTACCTTACCCGTCACGCTGGAAACTGTCCCCGACGTCGACTGTTGCGCAAACGTGATAGGATAGCGCGCGGCCCGGGCGGCGGGCCAGAGACGTTCATTGCACACCAATCCCAACAGGTCGCCGCCGCCCGTCAGCGCATCTTTCCATGTGGCCATCAGCTAAGTCCAAAACCACAAGCAACGATTCCTCCGCCGAAGGCTCGAAACCCGGATTGCTCGGGCGTTTGTCCGGCGCCCTCAAACGTACCCGGGGCGCGTTGCTGGGGAGCATCTCTCAGCTCTTCGACGCCAATACCCCCATCGACGAGGATCTGGTGGAGGAGGTGGAGTCGAGTCTGTTGGTAAGCGATGTGGGTGTGAAAGCGAGCGAGCGCATCGTTGCAGATTTAAAGGTACGCATCGGGCGCCGTGAAATCACGGAGCCGGAGGCGCTGTTTTCTGCGCTGCACGAGGATATGCTCGCGGTGTTGGAGCCGGTGGCGATTCCGTTGGCCATCCCCGAGAAGTGTGACAAGCCCTTCGTGATACTGATGGTGGGTGTTAACGGCACTGGAAAAACCACGACCATCGGCAAGCTGGCCAGGCTTTTTCGCAGCCAGGGCCACTCGGTGATGCTGGCGGCGGGCGACACCTTTCGGGCGGCCGCCATCGAGCAGTTGCAGGCCTGGGGGGAGCGCAACGACGTGGCGGTGGTGGCTCAGCACTCGGGAGCCGACGCCGCTTCGGTCATATTCGATGCCCTGCAATCTGCCCAGGCCCGGGCAGTGGACGTGCTCATCGCCGACACCGCCGGACGACTGCACACCCAGGGCGGGCTCATGGAGGAGCTCAAAAAGGTGGTTCGCGTGCTCACCAAGCTGGACCCCGGCGCGCCCCATGAAACCATGCTCGTGATCGATGCGGGCATGGGTCAAAACGCCCTGGCCCAGGCGCGCCAGTTTAACGCAGCGGTGAGCGTCAGCGGCATTACCCTGACCAAGCTCGACGGCACCGCCAAGGGCGGCATTGTCTTTGCCATTGCCGAGGAGCTGGGGATCCCCATTCGTTTCGTTGGCGTTGGGGAAGGTGCCGAGGATTTGCGGGTGTTTCGCGCCGACGAGTTTGTGGGCGCACTCCTCGAACGATAGCGGCGGTCCGCGACCCAGGTCGACAACGCCCGCTCCCATGAGCGCATACCGGGAAACATGATCGAGTTTCACGACGTTACCAAGCGCTACCCGAACGGCCACGAGGCGCTGCGGGACGTGAGTCTGCGCATTGAAAGCGGCGCCATGGCCTTTCTCACCGGTCATTCCGGTGCCGGGAAGAGCACGTTGCTGCGACTCACGACCCTGCTGGAGCGTTGCTCGCGGGGCCAGGTGCTGGTGGGCGGACACAATCTGAACCGCTTGAGCCGCCGGCGCATTCCGTATTTCCGCCGCAACATTGGCGTGGTTTTCCAGAACCATCGATTGCTGATGGATCGCACGGTATTCGACAATGTGGCCTTGCCGTTGGTCATCGCAGGCTTTTCCCATGGTGAGGTGGGTCGGCGGGTGCGAGCGGCTCTGGACAAGGTCGGATTACTCGGCAAAAGCCGGGCATTTCCGATAACGCTCTCCGGCGGTGAGCAGCAGCGGGTCGGTATCGCCCGTGCGGTGGTCCACCGGCCACGCATTCTGCTTGCCGATGAACCGACTGGAAACCTGGATCCGGAACTCAGCCGGGAAATCATGGGGCTGTTCGAGAGCTTCAACCACGTTGGCGTAACGGTGCTCGTCGCCACCCATGACATCTCCCTTATTGGCGACATGGGTTACGACATTCTCACCCTCAAGGATGGCTCTTTCGTGCACGGCGCCGGAGCGGCACTCTGATGACCGATCTGCCGGAGCCGGAAAAGTTTGCGTTGTCCTCAACCGGCGCCGGTCGCCTTCAGTCCTGGCTCACGCGCCACCTGCAGAGCTTTTTCTACACCCTCGGCTTACTGTCGCGGGCGCCTCTGGCAAGCACTCTGACCGCCGCCGTCATCGGCATGGCCCTGGCGCTTCCCGCCGGACTCTATGTGCTCCTGGACAACGTTCAGGATGCAACCCGGGGTTGGGACGGCAGTAACCGGATCTCACTGTTTCTGGAGCTGGAGGTCAGTGACGCCGAAGCCGCGACGATTGCGGGCAGCTTGGGCAAATGGCCCGAGGTAGCCGACACCCGGGTGATCACCCGCCACCAGGCCTTGAAGGAGTTTCGCGAGCTGTCGGGCTTCGCCGACGTCATGGATGCTTTCTCCAGCGACAACCCGCTGCCAGCGGTGATCATCATCGAGCCGGGCGTTGACGCCGGGGACGCGGCGGCCATGGAGAAGCTGCTGGGCCGCCTGGGGGAGTTGTCGAAGGTGGAGTCTGCCCAGTTCGACCTGGCATGGCTGAAGCGCCTTTACGCCATTTTGGGCATCGTCGAGCGTGGCGTGCTGGTGCTGGCGGCGCTGCTCGCCGCGGGCGTGCTGCTGGTGGTTGGAAACACCATGCGTTTGAGCATCGACAGCCGCCGCCAGGAAGTCGAAATCGCCAAGCTGTTTGGCGCTACCAATGCCTTCATCCGGCGACCATTCCTGTATAGCGGCCTGCTCTACGGCGCCATGGGCGGCGTCATTGCCTGGCTGCTGGTGTGGATCTGCTTCCTGTTGCTGGGTGAACCCGTCGAGCGGCTGACGGCGCTCTACTCCGGCGAATACCGGCTCCAGTTCCTGGCCCCCCTGGCGAGCATTACGCTGGTCAGCGGCGGGGCGCTGCTCGGTCTGCTCGGTTCCTGGTTGTCCGTGGGCCGCCACCTGGCCGCCATAGAACCTTCCTAGGGACTCGGAATTGGCGTGTCCGGAACGGCGGATATGCTCCTAAGCCTCTAAAATCAGTGAACTTCCACAGCGGCTAGCACTCTAACTTGGCGACTGCTAAAATAGCTTTTATCTGATTTGAGGGGATCTAATGAGCAAAGCACTGGAACTCAAGCTGGCCTTACCTACAGGAGACCTGGCGGCGTATCGTCAGGCCGTCAACAGCGTGCCAATGCTGACTGCCGACGAGGAAAAGGCGCTCGCGGAGCGTTTCCGGGCCACCGAGGATCTGGACGCTGCCTGGGCGTTGGTGACGTCGCATCTGCGCTTCGTGGTACGTGTCGCCCGCGGCTACTCCGGCTACGGACTGCAGGAGGCGGATCTTATCCAGGAGGGCAACATCGGCCTGATGAAGGCCGTGAAGCGCTTCGACCCGAGCGTCGGCGTGCGTTTGGTTTCCTTCGCCGTGCACTGGGTGCGGGCCGAAATGCACGAGTACATTCTGCGCAATTGGCGCATCGTGAAGGTCGCCACCACCAAGGCCCAGCGCAAGCTGTTTTTCAACCTGCGCGGCGCCAAGAAGCGTCTCGGCTGGCTTAATCGCGCGGAAGTCGATGCCGTGGCCGAGGACCTCGGGGTAAGCCCCGAGACGGTTCTGGAGATGGAAAAACGGCTGAGCGCGTACGACGCGGCCTTCGACGCACAGTCCAGCGATGACGGTGACGGTGATCGCTTCGCACCGGCGGGTTATCTCCAGGACTTGCGCTTCGAGCCGGCCGCCCAGGTAGAGGCGCAGGATTGGGAAGAGCACAGCGGAGAGCTTCTGCACCAGGCCCTGGAAGGTCTCGATGCGCGCAGCTGCGACATCGTAAAGAAGCGCTGGCTCAACGAAGACAAGGTGACGCTACAGGATCTGGCAGATACCTACGGCATTTCCGCCGAACGTGTGCGCCAGCTCGAGAAGAACGCCATGAACAAATTGAAAGTCGCTCTCGCCGAATAACGCTCCTGGCTACGCGGCCGATGGTGAAATAGAACGCTCCGCCTGGTACAGGCGGGGCGTTTTTTTTTACCACAACAGCAGCAGGTAGTGGTCCACCAGCAGGGCGCTGAACAAGGCCATCAGATAGTAGATGGAATAGATGAAGGTGCGCATGGGCAAGCCATCGTCGCGGCCGCGGTAAAGGCTGATGGCGTAGTACAGAAACACGCCGCCGAGGATCAAGGCCGCGATCAGATACAACGGACCGCTCATGTGCGTCACGTAGGGCAACAGGCTTACCGCCACCAGCAACACCGTGTAGAGAAGTATTTGCAGCCGCGTGTACTCGATGCCGTGGGTTACCGGCAGCATGGGCACGTTGGCGCGGGCATAGTCGCCGCAGCGGTGAATAGCCAGAGCCCAGAAGTGCGGCGGCGTCCAGGCGAATATAATCAAAAACAGCAGCAGCGATTGCGGGTCAAGGGTGCCTGTAACGGCGGTCCAACCCAACACCGGCGGCATGGCGCCGGCGGCACCGCCGATGACGATGTTCTGGGGTGTGGCCCGTTTGAGGAAAACGGTGTACACCACCGAATAACCGACCATGGCGGCCAGGGTCAACACCGCGGTCAAGGTGTTCACTAAGGTCACCAGCAGCACCATGGACAGGGCGCACAGGAGAGCGGCGAAAATCAGCGCGCTCGCCTGGTCCATGCGACCGGCAGGCAGTGGACGACGGCGGGTGCGCAGCATCAGGGAGTCGGCACGCTGATCGACGATATGGTTGATGGCGGCACCGGAAGCGGCGCCAAGGCCGATGCCGATACTGCCGAATATCAGCGCCTGCCACGGCACCCAACCCGGTGCGGCGAGAAACATGCCGACCACGGCGGTAAACACGAGCAGCACTACGACGCGTGGTTTGCACAATTCGAGGTACTCGCGCCACGAGCGCGCAGGTGCCATGGAAATGGCGCGATTCGACATGAGCAGCGTTACTCCCCCGGTTCCCCATGGATGTCCCGGGGGCCATCGGCCCCCGGCGAGCGGCGCCTATGATACACCGGCGCGAGGGACGGCCGGTAGTTGCCTCGGGCGGGCGCCCGGTCAGCCGATCTTGGAAATTTTCAGCAGTCGCTCCAGGTCCGCCAGCAAGCCACGCTGATCGACATCCTGGTCATAGCGCATCATCAGATATCCTTGCGGGTCCACCAGGTAGATGCGCAGATTGTGACCTGCCGGGGCTGGCGCAAGGGAAAGCTCCGCCAACCAGTCGCCGTCGGCCGTCGCCAGGGTAACCGCCGGTGGAAGTGTTGCCGTGGACACGGCCACGGCGGGCTGGAAGACCAGGAGCAGCTGGATGCGCTGCATATCGTCGCCGAGGGCTTGCTGGACCTGATGGCTTCGGGTCAGCGCATCCATGCAGCTCTGCCGGCAGTCGCCGTCGAGCAGGTGCACGATGGTCCAACGCCCGGCCAGATAGCCTGAATCCAGGGGACTGCCATCCACATGCTCGAGACGCGCGGCGCTCAGCTGGCGAACCGGTTGCACCAGGGTGCCATGATTGAGGGTGCCGAAAGGGCGCCAGTCCGGCGCGAAAACATTGAGCAGCCAGGCTGCCAGGATCGGCAGGAAAAAGACCAGAAAGGTTCCGACCAGCAGAATGCGCCTGGGGCGGCGATCAGTGCCCATGGTGCTGCCGGCGCGTTCGCTTGACGGCGACCCAGATACACAGCGTCAAAAGGGCCGCCGCCAGGGCAAACCACTGCACGGCGTAGCCCACGTGACGCTCCGGCGTGAGACCCGTGCGAAGCTGCCAGTCCCGTGTGTAGCCTTGCTCGGAAGCCGGCGACAAACGCAACACGAAAGGCAGCAGCGAGCCCCCCAGTTGCGCCTGGATGCGGGCCATGTCCACGCGCTGCACGACCCGGGGCGAACCCTCGGCATCGTATCCGGAGTCACCGAGCGCGATGCCCGATGACGGCGGCGCCACGATTGTCCCCTCCAGGGCCACCGCCTGCTCTGGCACGGTGATGTCCGGAAGCCGTCGGCGATCGGGGCCCACCGGCAACCAGCCGCGATTCACCAGGACGTGCACATCACTGTCGCCCAAGCGAAAGGCTGTCAGCACATGGTAACCAGCCATTTGTTTGTGGACGCGGTTGTCGAGAAGATACTGCGCATCACTACGATAATGGCCGGTGGCGCTGGCGCGACGGTGGCGCAGTTGCGCGAGGCTGGCGGAAGCGGCCAGAGTGGGTTCCAGAATCAGGCTTTGTTTTTCGACGCGGTATGCCTGCTCGACCGCGATGGCGCGTTTCTCCTCGGCGCGGCGCAGCTGCCAGAGGCCCGCGGACAGGAGTAAGGTGAGCATGAGTAGCGCAGTGACTGCGGGCAGCGGCGCCACGCGCACTTCGTAAGCTCCCACGACGATCCTGGCCGACGGAATCACGCCGGCGATGCCTGGAGTATACTGGCAGGCCGCGTTGTCTCCGGAGATGCCATGCTGTCGAAAGTACTCATCATCGTGATTTTTCTCGGAATCATCGGCAGTATGGGTTCCGCACTTTTTTTTCTGATCAAGGACAAGGGGCAGTCGGATCGGACACTCAAGGCGTTGACGGTACGTATTGGCGTATCCATCGCGCTGTTCGCGCTACTGTTCGTACTCTGGGGTCTTGGATTGATTAGTCCCCACGGCGTACGCCCCTGAAGATTAAAAGGGGACAGATCTATTTTTCTTCCGGACGGAACCGTCCGGAAGAAAAATAGATCTGTCCCCTTTTAATCTGTCTACAGCCAGTAGACGAAGATAAACAATCCCAGCCACACCACGTCGACGAAGTGCCAATACCAGGCGGCCGCTTCGAAAGCGAAGTGGTGCTTCGGCGTGAAATGCCCTTTCATGGCGCGAATGAGCATTACGGTCAGCATGATGGCGCCGATAGTGACGTGCAGGCCATGAAAGCCGGTCAACATGAAAAAGGTTGAGCCGTAGGCGCCTGATCCCAGGGTCAGATTGAGTTCGGCGTAGGCGTGGTGGAACTCGAAACCCTGAACAAACAAAAATGTGATCCCCAGAGCGACGGTGGCAAACAGCCAGCCAATCAGGCCTTTGCGGTTATCGTGCTTGAGCGCGTGGTGGGCGAGGGTAACGGTGACGCCGCTGGAGAGCAGGATCAGCGTATTCAACGCCGGCAACCCGAACGCGGGAATCGTTTCGAAGGCTCCACCGACAGCGTTCGGGCCGTTCGTGGGCCACACGGCTTCGAAGCCCGGCCACAGGACGGGACCCGTGGCGATGCCGCCGACGCCTTCGCCCCCCAGCCACGGGACGGAAAGAACGCGAATGTAGAACAGGGCGCCGAAGAACGCGGCAAAAAACAGCACCTCGGAGAAAATGAACCAGCCCATGCCCCAGCGGAAGGACACGTCCACCTGGTCGTTGTAAGTGCCGCCTTCGCTTTCGCGAATAACCGTTCCGAACCAGCCAAACAGCATGTGCATGACGATGAGGGCGCCGGCGATCATGAGCCACTTGCCGGCGCTGGAGCCGTTCAACAGTATTGCGAAACCGCCGAGCAGCGTGAACAAACCGATGGATCCGGTAATTGGCCAACGGCTGGGGCTCGGAAGGTAATAGGAGTCGTGGGTAGCGGCCATAGCGGTTACCTGGGGTAAATGGGTGTTGTGAGAGCCGGGGCGAGGGCGATCATGACCGCGCCTCGGCGTTGAAGAAGGTGTAAGAAAGCGTAATGGTGCGCACGTCCGGGGGCAACCCCGCACCTACCACGAAGCGCAACGGCATCTCGCGACCCTCACCGCCGTCGAACTGCTGCACCGAGAAGCAAAAGCACTCCGTCTTGGTGAAATAGATGGCGGCCTTGCTCGGGGTGATATTGGGTGTTGCCGTGCCGGTTGTGCCCTTGCGGGAAAGATTCCGGGCGAAATAAGTAGCGTCGTACACGCGTCCTGGATTGACGCGCATCTCGGTGACCGTTGGCCGCACTTCCCAGGGCAGCGAGCTGTTCACCGTTCCCAGAAACTGGACGGTGACCAGGCGCTCCGTGTCCTCGCGGCCGCTGAGTCGCGATTCCGCGGCGACGGCGGGTTTACCGCCAAGACCGGTCAACTCGCACACAGCATCGTAGAGCAGCGGCAGAATCGTATAGCCGAAGCCGAACATGGCGACGACCACGACCATGAGCCGCAGGGATAAGCGGCGGTTGGCCGATTGCAGGTGGGACGGATCAGTCACAGGGCGGCCTTGAGCCAGAATCCCAGGTACAGCGCCAGTGCCACCACCGCGACGATGACGGCGAGACGCACATTGCGGCGACGTTGGCGTTGGGCAATTGTGGGGCGCTCATTTTCGACCACGGCCACGCCGGCTCTAGCGCACCTCTGGTGCTTCCACGAAGGTGTGATACGGCGGCGGCGAACTCAGGGTCCACTCCAGACCGTGGGCCCCTTCCCAGACTTCGTCGGTGGCCTGCTCGCCGCCACGAATGGTCTGCCAGATGATATACACAAGCAGAAGCTGGCTGAGACCGAAGACGAAGCCGCCGATGCTGGACACCATGTTCCAATCGGCGAACTGCACCGCGTAGTCCGGTATACGCCGGGGCATGCCCGCGAGCCCGAGGAAATGCTGCGGGAAAAACAGCACGTTGACGCTGATGGTGGACAGCCAGAAGTGCCATTTACCCAGGCTCTCGTTGTACATGTGGCCGGTCCACTTGGGCAGCCAGAAGTAAGCACCGGCGAATATGGCAAACAACGCGCCGGTGACCAGGACGTAGTGGAAATGTGCCACTACGAAATAAGTGTCGTGGTACTGGAAGTCCGCCGGTGTGATGGCGAGCATCAATCCGGAGAAGCCGCCGATGGTAAACAGCACGACGAAGGCCAGGGCAAACAGCATGGGCGTTTCGAAGGTCATTGAGCCTCGCCACATGGTCGACACCCAGTTGAAGACCTTTACACCGGTGGGTACGGCGATCAGCATGGTGGTGTACATGAAGAACAGTTCGCCGGCCAGGGGCATGCCCACCGTGAACATGTGGTGTGCCCAGACGATGAACGACAGGAAGGCGATGGAGGCCGTGGC
Source organism: Gammaproteobacteria bacterium (assembly GCA_009937425.1). GTDB lineage: Bacteria > Pseudomonadota > Gammaproteobacteria > HK1 > HK1 > JAABYT01. The sequence continues at coordinate 55,582 of JAACFO010000007.1, forward strand.
GTAGACCATGGACTCGTAACCGAACAGCGGCTTGCGCGAGAAGGTCGGGATGATCTCCGAGACGATGCCGAAGGCCGGCAGAATCATGATATAGACCTCGGGGTGACCGAAAAACCAGAACACGTGCTGGTACAGCACCGGATCCCCGCCGCCGGCGGCATTGAAAAACGACGTATCGAAAAAGCGGTCGGTCAACAACATGGTGACGGCGCCGGCGAATACCGGCATGGCGGCCACCAACAGAAACGCGGTGATAAACCAGGTCCACACGAACAGGGGCATTTTCAGCAGCGTCATGCCGGGGGCGCGCATATTGACGATGGTGACGATGATGTTGATGGCACCCATGATCGAGGACATGCCGAGCATGTGGATGGCGAATATCATGAAGGGCACGTTGCCGGCGCCCTGCAGCACCAGGGGCGGATACATGGTCCAGCCGGCGGCAGGTGCACCGCCTTCCATGAAGAAGGTTGAACCCAGGAGGGCGAAGGCAAAGGGGAGTATCCAGAAGCTCCAGTTGTTCATGCGCGGCAGCGCCATATCCGGCGCGCCCACCATTAACGGCACCTGCCAGTTCGCGAAGCCGACGAAGGCCGGCATGATGGCACCGAACACCATGATGAGTGCGTGCATGGTGGTCAGCTGATTGAAAAAGTCGGGATTGATGAACTGCAGGCCCGGCTCGAAGAGCTCCAGGCGGATGCCCATGGCCAGCGCGCCGCCCACAAGCAACATGATCAGGGAGAACAGCAGATAGAGCGTTCCGATGTCTTTATGGTTGGTGGTGAACACCCAGCGCATGAGGCCGGAGGGTGGCCCGTGGTCGTGATGCTCGTCGTGAGCGTGTGGGCTGTCGTTAGCGGTGATGTCGCTGCTCATCAGGCGGCTCTCCGGTAGTAATCGTTACTGGGGGGTGGGGGTTGTGGCGGCCAGCTGAGTTTTCTCCCCAGCCTGATAGGCTGCGACCCACTGCTTGTAGTCGGCTTCGGATCGGGCGTCGACGACGATGGGCATGAAACCATGATCCTTACCGCACAGCTCTGCGCACTGGCCGCGGTAGATGCCCGGCTCCTCGATCAGGGCCCACAGCTCGTTGACGAATCCCGGTATGGCGTCCTTTTTCATGCCCAGCGCCGGTACCCACCAGGCGTGAATAACATCGTCCGCGGTCAACAAAAAGCGGACTTTCTTTCCGACCGGCAGGACCAGAGAGTTATCGACCTCCAGTAGGTAGTTTTCGACCGCCCAGGGATCGCCGTAGATAGCGGTCCGGCTGCTGGGGGCGAGGCTGCTGTAGAAGCTCACGCCATCTTCGATGTATTCGTACTTCCACAGCCACTGATAGCCGGTGACCTTGATGGTGATCTCGGCTTCGCTCGTGTCTTCCATGTTAATGAGGGTCTTGGTTGCCGGGATGGCAAATGCCACGAGGATGACGAAGGGCACGATGGTCCAGAGGATTTCGGCGAAGGTGCTGTGGTGAAATTGTGCGGGCTTGTGGCCGGCGGCTTTTCGGTGCAGCACGATGGAAACGAACATGGCGCCGAAAACGACAACGCCGATAATGACGCAAATCCACAAAATCAGCATGTGCAGGTCGTAGACGTCGCGGCTGATGGGTGTCACGCCGACGGGAAGATTGAGTTCCCATGCCGCCATGGCCCCGCTGCTGGCGAACATCGTGAACATGGCTGCCAGGCCCGCGGCCATGGCGCGGCTAATTTTCGAAAGCATAGGTCGCTGTCTCCTGCGTTTCCGTCTTCCCGGCTGCAGCCGAATGGACCTGCGGCGCGCTCACTGTCCGCTTTCGCGGATAGCGCATTGCAATTGTCCGGCCAGCAGCTGTCGCTCTTGTTCGCTCAAGAATCCGCCCAGCTCCAGCGCTTTGCCGTGGGAGCCTAGCACGAGTCGTGACGGGTACCAGCGTATTTTCGGTGGCAGTAAACGTATTTGTGTCCAAGCCCGCTGCATTTCCCATCGTCGGCTGACTTGCCGACGGCCTTTTTCCACGGCCACTTTGTCACCGCCCACCGAAACGACTTCCATTTCCTGGCCACCGCGGGCGGACAGATAAAAGCCGATGCCGACGACAATTACTTCAACCCCGGCGAAAGGCAGGATGGGCCACAAGCCGATGACGGCGAACGCGCCCGCGATACCCAGACATACAACCGCTATGCCAAAAAAGGCCAGCTGTAGCTGTCGCCGGGTTAACGAGCGATTCGGCCGAATCACGATTCGCCAGTTGCGCTTGGTGTCAACCGTACTGGAGACCATTTCCAAACTCGTACGGGTCAGTGGATCCCCCCGCCAAACGGGGCGAGATGCTACCGCAGGCGGTACGGTGACGCAACTTGGCGGAACGGGAATTCGGTACACAAATGAAACGCTTAGAGATGCCCCGGAAGGACCTTTCGACGCTGCTGCCGGCGACGGCTCCGGGGATGTGTTTCGCGTTAGTTTCTGCCCGCAGGCCGGCCAATGGATTCGGCGGAGACCTCGACCGAGTGCAGGGGTTGACGCCAGGCGTGCCCGAAGACGACTTCGAAGCTGGCGGGTAGCGTGGTGTCTCGCCGGAAAACTTCGTAAGCGGCTTCCAGGGCGACGAGACTGGTGGACGTGGTGAGGCTCTTAGAACAACCACTGGCGGCGTTGCTGACGCCCAGTTGTTTCAGTTCACGGGTCAGGGTCGCCAGGTCAGCATAGCGGGCCGTCATACGCTCGGTGTCCATCACCACGTCGTGCAGCCCGGCGCGCAGCATCGCGTCACCGAGATCGTGCATGTCGATGAAGGCGTGCACGTGCACGTCGTGGTCGACGGCCAGCCAGCTTTCGCGTAGCTCGCATAAGGTGTCCGGACCGAGGGTCGAGAACATCAACAACCCTCCAGGTACCAGGACACGCTGGAACTCTGCCAGTACCGCATCCGGTGACGGGCAGCTGGGTAACATCAGGCTGGACACGATCAGGTCGATGCTCCTGTCTGCCAGCGGCAAGCGTTCGGCGTCGCCGCAGGCAAAAGCGTGCTTTGTGAACCAGCGGAGACCACGGCCCCGGGCGACCCGCAACATGGGTTTGGAGCAGTCCAGGGAAATCACCCGGGCGGCCGGGTAATGACGGCTCAACAGTCTCGTGCAGATGCCGGTGCCGGCGCCGGCATCGAGGATGCGTGCCGGTTGGATGCGGACTGGCTCCAGGTGCTCCATGAGTGCGCTGGCGACTTCCCGGGGCAACCATGCCGCATCGTCGTAGTGGGGCGCAGCCCGTGCCGCCAGACGGCGTACTCGTGCCTTGTCCAGAGTGTGCGCGGCGACCGTGGACACGGGGGATGTCAACGCGGGGTCGCCGGTCATTGGGCTGCCGTCCTCTGCAACGGTCGGCGAATGTCGGTCCGAGCCCCTGCAAAAAGCAGTCTGTGAGTGCTCACTTTCTATGTGTCTCGTGAATCCTGTGGCCATTGCCAGGGCCTGTTCAGCGATAGGCGGACGGAAGCCGGGACATCAGGTCACCGATCCCCGTCTCGACAACGCTAAGATGCCACGATCATGGGTAGCCGGCGGAGGGGCTGTCAACTTGCAGGCTTTGCTTTCATGGGGCCGGCTGCGGGCGGCCGTCCTGCCCGACCTGTGCCTGCTCTGCGACTCAACCGCCGGGTGCGTGCCTAATTTGTGCGCGGACTGTGTCCGGGCGCTGCCCCGTCTGGACCGGCAATCTCGAAACCGTGTCGTGGCGTTCAGCTACGGGGCGCCCATCAGCACGCTGATTCATTGGATGAAATTCGAGGCCAATCTGGCCGCCGCGCTCAGCCTTGGCGTGTTGCTTGCCGACAGGGTTTGTGGCGAAACGGGCATGAGGTTGCCGGATGCCATCATCCCGGTTCCCCTGCACCGCGATCGCCTTCGCTCCAGGGGCTTTAATCAGGCCGTCGAGCTGGCGCGCCCCCTGTCCCGTCGCCTGCAACGGCCCCTGCTGACAGGGGCCTGCCTGCGTAACCGTGCTACCCAACCGCAATCTGTGCTTGTTTCCCGGGCGGATCGGAGGCGCAATGTGGCGGGCGCCTTCAGCCTTTGCAAACCGCTACCCGGCCTGCGATACGTTGCCATCGTCGACGACGTGCTGACCACCGGCGCCACAGCGTGGGAGCTGGCCCGCACTTTGCGGGCGGCAGGTATCGAACAAGTGGTAATTTGGGCCTGCGCCGGCCGGCCCCATGGGCCACCTTAAACGGGATCAAGCGTCCAGGTTGGCCACCGACAGGGCGTTGCGTTCAATGAACTCACGGCGCGGCTCCACCTGATCGCCCATCAAGGTCGTAAACAGCTCATCCGCCGCCACAGCATCTTCGACACGCACTTGGCGCAGACGACGCACCTCCGGATCCATGGTGGTCTCCCACAACTGATCCGGATTCATTTCGCCGAGCCCCTTGTAACGTTGAATGTTGAGACCGCGCTTGGCCTCGGCCAGTAACCAGTCCAGGGCCTCCGCCACTGTGGACACCGGATTGGACCGCTCTCCGCGCTCCACCCGGGATCCCTCTTCCAGGGGCTCGTAAAGATGCTGGCTCAGGGTCACCAGGTTGCGGTACTCGGCGGAGCGGAAAAACTCACTGCCCAGCTCTCTCTCCGACTCGACTCCGTGGACCACCGCTCGCAAACGTGCCCGGAAGTCGTCTTCGGCCCGTTCTTCCAGGCGGATTTCGTAGTCACCATGACCGTTGGCGCCAGCGGCGAGTCGAGTCTGCAGGGCGTCGAACCATTCCCGGGTGGCATCCCCCGACTCCATGGTTTCGGCTTCCAGAAGCGGCATCATTTTCAGCACGTCCAGTACGTCGGGTAGAATCCGCCGCGCCAGGCGCTTGAATATACCGAGCAGGGTCACGTAATCCTGTGCCGCGTTCTTGAGTTCGGCGCCGCTGATGGCTTTCTTTTCGCCGCCGGGCTCGACCACTGCCCCGTCCAGGGCAATTTCCATGAGCAGTGCGTCGAGCTCGGCGTCGTCGCGCACGTAGCGTTCCCGCTTGCCTCTCTTGAGTTTGTACAAGGGCGGTTGAGCGATATAAACGTGGCCGCGTTCCACCAGCTCACGCATCTGCCGGTACAAAAATGTCATCAGCAGGGTGCGGATATGAGAGCCATCCACGTCGGCATCGGTCATGATGATAATGCGGTGATAACGCAGCTTGTTTGGATCGTACTCTTCTTTGCCGATGCCGCATCCCAATGCCGTAATCAGGGTGCCAACCTCCACCGAGGCCAGCATCTTGTCGAAGCGCGCCCGCTCCACGTTCAGGATCTTGCCCTTTAAAGGCAGGATCGCCTGAAAGCGTCTATCCCTGCCCTGCTTGGCGGAGCCGCCGGCGGAGTCACCCTCCACCAGGAACAGCTCCGAGAGTGCCGGATCCTTTTCCTGGCAGTCAGCAAGCTTGCCGGGTAGTCCTGCAACGTCCAGGGCGGTTTTGCGACGGGTCATCTCGCGGGCTTTGCGCGCCGCCTCGCGGGCGCGGGCTGCATCAATAATTTTGCCCGTGATGGCGCGGGCTTCAGCAGGTGTTTCCAGGAGAAAAGCCTGAATCCTCGCCGACACCACCGAGTCCACGATGCCCTTCACCTCCGAAGAGACCAGCTTGTCCTTGGTCTGGGACGAAAATTTGGGGTCAGGGACCTTCACCGACAGTACCGCCGTCAAACCTTCGCGCACATCGTCGCCGGTGGGTTCCACTTTGGCCTTCTGTGTGGCGTTGCTCTTCTCCATGTACTGATTGAGCATGCGCGTCAGAGCCGCGCGGAACCCCGAAAGGTGGGTGCCGCCGTCCCGTTGGGGAATATTGTTGGTGAAGCAGAAGATGTTCTCCTGATAGGAGTCGTTCCACTGCATGGCAACCTCGATACCCACGTCGTCCTTGTCCACGGAGAAGTACAGAACGCTGTTGTGCACCGGGGTCTTGTTCCTGTTCAGGTGCTCGACGAACGCCTTGATGCCACCTTCGTACTGGAAAATATCCTGCTTGCCATTGCGTTCATCCAACAAGCGAATGCGCACGCCGGAATTGAGGAAGGACAGTTCCCGCAGGCGTTGGGCGAGGATATCGTAGTGAAACTCGATGTTGGTGAAGGTACTGGCGCTGGGCTTGAAGAGAATATCGGTACCTGTTCGTTTGGTCTCGCCGACGACCTCCAGTTGCGTCTGTGGCTCGCCGTGCTGGTATTCCTGCCGATAGGTTTTTCCGTCCCGGTGAATGGTCATCACCAGGCGCTCGGAGAGCGCATTCACCACCGACACGCCGACGCCGTGCAGGCCACCGGACACTTTGTAGGAGTTATCGTCGAACTTACCGCCGGCGTGGAGCACGGTCATGATGACCTCGGCGGCCGGGCGGCCCTCGTCTTCGTGTATGTCCACGGGGATACCACGGCCATTGTCAATGATGCTGACCGACTCGTGCTCGTGGATGATGACGTCGATTTCGCTGCAGTGCCCGGCCAGGGCTTCGTCGATGGCGTTGTCGACGGTCTCGAACACCATGTGGTGTAGTCCGGTCCCGTCGTCGGTGTCTCCGATGTACATTCCCGGCCGCTTTCGGACTGCGTCCAGGCCCTTGAGAACCTTAATGTTGGTTGAATCGTAAGTGCTTGCCGCCACTCAAAAACCCCTCACAGTAAAACCTAAGAATTATACCATTTTCAGTGGCTTGCCGCGTTCCACGTGGAACACTCGTAATCCCTCCCAATCTGCCGTTTCCACCAGGTCTCTGGAGACCGTGGTAATGAATATTTGCGCTCCCAGGGCGTGCAGTTGCGCGAAAAAGCGCCCTCGGCTGTCCTCATCCAGTTCCGATGCCAGGTCATCCACCAATACGAGCGGCCGCCGCCCCTGAGCATCCTGGAGGAATCGCGCCTGGGCGAGCACCAGGCCAACCACAAACAACTTGCCCTCACCCCGGGACACCACCCGATGGACGGGCGTCCTTTCCGTGGTAAAGCGCAGATCTGCCCGATGGGGTCCGACACCGGTAAACCCCCGGGCCCTATCGGTTCCGATGTTGCCGCCCAGGGCCTCCGCCAGGTTCGTCCCTGAGTCCCAGCCCGGCTGATAGTGGATCTCCACCGCCATGGATATCAGGTTCTCGAGGGTTTCCGCGTACAGGGGCAGAATCCCCTCCAGGAATCGATCCCGCAGGCGATGGAGCGCATCCCCCGCCTCCCCCACCTCCTGGTCCCAGGGTGCTAAAGCGCTGGGGCCCACAGCGTCCCTGAGGGCGGCGTTGCGCTGGCGAAGCGCCCGACGGTACCGCTGCAGGACGCCTAAGTAGGTAGGTTCCACGTGGAACAGTGCCCAATCCATGAGCTGACGGCGCAATATGGCGCCGTCGGTGAGTAAACGCTGACTATCAGGCGTGATAACCACCAGCGGTAGTCGCCGGGCCAATTCCGACGCATTACGGATCTCATCCCCCGCCAACCGTATGCGCAGCCCTTCCGCCCCTTTTTCCACCCCGACGGTCTCTGCTGCCCCGTCTTCGCCCCGGATCACCCCCCGCGCCCTCAGCCAGGACTGGTCGCGGGAAATCAACTCCCCCAAGCGGTGAGTGCGGAAAGAGCGACCGCTGCCGAGAAGATGGATGCCCTCCAGAATGCTCGTCTTGCCGCTGCCGTTTGCCCCCACGAACACATTCAAGCGCTCCCCGGGGGTGCAATCCAGCTCGGACAAAATCCGTATATTTCGGACCTCTAACTGGTCCAGGCGCATGGGGGAACCATCTGTCGCTGGGGACCGCTGCCGGCCCGGGGCACGGCGGCTACAGCCGCATTGGCATGACCACGTACTGGCACTCGCCGTCGCCCTTCGGGGTAATCAAAGCGCTGCTGCTGGAATCCCCCAGGTGAATCACCGCTTCCTCTCCCGGCAGGGCGGTCAGCGCATCGATGAGGTAGGAGACGTTGAAGCCTATTTCAAGACTTTCCCCATCGTAAGCCACCTGCACTTCGTCCTCAGCCTCTTCCTGCTCAGGGTTTTTGGCCACGACCCGCAGCGCGTTGGGCTCCAGACAGAGCCGCACCGCCCGATACTTATCGTTGGACAGGATCGACGCCCGGGACAGGGATTGACGTAGCAACTCCCTATCCACCACCACGGACTTGTCCGTGGTCTCCTCTTTGGGCACCACCCGCCGGTAGTCGGGAAATTTCCCATCGATGAGTTTGCTGGTGAGGCGTACTTCCGGCAGCGTTACCTGGATGGCGTTGCTGCCCAGTTCGATGACCACCTCGTCCTCGCCGCTGCCCAACAACCGCAGCAACTCGCTGATACCCTTACGCGGCACGATAACCTGGCGGGCATCATCGCTCGCCTCCACTGGAATCTCCGCAATGGCCAGACGGTGACCATCGGTGGCCACGGCCCGCAGATGCCCTTCGCCGATATCCAGCAGCAATCCATTCAGGTAATAGCGCACATCCTGGTGGGCCATGGCGAAATGGGTCAATTCAATCAGGCGTTTGAGCGCGCCCTCCTTGACCGTAACCCGCAGCTCCCCGCTGAGAGTGTCGCTGCTCGGGTAATCACTCGCCGGTAGCGTCGTCAGCGAGAAACGGCTGCGCCCTGACCGCACCAACACCCTGTCCCCATCGACTTCCAGGCGAATCTCCGCTTCCGCAGGCAAGGAGCGGCAAATGTCCACCAGCTTTCGCGCCGGCACCGTAACCTCCCCGGCTTCCGCGTCCGGCAACTCGGTGCTGGCAACGAGCTCGATCTCCATATCCGTGCCGGTGACCCACAGACGCCCTGCATCGATGGCAACCAGAAAGTTAGCAAGAATGGGCAAGGTCTGGCGGCGTTCCACAACACCTTGAACCGCCTGCAATGGTTTCAGCAGGTTTTCCCGGTTCATAGTAAATTTCATATCTTAGTATCCTGATCTATTACTACTATTATTAGCCACGCCGGTTTCTGTGGATAACCCGATAAACGCTATGTTAATCAGATAGTTCCAGAAATCATAAGAGGGCCTTTCAGGCTCCTTGAATGCTCAGCGCCACCTGTGGATGAAATGTGGATAAAATCTCGCCCCGGGAATAGACCCATCTTATCCACAAGCTATCGATATCAACTGCTGAGGCTCCTGAGCAGCACAGCATACTCTTCGTTGATGGTCGCATTGTTCTCTCTGAGCTCTGCCACTTTGCGACAGGCGTGCAATACCGTCGTGTGATCGCGGCCGCCGAAAGCGTCGCCGATCTCCGGTAAGCTGTGGTTCGTTAGCTCCTTCGCCAGGGCCATGGAAATTTGCCGTGGCCGCGCGATGGAACGGGTGCGACGCTTGGACACCATATCCGCAACCCGCAGCTTGTAGTACTGGGCGACGGCCTTCTGGATATTTTCAATGGTCACCATGCGGTCGTGCAACGCCAACAGATCCCGCAAGGCTTCTTTCGCCAGGTCCATGTCGATGGGCTGGCCGGTGAAGTGGGATGTAGCGATGACTCGGCGCAGCGCCCCCTCGAGCTCACGCACGTTCGAGCGAATCCGCTGGGCGATGAACAGCGCCACGTCGTTCTCGATCTCTACGCCGGAGAGGCTCGCCTTGCGCATCAGAATGGCAGCCCGGGTTTCCAACTCAGGCGGCTCGATGCCCACTGGCAGTCCCCAACCAAAGCGCGACTTCAGCCGTTCTTCCAGACCTTCGACTTCCTTTGGGTAGCGATCGCAGGTGAGCACCACCTGCTGTTGACCCTCGAGCAAAGCGTTGAATGTGTGAAAGAACTCTTCCTGGGAGCGCTCCTTGCGCGCGAAAAACTGAATATCATCGATGAGCAGGGCATCGACGGAACGGTAAAAGCGTTTGAAATCGTTAATGGCGTTGTGCTGCAACGCGTTCACCATGTCGGCAACGAAGCGCTCCGAGTGCAGATACACGACCTTCGCCGAGGCTGTTCGGCGTGCGATAGCGTTGCCGATGGCGTGCACCAGGTGGGTCTTACCGAGCCCCACGCCGCCATAAATGAACAACGGGTTGTAGGCGCCGCCGGGATTTTCCGCCACCTGCATGGAGGCGGCCCGGGCAAGCTGATTGGACTTACCTTCGACGAAAGTCTCGAAGGTGAAGGCCGGGCGCAAACCTGTGCCCTGCCGCTTGCCCCTGGCGGCGCCGCGGTTGATCGTCTGAACCGGTGCTTGAGCCGGCGCCGGCACTTCTGGCGTGCCCGCCGGTTCTGGATCCCGGCTGAACTCCCTGCTGCCGATCTGAACGACGACACTGCCGGCTTGACCGTTCAGCAGCCGGGTCAATACTTCCGTGAGGCGACTGAGGAGATGCTCGTTGACCCAATCGCGCACGAAGTGATTGGGTGCAAGCAAGCGCAGGGAGTTGCCATCTTCGATGGCGTGCAGAGGACGGATCCAGGTATTGAACTGTTGCGGGGAGAACTCTCCTTCGAGGCGATCGAGACACCTATTCCACAGCGTCGGCCCCACCCCCGCGGTCCTCCTATGGACGTGTTGGAGAGAATCAAGGAAGAGTGGGAGTGTATAACGGTTGCCGGGTCTAATCCATCACAGCAAAACCCTGTTAACCATTTGACAGGTGGCGAAACGTGACGTTAGCATTCAGCCCCTTTTGCGAGTCGCGGACAGATAATGACTCGCCGGTACGCGCCACGGGAGCCGCGCAATGAAACGACCATTTCAACCGAGTAGACTGAAGCGTAAGCGGCGGCACGGCTTTCGCGCCCGCATGGCGACGAAGGCGGGCCGCAAAGTGATCAAAGCCAGGCGTGCCAAAGGTCGAGCCAGCCTTTCTGCTTAACGTCCCGGTCTGAGCCCGTTGGACGATACGCCGCCGCGTTTGCGCTTTCAGCGGTGCATGCGCCTCCTGACCGCCAGAGACTACGAACGCGTATTCCAGCATCCACAGAAGTCCAGCAGCAAAGCGCTCACGGTGTTGGCCCGGCCAAGCGGCCAGGCGTCGGCGCGCCTGGGGATGGCGATTCCGCGCAAGCAAATTCGCAGGGCGGTGGAGCGAAATCGCATCAAGCGGCTCATACGTGAGAGTTTTCGCCGTCACCAGGACTTGTTGCACGGCCTGGACGTGGTTGTGATTGGAAGAAGCGAGCTGCTGAAGAAGAATACACAATGGGTTTTCGAAAGCCTCGAAGACCACTGGCGCCAGGTAAGCGAGCGCTGTCGAAGCAACGCCGCCTGCTGAGGCCGGAGAGACGACTACGTGGCTATCGATCAGTTGAGAAATCTATTACTCATCGCGCTTTGCGTGGTGGGATTTCTCCTGTGGCAGGCCTGGCAGAAGGATTACGGTCCAAAACCGGTGCAGCCAGCGCCCACCGCGGCAGTCACTGAAGACGGGCAGCCCGCCCCCGTGGTCGAAGAAGACGTGCCGGCCCTGCCGAATATCAGCGACGACGTACCGGCAGCAGCGCCGGACGGACCCTCCGTCACCGCGGCGCCGGACTACGACAAGGTTCGCGTGCGCACGGATCTGTTGGACGTGGACATCAATCTACGCGGCGGGGGCATTCGGCGCCTGGCGCTTCTGGACTATCCCGTGTCCCTGGAGAACAAGGACGAACCCTTCCAGCTTCTGGAGTTTCAACCACCGAATGTGTTTCTTGCCCAGTCGGGCTTGCGCGGCAAATCCGCCGCCGGCGACAGCAACGTCCCCGATCATCATGCCGCGTTTACCGCTGAGAGGACTGACTTCGTACTCGCCGACGGCGACGACACGCTGGATGTGAAGCTGCACTGGAAGAGCGATGACGGTGTGCGGATCACCAAGATTTATACTTTTCATCGCGACAGCTACGTGGTCGATTTGAGCTACCAGGTGGAGAACGGTTCCGGGGAACCCTGGGGGGCGCGCATGTACGGCCAGTTCCAGCGCTCCGAAGTGGCGCCCGAGGGTGGGCTGTTCCGCACCTACACTTACACCGGCGGCGTCATCTCCGGTCCCGAAAAGCCCTACGAGAAAATCGACTTCTCGGATATGCGCGACGTGGATTTGAAGCGCAGCCAAAGCGGCGGCTGGATCGCCATGATCCAGCATTACTTCACCAGCGCCTGGGTGCCGACCGCCGAGGGAAGCAATTACTTTTACTCCAAGGCGGTCGCTGACGACCGCTTCGTGCTCGGCGTAATGACTCCCCACGTCAGCGTCCCGCCCAACGGCACGGGCAGCGTGGCACTGCGCCTGTACGCCGGACCCAAGGTCCAGGAGCGGCTGAAAGCAGTCGCGCCGAATCTGGAACGCACCGTCGACTACGGTTGGCTGTGGTTTATCGCCGAGCCCTTGTTCTGGCTGCTTACCAAGATCTACGGATTTATCGGCAACTGGGGTTTTTCAATCATCGTCTTGACGATGCTCATCAAGCTCGCCTTTTTTCACCTCTCCGCGACCAGCTACAAATCCATGGCGCGCATGCGCAAGCTCCAGCCCCGGGTCATGGACCTGCGCGACCGCTTCGCCGGCGACAAGGCGAAACTCAACCAGGCGATGATGGAGCTCTACAAAAAAGAGAAGATCAATCCGCTGGGTGGGTGTTTGCCAATCCTGGTGCAGATACCGGTGTTCATTTCTCTTTACTGGGTGCTGTTGGAAAGCGTGTCACTGCGCCAGGCTCCCTTTATCTTCTGGATTCACGATCTCAGCATCCACGACCCCTACTTCGTGCTGCCACTGTTGATGGGCATCACCATGTTCGCCCAGCAGAAGCTCAACCCCGCGCCGCCGGACCCCATGCAGGCGCGCATCATGATGGCCCTGCCCTTCGTGTTCACTTTCCTGTTTCTGTTCTTCCCGTCAGGGCTGGTGCTCTACTGGTTCATCAATAATCTCCTGTCCATTGCCCAGCAGTGGGTTATCACCAGGAAGATCGTCGGCAAGACCTAGTCACCCGGCAGGCTGCCGAGGCTTCCATGCAACCCACGGACACGATCGCCGCCGTCTCCACTCCCCCTGGCCGCGGCGGTATCGGCATCGTGCGCGTATCGGGCCCTGCTGCCGCCGCCATTGCCCAGGCACTCACAGGCCGCCTGCCGCCACCCCGTTGCGTCCACTACTGCAGCTTTCGCGATGGCGCCAATAGCGTCATCGACAGGGGCGTGGCCCTCTATTTCCCGGCACCTGCCTCGTTTACCGGCGAAGACGTTCTGGAACTCCAAGGCCACGGCGGTCCGGTGGTCATGGACATGCTGCTGGCGGCGGTCCTCGAGCACGGTGCCCGTGCGGCCCAACCTGGAGAGTTCTCCCAGCGCGCCTTTCTCAACGGGCGCATGGATTTGTCCCAGGCGGAGGCGGTGGCGGACCTCATCGACAGCGGCTCCCGGGCGGCGGCGCGCTCCGCCATGCGCTCTCTGGATGGCGCCTTTTCCGAGCAGGTGCGGGCGCTCGCCGGCGCCTTGACCGACGTGCGTGCCCATATTGAAGCCTGCATGGATTTTCCCGAAGAAGAGATCGACTTTCTGTCCGACCCCCAGCTCGCGCAGCGCTTGCAGACGCTGCGCCGCCAGCTGGCCGCGACCCGCGCGAGCGCCGGGCGCGGCGTGTTGCTGAACGAGGGTGTGCGCGTGGTTCTCGCGGGCCAGCCGAATGTGGGCAAATCCAGCCTCATGAACCTGCTCGCCGGCCGTGACTCCGCCATCGTCACCGATATCCCCGGTACTACCAGGGACATTATCCGCGAGCACATCCAATTGGACGGCCTGCCCCTGCACGTGATCGACACCGCCGGCATCAGGGTGCCCGGTGACGTGGTCGAGAAGCACGGTGTGGAGCGCGCCTGGAGCGAAATCGAAACTGCCGATGCGCTGCTGCTGGTGGTCGATGATCGTACCGGGGTGGACGACGCGGACAGGGATATTCTCGCGCGCACACCCGCCGGGGTTGCCCGTATCGTGGTCAACAACAAGATCGATCTGAGCGGCGCCATGCCCGGCGCCGAGCGCATGGATGACGAGGAGCATGTGCGCCTGTCGGCCACCACCGGCGCCGGTATAGGGGCCCTGGAGTGCGCCCTGAAGGCGTGTGTGGGCTATGAAATCGGCGACCAGGGCAGCTTCATGGCGCGGCGCAGGCACCTGGATGCCCTGGCGCGGGCGGCCACCGCCGTGGATGCCGCCGACCAGGTGCTGCGTGAGCGCGGCGCCGGTGAACTGGCGGCGGAGGAGCTGCGTCTGGCCCAGCAGTCCCTGGGTGAAATCACCGGTGAGGTGACCAGCGACGATATCCTCGGAGAGATATTTTCGCGCTTCTGCATCGGCAAGTAGGCCACGTGGAAGAACGCCGACAATACGAAGCCGATCATGAAGGAGCGCGGCCTGCGCACCCGTCTGGTGATCTAGGCCGTGTCGTCCTCCCCGGCAGCGGATGCCAGTCCGGCACCGTATGACGCGCAGTAAAGGGCAATCAGCCACCATACGATCTGCGACCAAAACGATGAGTAGATTGCCATGTGCGAATTAAAAGGAAAGTACGCCGCCAGCAGACACAGAGCGTAGGGGAGCATGACCCGGCGTGCTTGCCGGGGCGCCCGTATTCCCGCGATCAATAACAAGGTCAACAGGGCGAGCAGGCCCAGCGCACCGACGATGCCGCTTTCCGAGAGCATCTCCAACCACAAATGGTGAGAGTGATAGGGGCTGATGGGCGGATCGGCGTTGATGAAGGGATCGCCGTCGGCGGCGTACGTTGGGAAAGCGTAACGAAAGCCTCCCGCACCGACACCGTTCAGCGGATTGTCCTCTATCATGTTGACCGCGCCGCGCCATATCCACAGTCGGTGACCGATGGCGTCTTTCTCGATCCCGGTGGATCCGGTGAAGGCGCCAACGGCCGTCTCCACACGAGTGGCAAAACGCTCGGAGCCTGCCCACAGTGCTGCGACGAATACGACGGCCCCGGCAAGTACGAGCGCCAGCAAAGGCACGGAAAGACGCCCACGCCGGCGCCACAACACCGCCCCGTATGCGAGCAAAATGACGAAGATGGTGATCCATGCTGAACGTGCACCGGCCGCCAGCACGACGGCAATGGTGGCGACGACGATGGCAGCCACCTGCCAGGGTGACCAATGGCGGCCCGCGTGCTCCCACAGCAGCGGGCAGAACACCGACACGACGGTGCCGTAGACCAAACCCTCCTCACCAAAAAGCGCATTAATGCGCCCGGTGGGATGAACAGGGAAGCCGAACAAATCCCATCCAGC
Source organism: Gammaproteobacteria bacterium (assembly GCA_009937425.1). GTDB lineage: Bacteria > Pseudomonadota > Gammaproteobacteria > HK1 > HK1 > JAABYT01. The sequence continues at coordinate 70,797 of JAACFO010000007.1, forward strand.
GACCATCTGTACAACACCGTCCGCCACCCAAAAGAGCAGCAACCAGGCGCACAGGGTCAGAAATCGCCGGTGCGACTCCGGGGTGGATAAAACGTGCAGGATGAAAATTCCCCCGAAGCCGAAGCGCAGGTGATTGACGCTCATCATGCGGGTGCTCTCCGGGCGCACGGCGTCCACCAGCGAAACCAGAATCGGAACCCAGGCGAGCAGAAAAACGCAAACAAACAGCTGGAAGGCCTGGTTATAGCGCCAGCTGCGCCAGTGCTTGCAGAGCAAATAAACACCGGCGATGGCCATCATCATCACCGGTACTTCCACCACACGCCCTATGGGCAATACCAACAAGCATGTCCATACCAGAAGTACCGGTAGCTGCTGCCGGTAAGTTTTCGAAAGAATTGGCGCCGAATCGTTCAAATATCTGTCGACTCAGTTATTGGTCGGCGAGGCATTCGCCAGCTCCGCGTAAAGTGCCAGGGTTTTGCTAAGCATCGCATCCAGGGTAAAGGGCACCGGCGTCACCGGCCGCAGTGGGTTGTCGCGGAAACGGACGACCTTCGCGAGAAGCGCCTTTTCGTCGCCGACGACAACCCGGCCTTCAGGAAAAGCGCTCGCCAGCACTTCGCCGACGCCGCCGTGATCATAGCCAAGCACGGGTACACCCATGCTCAGGGCCTCGAGCACCGTGCGGCCAAAGGACTCGGGATGCGACGACAGTGACAGCACCAGATCCGAGCTGGCATAGATCTCGCGCATGTCGTCGCGGTGTCCAGCGAAGCTGACTGGCAGATTTCGCTGCGCCACTTCCATGCGCAGCCTGTCCGCGTAGGTTTTGCCGCTGCTGTCCGCATCGCCGACGATCAAGCCGTGCACGCCGGCATCATCCTTGGCGAGGCCTGCGAGAAGACGGATAAAAGCCTCGTGGCCTTTAAGACGTGTCAGCCGTCCCGGCAAGGTCAGCACGTACTTGTCTTTCAATTCCGGAAAACCTGCGTACCAATCCACCGTCCATTGTGGTGCGGGCCGGTACCCCGGTGGAAACAGGTGTGCATCGACGCCCCGGTGAATCACCCGGACGCGGGTCATATCGGTACGGGGAAAACTCTCCTGCAGGTATTCCCGGATGCTTTCCGACACGGCGATTACGCACTCGCCGCGAGACATGATCTCACTGAAGCGGTTCACGG
>JAACFO010000295.1 GCA_009937425.1 Gammaproteobacteria bacterium
GCGCCGTCCCGTACTCGACGGGTTCGAAGGGGCTGCCGGTTGCCACCAGGGCACGTCCTTCGGTCCAGGCCAGAGCGTCCGTCGGCAGCACTTCGGTTTTGGATGTCGGATTCGAGAGTGCGAATATCGCCGGGCGCTCCACGTGCTTGGCCATCTCGCGGACGGCTGCCTCGGTGAAGCAACCGGGTTGTCCCGAGGTTCCGATGAGCACCGTCGGTTGGAAGTTGCTAACGACATCGCTCAACGTGATGTTGTTCGGATCATCGAGTCGCCAGGCAGAGACCAGCGCAGGATCGGCGGCCAACCCGTGCTTGAATGCCTCGAGCCCCGGGCGATCCGCGAGGATGAGACCGCGGCTGTCGAGGCCGAGTACTCTCGCCCTCGCTTGGGCCGCGCTCAGCCCGACTTCCGACAAGGCCGCGAGCAGCACTTGGATGATGCCGCCTCCGCCTGCACCGGCCCCATGCACTACGAAACGCTGGTCGGTGAGCCCACGATCGGTGACGGTGCACACGCCCAGCACGCCGGCCAGAGTGATGGCGCCGGTACCCTGAATGTCGTCGTTGAACGAGCAGATTTGGTCGCGGTAGCGTTCGAGTACGGTCCACGCTTTCTGCTTCGAGAAGTCTTCCCATTGAAGTAGTGTCGAGGGGAAGACGTGGGCGACGGCCTCGACGAATTCATCGAGCACCCGGTAGTACTCATCCCCTTCAAGGCGTGGGCGCTGAGTGCCGAGGTAGAGCGGGTCGGAACGAAGCTGGGCGTTGTTCGTGCCGACGTCGAGGCAAACCGGCAGGCACCGCGCCGGATGAATTCCCGCCCCGAGCGTGTAAAGGGCCAGCTTGCCGATGGGGATCCCCATGCCGCCCGCACCCTGATCGCCGAGACCAAGAATTCCCTCGCCGTCGGTGGCGACGATCACGGACACCTCCGAGTACGGCAGCTCCGAGAGCAGCTCGCGCATCCGCCCGGCGTCGTCCGGGGTGATGTACAGACCGCGCGGTCGGCGGTAAATGTGCGAGAAGCGCTCGCACGCGAGCCCGACGGTCGGGGTATAGACGATAGGGGTCATCTCCTCCACGTGCTCGCTCAACAGCCGATAGAAAAGGGTCTCGTTGCGATCCTGGAGCGCGACCAGGTTGAGATAGCGGTCGAGATCGCCGGGCTGCAGACGGTAGTTCTCGTACACCCGCTCGAGTTGCTTCTCGATGGTGCAGATGGACGGCGGTATCAGTCCTTGAATGCCCAATGCAGCGCGCTCTTCGCGGGTGAACGCCGTCCCCTTGTTTAGCACGGAATCGGTCATCAGCGCCTGACCTCTCACACGTACCGGCAGGTACTTCTCCCCGGTCGCGGCATCCGTTTTCGTCAGGTAGTGGTGCATGGACACTCCTCCTGAGCAGGTGGGTGACAGCGGTGTGCGAGTTGCCTCGACCTCACTGGGCATGAACAGCCTGGGGCAACTCGTCTAACTGGCCTCCCCCGACTGTCGGGGACGGTTCAGTTAAGCCCTTTCAGGCCGGTTGACTGTCTGCAGTGCCGTGGGAACTGCAGGGATATTCGGCGTAACCCCGGATCTCGTCCTTAGTTAACGACGAAGGTCACTTTCAAATCGACCCGGTAGTTGACGACCTTGCCGCCATCCACCACGACCTGTTGCTCGTTAACCCAGGCGCCCTTGATGTTCTCCACGCTCTCACTGGCGCGCTGAATCCCATCTTGTATGGCGTCCTCGAAGCTCTTGGGCGATTCGGCACTGATCTCGATAATCTTGGCGATAGACATGCGCGTCTCTCCTTTGCGATAGCAACGAAGTCCCTCGACACGCAATCACGCTCCCTGGTAATGGAGTCGATTGCGCTCGAGCAGCGACGTGGAAAGCGTAGCGCTGGTGGTTCTCGACGCAAATGACCCACATCAATAGGAATAGGCCAACGCAGGGATTGTCGCGAAATGTCCCAATGTCAGACCGGATCCCTTCTTTCCTCTTATTGACAGAAATCAATGATCGGGAGAGCGAGATCGGCGAAAAGGTTATGTAGATCTAATGGTAATAGTCGGTTGAAGGGCATGTTGTGATTAGGCCCGGATGCCGGCCGACTCTTGTAGCACCTCGACAATGGACGATCCGATACCGTGGTAGAGGAAAAGCAGTACGAAATCTTACATAACTCGCCGTTGGGTCATGAGCTCAGCGAGGATGAATGCCGAACGCTGCTGAAGGTGATGCACCTTCGCAGGCTCAAAGACGGCGAAGTCTTCATCGAGCAAGGAGCAAAGGATAACGCCCTGCATCTTCTCGCCAGCGGTCAGCTCATGGTTACCAAGACGGCGGCGGGGGGCGATTCGATCAAGCTGCATACCATGAAGCCGGGAGAATTGGCGGGCGCCATGGGATTCGTCGACGGCATACCCCGTTCGGTCGCCCTGCATGCTGTTGGGGACGCCGTTGTGTATTCTCTCGAGCGGGAAGCGTTCGAACCCCTGGTGGAGCAGCATCCACGTCTGGTGTATCACATCATGCGCGCCGTCACCCGCACGGCGCACACGGCTCTGCTGGGTGTGAATAATCAGGTGGAGGAGCTCACCAACTACATAATCAGGCAGCATGGGAGGTACTGAGTCTCCAGCCCGAGCGTTGGCGCGCTCGTAGGGGTGAGCAACGATCAAGTCAGCGCGCGGCTTCAGCTGTCTCGAACGCTCGACCACCTGATTCGAAGAAAGTGCGGATGTGTGGGAAATGAGCAGAATCGGCCATCTCCGGACGGTCAGCGAATCGAGGCGAAATGGCCGCTCCATAGTGAAGCCGGTCGTTTAGAGGCCTTTCGGCGATCGGCAGGCACTGACCTGGAG
>JAACFO010000128.1 GCA_009937425.1 Gammaproteobacteria bacterium
AAAGCCCGGCGTAGGCCTGAGCGATGCGCGCGAAGCCGGGCAGGTGACTCTTCGGCCCCTGCTGCCCGTAGGCCGACACCCGCAGCATCACCAGGCCGGGATTGATCCCGCGCAGGGTCTCGAATCCGAGTCCCCAGCGCTCCAGGGTGCCGGGGCGGAAGTTCTCCAGCACCACATCGCTGTCGGCCACCAGGCGCTTGAACATCTCGGCGCCCCTGGGGTGCTTGAGATCCAGGGTAATACAGCGCTTGTTTCTGGCGTCGTTCAGCCACCAGTAGCTGTCGCCGGTGTCGCTCTCGGTGCCCAGCTGGCGCAGAGAGTCGCCAACCCCCGGCTTCTCGATCTTGATCACGTCGGCACCGAATTCCGCCAGACAGGCGCCGGCAAAGGGCGCCGCCACGAATGTGGCGATGTCGAGCACACGTATATCGTCCAGGGGTGCAGCGCTCTTGTCCATGGAACAATCGGAACCTCAATCACTTTCGATTGCGGGAAAACTAACAGCTGAACGCCACTGTTGGAATGGCGGGAGCCAAACACAGCCGATGAATAGGATACAATTCACACTCGCTGTCTCTTCTCCCAGCGTCCCGCACAGCCGGTGCGTGGGCGCGAGGCTGACTACCGATTACTGAATCGAGCTGCTCACCAGAGTTGCGCTTAACGTTGACACCGGCGGCACGATGAGCCGGGCGGACCTGCTGCACCTCACCAAAGCACTGGCCATCGGCACCGTCGGCGGCACGCTGTTCTTCGCGTTGAATATGCCCCTTGCCTGGATGATGGGCGCCATGGTGCTGACCACCATCGCGGCGCTCTCGCGGGTGACCCTGTATGTCCCCGGCCGTCTGCGCTCCGCGATGGTCGCCATACTCGGGGTTTTGCTCGGCAGCACATTCACGCCGGAAGCTCTGGACAAGGTCGCCGAGTGGCCCATCACGCTGGCGAGCCTGGCGCTTTATCTGCTGCTGGTCACGGGCATGCTGTACGTGTACTTCCGGCGGGTCATGGGATTCGATCCGGCGACGGCGTATTTTTCGGCCACCCCCGGGGGCCTCAACGAAATGGTCATCGTCGGTCGTGCAATGGGCGGTGACGATCGCGCTATCGCCCTGGTGCACGGCTCGCGGGTATTGCTGGTTGTGCTTACCCTGCCGTTCTGGTTTCGCTACGCCTACGGCGTCGGCAGCGCCGGCGGTGGCGCGGGCACTGGGACACTCGCGGGCCTCGGCTGGCTCGACGGCGGCGTGCTGGTGGCCTGCGCCATATTCGGACCGATCGTGGGGAAATTCCTGCGCCTTCCCGCCTACCGGCTGGTGGGACCGATGCTGGCCAGCGCCGGCGTGCACATCGGTGGCATCACCGGGTCGGCGCCGCCCATGGAGCTGGTGGCCATGGCCCAGGTGGTCGTCGGTTCCGCCATCGGTGCCCGATTTGCCGGGGCTCCGCTCAAATGGGTATTCATGATCATCGCCTCGTCCATCTGTTCCACATCGCTGATGCTGGGGGCGACGGTGGGCTTCGCGCTGCTGCTGGCCCCGTTGTCCGGCATTCCTTTCCCGGCCGTCGTGCTGGCGTTCTCTCCCGGCGGACTCGCTGAAATGAGCCTTATTGCGCTGGCACTGGGCGTCGAGACCGCCTTCGTCGCCACCCACCACGTGGCGCGCATAGGGATGATCGTCATCGCGGCGCCGCTGATTTTCCGCAAGCTCGGGGTCAAGCCTCCGGACAGCGGATCCAGCTGACAATCCCGGGGCTATTTTCCTTTGAAGCTGGGACGCCGTTTGGCGGCGAACGCTGCCTCCGCCTCACGGTGGTCCTCGCTCATCCACAAATCCGCGAAGTCGCCCTCGGCCAGGCGGCGTGCCTGCTCACGGGGAAGCTGACAGGCGCCGAGCAAGACACGTTTAGTCGCCGCCAGTGAAAGCGGTGCGGCTCGCGCGAGCTTGTCCACCAATGCCAGCGCGGCGTCCACTACCGGCATGTCGCCGCTGATTCGGTTGATCAAACCAAGACGACGTGCCTCCTCGGCGTCCACCGAGTCGCCGGTGGCTAGAAGATGCATGGCATTCGCGTAGCCGCACACGCGGGCCAGGCGTTCGCTGCCGTGCCATCCGGGAATCAGACCCAGACGCACGTAGGGAAAACCGATGCTGGCGGTGGGCGCCGCAAGACGCAGATCGCATGCCAGCATGAGCTCGGCGCCACCGCCCATGGCGATACCGTTGACCGCCGCGATGACGGGAAACGGTAGGGCCTCGAGTCGGTCAAGCAAACGGCGCGGGCGCTCGAAGGCAGACTGCAACTGCTCGCGGGTGACCAGTTTGCTGTATTGCTTGATGTCGCCGCCGGAGCTGAAGAATTTGGCCCCGGCGCCGGTGATAACGATGGCGACCAGGGTGGACTCCCCTTCCAGGGCGGTAAGCGCCTCATCCATCGCCACCGTCACCTCGGCACTAATTGAGTTCCCGGCGTGAGGACGGTCGATGGTAAGTATCGCGGCGTGCTCGCGACGCTCTACACGCAACACCTCATTCGCAGTCGCCAATGGGAATACTCGCTGCCCGCCTGGATTAGCGCATAGTATCATCGCAATCGACCCGAACCCCGGCCACGAGGTAGTCATGGAACTCCCGAAATCCGTTAGCGACCTGATGCAATCCGTGGGATTGCAATCCTGGGTGTTGCAGGTGTTTATCGTCGTCCTGTTGACCCTGGTGCTGGTTTTCGTCTTGAAGCGCGTGCTCAGTCGCGTACAGGCGAAGCTCGAGCACACCGATAATCCCTGGGACGACGCCCTCATCTCGGCGCTGCGAAAACCCGCCAGCGCGGTCGTGTGGATCGTCGGCATCGCGTTCGCCATTCAGATCATCGAGGACGAAACCCGGGCCGCCATCTTTGGCGCCATCGGGCCCATTCGCGACGTGGGTATCATCGCCGCGATTACCTGGTTTCTGGTGCGCTTCATCAAGGTGGCGGAAACAAACCTGATCGCCCACAACGAGGCAAAGGGCAAACAGGTCGACCACACGACGGTGGACGCCATTGCCAAGTTGCTGCGCTTGTCGGTGATGATTACGGCAACGCTCGTTGCCCTCCAGACCCTGGGCTTCAGCGTATCCGGCGTGCTCGCCTTCGGCGGCATAGGCGGCATCGCCGTGGGCTTCGCGGCCAAGGACCTGCTGGCGAACTTCTTCGGCGGATTGATGATCTATCTGGATCGCCCTTTCGCGGTAGGCGATTGGATTCGTTCGCCGGATCGGAACATCGAGGGCACGGTGGAAGAAATCGGCTGGCGGCTGACACGTATCCGGACCTTCGACAGTCGTCCCCTGTACGTGCCGAACTCCGCATTCACCAGCATCGCCGTGGAAAATCCGTCGCGCATGCAGCACCGGCGTATCTACGAGACCATTGGCGTTCGATACGACGACGCCGCCAAGGTCGGGGCCATCGTGAAAGATGTCACCGAGATGTTGAACGCCCACCCGGAGATACAGGCCGACAGGACATTGATGGTGAACTTCACCAACTGCGGTGCGTCGTCGCTGGATTTCTTTATCTATTGCTTCACCCGTACCGCGGTGTGGGCCGAGTTCCACCGGGTAAAACAGGATGTGCTACTGAATGTCCTGGAAATCGTCGCAGGGCATGGCGCCGAGGTGGCGTTTCCCACCTCTACGGTGCACGTTCCCGACGGCATCCCTGGCCTTTCCCGGGACGCCGCAGGCGCAGCTACGGCCGGCGGCAGCTGATTTGTGACCCAGTCGACACCCCATCTCTCGCCACGCCAGCGGCCATGCCGTACTCTTTTCAGGATTGGATCAGGGGGCCGTTTGTGAAACTTTTTCCGCTCCAGGCGTGCTATCCATGAGCGCCTTTCGCCTGCCAGCAGCGCAGCATGTGAGATCGGAACTGGGCACGAAGCTGAACGGCGTCGTAGCCCGGGCCGGCGACGTGATCCTGGGCAAGGATCAGGAGATTCGCCTGTCCCTCACATGCTTGATCGCCCGCGGCCATCTGCTCATCGAAGACATTCCCGGGGTCGGCAAGACCACTCTGGCCCATGTGCTGGCGCGAATTCTGGGTCTTTCCTTTCAACGGGTGCAGTTCACCAGCGACCTGCTACCCGCCGACATCCTCGGAATTTCCGTCTACGACCGCCGCTCCAGCAGCTTCGATTTTCACCCGGGACCCATTTTTACCCAGCTGGTGCTCGCCGATGAGGTTAATCGTGCCACGCCCAAGACCCAGAGCGCGCTTCTGGAGGCCATGGAGGAGCGCCAGGTCAGTCAGGATCGCGTGACCAGAGATCTACCGGATCCATTTTTCGTCATTGCCACCCAGAATCCTGCCAACAGCGTCGGTACCTTTCCGCTGCCGGAATCTCAGCTCGATCGCTTTCTCATGCGCATCAAGCTCGGCTACCCGAACCCGAAGTCGGAACGCGCGCTGCTCAGAGGGCGCGACCGGCGCGAGCTCGTAAACGCCCTGGAACCGCAGCTCGAGGTTTCCGAGCTGCTGGAGATTCAGCAGCAGGTTCAGACGGTGCACATGTCGGATGCGTTGTTGGATTATCTCCAGGACGTGATTGCGGTAACCCGCAACACTCCGGAGTTCGGGCCCGGACTTTCGCCCCGGGCAGGGCTGGCGCTGTTGCGCTGCTCACAGGCGTGGGCCTTTATGGAGGATCGCCGCCACGTGCTTCCCGAGGACGTCCAGGCGGTACTTCCGGGGGTGGTCAATCACCGTCTGCGCCAGGGGGCGGCGTCCGCGGAGGAGCTGCTGCGCCAAGTGCCGATTCCGTGACATGGACGCCCCGCTCACCGGCCTGAGTTCCGTCACGAGCCTCCCACTACCCGCGGCCTCGCAAGGCTCTGAAACCCTGGCGGCCGGCGCAAGCGGCTCGCACCTGCTGCGCTTTCGCCGCATCTACATTCTTCCCACGCGCCAGGGCATGGGCTTCGCCGCGGCCGTGTCGGTGATGCTCATCGGCTCCATCAACTACGGCAATGCACTGGGCTACGTGCTCAGCTTCATGCTCATAGGCGCCGGCCTGGTATCCATGTTGCACACGGTACGCAACCTTTCCGGGTTGCGGCTGGGGCGGGGAGAGAGCGCGCCGGTGTTTGCCGGCGACAGCTTTCTGTTTGGCTTGCGCGTGGACAATCGCGGGCAGCGGCAGCGCTACGGCTTGCTGGCGCGTCTCGGCGCCGGTGGCCGGCGCAGCCGTGAGGACGATCCGCTACTGCATTTCGGCCTCGAAGCCGACACTGTCAGGAGTATCGAGTTGTCGGGGGTCGCTGTGCAGCGCGGATGGTATTCCCCCGGACCCGTTACCATCGCCACACGATTTCCCCTGGGACTGTTCCGCGCCTGGTCGCGAAAGGACGTCGGGCTTAAGTGCCTGGTGTATCCACGGCCCACCGGCGCTCAAGCCCTGCCCGCCTGCCAGCCCGACGAATCCGGCGAACAGGGCACTGTTGGAAAAGGCGAGGACGATTTCTCCGGGCTGCGCGATTACCAGCAGGGGGACTCGGCCCGGCGCGTGCACTGGAAAGCCGTCGCCAGAGAACAGGGTTTTCCCGTGAAAGTCTTCAGTGGCGCCACCTCCGGGGTGACAACGCTTCGCTGGCAGGACGTGGACGCCGCCGACGCCGAGGCGCGTCTATCCCAGCTCAGCCGCTGGATCGTCGACGCCCATGGAATGAATTTGCGCTATGCGCTCTCCCTCCCGGGGATCGACCTTGCCGCGGACAAGGGCGAGGCCCACCGGCACCGGTGCCTGGAGACACTCGCCCTGTATGAGGATGCGCGGGGCAACTGATGCGCGCGAATCCTGAAACCCGCCATTGGACCCTGACCCCGGAGCGTACGCTGTGGATCACGGGGTGCCTGGTACTTGTCATGGTTCCCCATATGGCGCGCCTTCCTGTCTGGGTGCTGGCAAGCTTCGCCGCTCTGGCGGGCTGGCGGGTTGCCCATGCGGTGCGCGGCGTTGCATTGCCGTCGAAGTGGCTGGTAATTCTGCTGAGCGCCAGCATGCTCGGCGCAGTATATGTAAGCTACGGAACGCTCTTCGGGCGCAGCGCCGGGGTCGCCCTGCTGGCGGTGCTGGCGGGTATGAAATTGATGGAAAGTCGCAGTCTGCGCGACGCCTACGTTCTGAGCTCGCTTGGCTTTTTCCTCGTGGTTACAAACTTTCTCTACTCGCAAAGCATTGTCACCGGCGTCTACATGCTGGCAGTGGTGCTGTTCATGACCGCAACCCTGATCGGGTTCGCCAGCGAACGCGGTGAGCTCGACCCGCGTGCACGATTGCGTATGGCAGCCGGGATACTTGCCCAGGCGACACCAATCATGCTGGTCCTGTTTTTCCTGTTTCCGCGGCTGCCGGGGCCACTGTGGGGATTGCCACGGGATGCCCACGATGCGGTCAGCGGCTTGAGCGAAAGCATGTCTCCCGGCCAGATCAGCCGTCTATCCCTCTCGGATGCGGTGGCTTTCCGGGTCAAATTTCAGGGTAAAGCGCCGGCGCCGAGCCGACTGTATTGGCGCGGCCCGGTGATGTGGGATACCGATGGCCGGGAGTGGAGAAGCGGCCAACCGGCACGCAGCTGGCGGGCCCAATACGTCGAACTGCTGGGTGATCCGGTGGACTACACCATCACCATCGAACCCCATCAGCAATTCTGGTTATTCGCCCTGGAGGTGCCCACCACGGTTCCCCGAGGCGCCCAGATGACCCAGGACTTTCAGCTGCGTACACCCAAGCGCCTGCGCGCGCGCAGGCGCTACCAGGTGCGCTCGTTCCCCGCGGCGCGCCTCTCCAGAGCCTCTATTGAAGAGCAGACCGCAGCCCTGGCCCTGCCCCCCGGCATGCATCCCAGGGCACGGGATCTGGCCGGCACCTGGCGCGCACAGCTTCAGGATGATGACGCCATCGTGGCACGGGCGCTGGCATATTTTGCTCAACAGCCTTTCATATACACCCTGTCGCCTCCGCTGCTGAAAGACGATCCCGTGGACGAGTTTCTTTTCGACACCCGCAGCGGCTTCTGCGAGAACTACGCGTCCAGCTTCGCGGTGCTCATGCGCGCCGCCGGGATCCCGGCGCGCATTGTCACCGGCTACCAGGGTGGCGAACTCAATCCACTGGGTGATTACCTGATCGTCCGTCAGCGGGACGCCCACGCCTGGACCGAGGTGTGGCTGGGCGAGCGCGGTTGGGTGCGGGTGGATCCTACGGGCGCCGTATCACCAAATCGCATCCAGCTGGGCATGGACGCCGCCATCCCGCCCACCATGGGTCCAGCGGGCCTGGATCTGCCCTCCGGCGGGCCGTTGTGGGAAACCTGGCGGCGCTGGCGCCATGGCGTCGACGCCATCAAGGCCGGCTGGAATGAGTGGGTGCTGGGATACGGCACCCGCCGGCAACACGAGTTGCTGGCCTTATTCGGCGTGGACGCCGGCAATCTGCGCGGCCTGTCCATGAGTATGCTCGCCATCGTCGGCATCATGCTCGGAGTTCTTGCCCTGTGGCTGGCGCGGCGGCGGCGGGTGCCGGTGGACCCGATCTCCAGAGCCTATGGCCGCTTTTGCAGGAAACTGGCCCGTGCCGGAGTGACCCGGCACGGGGCCGAGGGGCCGGTGGATTTCGCTGCCCGGGTGGTATCCACGCGGCCCCTGCTGCGAGAACCGGTGGAACGCATAACGGGTATGTACGTGGCACTGCGCTACGGCGGTAAGAACATACCCATGGGGGAATTCAAACGTGCCGTCAGCGCATTTCGCCCGCGCTGACAATCCCTTCCGCCGACGAAGCCGCCTATCCCCTGCTATACTTTTTCGCTGTCGAAGCTCGAGGATCTGTCATGCGTTCGATCCTGGTGATGAATGCCAAAGGCGGCTCTGGAAAGACCACCCTTTCCATCAACCTCGCGTCTTATTATGCGATCGAGGGCTACGAGGTGGCGCTGGTCGACTACGACCCGCAGTACTGTGCGCTGGATTGGCTGGAAAATCGTCCCGAGGGCCGTCCAAAGATCACGGGAATCGAAGGTCTGCAGAAAGGCGCGCGGGTCCCCCGCGGCACCGAAATCGTCATCCTGGACGCGCCGGCGGCCACCCACGGGCGTCAGGTAACGGAGCTCCTGAGCCGGGCCCAGACCTGCATCATCCCGGTCATTCCGTCGGCCATCGACTTGAACGCCGCGGCGCGCTTCATCGACGAAATCACCGAGCTCGGCCGCGTGCTCAACCGCAAAGTGCGGGTGGCGAGCGTCGCCAACAGGATTCGTGAGAACTCCCCCGGGCATTTCGAGATCGAGGAGTTTCTGGAATCGACCAAACTGCCAGGCGGACGCAAGCTTCCCTTCGTGGCCTGCCTGCGAAACAGCATCAACTACTCCCACGCAGCGGATCGGGGACTTGGTATCTGGGAGATTGCACCATCGAAAGTGGCCCACGATCTCGAGATGTGGGCGCCGCTGATATCCTGGTTGAGCAGCAGAGGCAGCCGGCCGGCGTAGAATTCCCGGCAGCGCCGAACAGGGTGCTCATGTAGGACTCGAATACCGCATCCTCGATCGGGTGGTAGGCCACATCCGGTAACGGGGCCAACGGTGCGGTCCGGCCAGCGTGCTCATCCGTCGGCAGCGATCGTTTCGTCCCATCGCTTCGAAAATTGTCCCGGCACAATTTCGTTTCTTCCAGTTAGCGCTGCAACGTGGACCACTCGTCCGTCACTTGCCCACTATTGACTAATCTTCGGCTGTTCGACACATTCACGCGGCCGTAACCCGCTTGCGACGAAGAAGCTTCGGCGGATCCCCTTGAGCCACCTGATACACATCGAACCCAGCGGCCACCAGCTGCACGCCGAAGCCGACGAAAGCGTGCTGGACGCGGCGCTCCGCCAGGGGCTTGCGTTGCCCTATGGGTGCCGCAACGGCGCCTGCCGATCCTGCAAAGGCCGTGTCCTGGAAGGCGAAGTCCACTATCCCGGGGGCGTCCCCAAGTCCCTGACCTCCCTTGACGCAGCCCAGGGCTTCGCGCTGCTGTGCACCGCGCACGCCGCCAGCAATTTGCGTATCGAGGTCGAAGAGATCGACTCCGAGCACGATATCGTGGTTCGCAATTTGCCGTGTCGCGTCATGCAAAAACGTGAGCTTGCCCACGACGTCATCGGTTTGGAGTTGATGCTACCGGCTTCCGAACGCCTGCAATATCTACCTGGACAGTATGTGGATGTGCTGTTGCGCGATGGCCGCCGACGCGCCTTCTCGGTGGCCAACGCCGCCCGGGACGACGATCGCCTGGAGTTGCAGATTCGCCGGGTCCCCGGGGGCACTTTCTCCGAATACGTCTTTCACCATCTCAAGGAACGCGCATTGCTGCGGCTCAGGGGGCCGCTGGGTAGCTTCTATTTGCGTAAACAAGACCACCGGCCGGTAATTCTGATGGCCGGGGGCACCGGATTCGCACCCATCAAGGCCATCGTCGAAGGCGCGCTGGCCGACGGCTTTCCTGGAAAGATGCATCTTTACTGGGGCGTTCGTGGGCGACGGGATCTCTACATGCACGACCTGGCCAGCGCCTGGGCGGCAGAGCACGACGGCCTGGAATACACACCTGTGCTTTCGGAACCGCTGCCCAACGAGAAATGGTCCGGGCGCAGGGGATTCGTTCACGAAGCGCTGCTCGAGGACTTTGCGGATCTTTCGCCTTTCAGCGTCTACCTCAGTGGACCGCCAATCATGGTCGCGGCCGGGCGTGAAAGTTTCATCGCCCGGGGCCTGGACGCCGCCCGCTTTCACTCCGACTCCTTCGATTACGCCTACGAAACCGGCCACGACGTCGCCTGATCTGTTGCTCCATTCCCGGAGCCTGTATTCTTCGACGATTCGACCAGACGCGTACGAATCCATGGACGAACGGTATTTTCCAGAGCAAATCGAGACCCGGGTTCAGCGCCATTGGGAACAATCCGGTGTGTTCCGAGTCACCGAGGACCCGGACAGGGAGAAGTTCTATTGCCTGTCCATGTTCCCCTATCCCAGCGGACGCCTGCACATGGGTCACGTGCGCAACTACACCATCGGCGATGTCATCAGCCGCTATCAACGCATGCTGGGTAAGAATGTCCTGCAGCCCATGGGATGGGATGCATTCGGCCTGCCGGCGGAGAATGCCGCCATGCAGAACAAGGTCCCGCCGGCACAATGGACCTACGAGAACATCGACTACATGCGGGCTCAGCTCAAGCAACTGGGCTTCGCCTATGACTGGGACCGCGAGCTCGCCACCTGCCGGCCCGAGTATTACCGCTGGGAGCAGTGGCTGTTCACACGGCTGTTCACTAAGGGGCTTCTCTACAAGAAAAATGCCGAGGTCAATTGGGATCCGGTGGACGAGACGGTGCTCGCCAACGAGCAGGTCATCAACGGCCGCGGCTGGCGCTCCGGCGCCGTCATCGAACGCCGCGAGATCCCCCATTGGTTCCTCAAGATCACCGAGTTCACCGAGGACCTGCTGAGCGCCATCGACGACCTGGACGGATGGCCCGACGCAGTGCGCACCATGCAACGCAATTGGATCGGGCGATCCGAGGGCGTCGAGATCGAATTTCCCCTGGCCGACGGCAGCGAAAACCTGCGCGTCTACACGACCCGGCCCGACACCTTGCTGGGGGCGACTTATATGGCGGTCGCCGCTGGTCATCCGTTGGCACAGGCGGCGGCCGGGGAGAACGCCGAGATCGCGCGCTTCATCGAGGAATGCCAGCGCATCGAAACCTCGGAAGCGGCCATGGAAACCATGGACAAGCGCGGTATGGCGTTGGGCTGCGACGCTATTCATCCCATCACCGGCGACAAGCTGCCCGTGTGGGTGGCCAATTTCGTGCTCATGAGTTATGGGACGGGCGCAATCATGTCGGTGCCCGGACACGATGTACGCGACCACGAGTTCGCCAGAAACTACGCGCTACCAATCGTTCAGGTTATCGCGCCCAGCGACGGCACGGCGCTCGACATTCAGGCGCAAGCCTACGTGGGCAAGGGCGTGCTCGTGAACTCCGGCGAGTTCAACGGGCTCGACTTCGCGGCGGCGTTCGACTCAATCGCCGAGTGGCTGCAGCAACGGAGTCTCGGAAACAAGACCGTCAACTACCGCCTGCGAGACTGGGGTGTATCCCGCCAGCGCTACTGGGGTTGCCCGGTGCCCATAGTCAACTGCGATGCCTGCGGAGCGCTGCCTGTTCCCGACGAAGATCTGCCCGTGCGTCTCCCGGAAGACGTGCAGGTGGAGGGCGTGGTGCCGCCGCTCAGTCAGATCCCGGCCTTCTACGAGACCACCTGCCCGCAATGCGGTGGACCCGCCA
>JAACFO010000039.1 GCA_009937425.1 Gammaproteobacteria bacterium
CAGCAAGGAGCGTCTGGAAAGCTCAATTTCGAGTCTCTTCGGCGGCCGTATCGCCGAGAAGCTGATCTTCGGAAACGACAGCGTCACAACCGGTGCCAGCAATGATATCCAGCGTGCCACGGAAATCGCGCGCAATATGGTGACGAAATGGGGACTCTCGGAAAAGCTCGGCCCGTTGACCTACAGCGAGGAAGAGGGCGAGGTGTTCCTCGGCCACTCCGTGACCCAGCACAAAGTGGTTTCCGACGAAACTGCGCATATTATCGATGAGGAAATCCGTTCCGTCGTCGATCGCAACTACAAACGTGCCGAGCAGCTCCTTACCGAGAACGCCGAAAAATTGGGTTTGATGGCCGATGCGTTGATTAAATACGAGACCATCGACGCCGAGCAAATCAAGGACATCATGATGGGTAAGGTGCCGCGTCCGCCGGGAGACTGGAGTGACGGTGACGCAGAGCCTCCCGCCGACACGGCCGAAAAGGACGACGAGAAACCCGCCTCGGGGAAGATCGGCGGTCCCGCCAGTTCGCACTGATTTTCCGCGACTGAACCCGGGCAGCTCGCCATGAGTGCCTTCGCAAATTCTCATAGCCCAACCGGGCCCGCAGGGCGCGTTTCGCACCGTGCGGGCCCGCGCTCGAGCCATGCTGTCGCCGTGCCTGCGCGCATCATGGGGATTCTCAACGTAACCCCGGACTCCTTTTCCGATGGCGGTCGTTTCGAGCACCTGGACGCCGCCTTGCAGGGTGCCAGGAAGATGCTTGCCGAGGGCGCCGACGTCATCGATGTGGGTGGCGAGTCGACCCGTCCCGGCGCGCAATCGGTAGCCGTTGCGGGTGAACTCGATCGGGTAATCCCCGTCATCGAGGCGATCAACAGTGAGCTTTCTGTCAGTATTTCCATCGACACCAGTAAGCCCGAGGTGATGGAGGCTGCGGTTGACGCAGGCGCGAGCATGATCAACGACGTCATGGCGCTGCGGGCCGAGGGGGCGATGGAAACCGCCAGGGATCTGCAGGTGCCGGTGTGCCTGATGCACATGCAGGGGTTACCGCGCACCATGCAGAAAGATCCGCGCTATAAGGATGTCGTATCCGAAGTGCGTGAATTTCTGCTACAAAGAATTGATGCCTGTGTTTCGGCCGGGATGGACGAGGGCAAGATCATTATCGATCCGGGTTTTGGCTTCGGCAAAACCCTCGGGCACAATTTGACACTGCTGGCGAATCTGGGTGTGTTGGTGAGAACAGGGTTTCCGGTGCTGGCAGGCTTGTCGCGAAAGTCCATGATCGCCTCGATGCTGGACCGGGCGGTGGACAGTCGTGTTGCCGCCAGCGCAGCATTGGCGTTGATCGCGGTACAAAAGGGCGCTGCAATGGTGCGTGTGCACGACGTTGCTGAAACGGCCGACGCACTGAACGTCGCGGCGCGGGTGGCGGCTGCGGTCGAAGATGCAAGCGAGTAATGACATGAGCAAAACAAAACGCTTTTTCGGTACCGACGGTATTCGTGGAGAAGTCGGTAAGCCCCCGATCACCGCGGACTTCGTGCTCAAACTCGGTTGGGCGGCGGGACGGGTGTTGGCGGGGGGGGAGCGTGGCAAGGTACTCATCGGCAAAGATACGCGCATCTCCGGTTACATGTTCGAGTCGGTGCTCGAGGCGGGACTCACTGCCGCCGGGGTCGACGTACGCTTGCTTGGCCCGATGCCGACTCCGGCCATCGCCTATCTAACCCGTACTCTGCATGCCAGCGCCGGAGTCGTTATCAGCGCCTCTCACAACCGCTACGACGACAACGGCATCAAGTTCTTTTCCGGTGATGGAACCAAGTTGGACGACGAAGTGGAGTTCGCCATCGAGGCGGCCATCGACACGCCTATGCAAACCGTCGGCTCCCACGCACTGGGAAGGGCGGAGCGGGTGACGGACGCGCCCGGGCGCTACATAGAGTTCTGCAAGAGCACGATTCCATACGGCCTCACTCTGAACGGCGTGAAGATGGTGGTTGATTGTGCTCATGGAGCGACTTATCACGTGGCGCCGAGTGTGTTCGATGAGTTAGGGGCAGAGGTCATCACCATCGGCTGCGAGCCTGATGGACTCAATATCAACGATGGGTATGGCGCCGTGGCGCCTCAGGCATTGCAAACCGCCGTGCTCGAGCACGGCGCCGATCTGGGCGTGGCGCTGGATGGTGACGGCGATCGCCTGGTCATGGTGGATCACCTGGGCGAGGTCGTGGATGGCGACGAGTTGCTCTATATCATCGCCTCCGCGCGCCACGGCGACGGTGCCCTCGAGGGCGATGTCATCGGTACCGCGATGACCAATATGGGCCTGGAAGAGGCACTGGGCGCCATTGGTGTACGCCTGCAACGGGCCAAGGTAGGGGATCGCCATGTGCTCGAGATGATGAAGCGTAAGGGTTCACTGCTTGGTGGTGAGACCTCCGGGCACATCATCTGCCTGGACCGGGTGACCAGCGGTGATGGCATCGTAAGTGCGTTACAAGTGCTGCTGGCCGCAAATCAGACCGGCCGCAGTCTCAACGAGCTCAAGGGCGGAATGAGTAAGTATCCGCAGATTCTGCTCAACGTGCGTTCTACCACCGGCGCCGATGTGTTGTCGGTAAAGGCCGTACGTGATGCGGTAGAGGCCGCCCAATCCCAGCTCGGTGAGGGCGGGCGCGTGTTATTGCGGCCATCGGGAACCGAGCCCCTGGTGCGGGTCATGGTGGAGGGCCGGGATCGGCAGCAGGTCGAATCCCTGGCCGCCGAGCTGGCTGCCTCGGTGGAGGCGGCCCTGGACCAGGCCGTCGCGTAGGGAAAAGGGGACAGATCTATTTTTCTTCGACCCCTCATCCGTTTCGGCCGCCTGCGGGGGAAAAATAGATCTGTCCCCTTTTCCCCCGAACCCGTTGATTTTCCAGCATTCTGCCAGTAAACTTCCGCGCCTTTTTCGATATTCATTCCGACCTCGAGCATCATGCGCCGTCCCCTAGTCGCAGGTAACTGGAAGATGAACGGCACGCGCGCGGTTGCCCGCGAGCTTACCCAGGCCTTGTCGGCGGCCCTCCAGGGCGAGAGTCGGGTCGATGTTGCCCTGTGTCCACCTTTCGTACTTCTTGACCTGGTGGCGGAGCTGCTCCATGGCTCCCAGGTGATGTTGGGCGCCCAGAATGTCGCCAGGGAGACCGCCGGCGCGTTTACCGGCGAGGTGACGGCGGAGATGCTGCTGGAGGCTGGGTGCCGGCTGGCATTGGTGGGACACTCGGAGCGGCGTCAGTACTACGCCGAGAGCGACGAAGTGGTGGCGGATAAGGCGGTGCGGGCAATGGACGCTGGCCTCATGCCGGTGATTTGTCTCGGTGAAAGCCTCGAGGAGCGGGAAAGCGGCGCCACGGAATCGGTGGTGGCGCGGCAGTTGGACGCGGTAGTGGATAAGTGCGGTGTCGCCGCCCTGGCTGGATGCGTGCTGGCCTATGAGCCCGTATGGGCCATTGGAACCGGGCGTACCGCGACCCCGGCCGAAGCCAATGGGGTGCACGAATACCTGCGCCGCAGAGTCGCGGATAAGGACCCGCAGGTGGCCGGTGGATTACGCATCCTGTATGGTGGCAGCGTAAAATCCGCCAATGCGAGCGAGCTGTTCGCAATGCCCGATATCGACGGTGGTCTCATCGGCGGGGCATCTCTTGTAGCTGATGAATTCATACGGATCTGCCAAAGCGCAGCGTAACAACAATGCAACAAATTCTGACTACGGTACAAATTCTCGTTTCCGTCGGACTCATCGCGCTGGTCCTGCTTCAACAAGGCAAGGGCGCCGACGCCGGCGCGGCATTCGGAAGTGGCGGCTCTGGAACGATTTTCGGCAGCCGCGGTTCGGCCTCTTTTCTGAGCCGGGCGACGGCGGTGCTCGCGGCGCTATTTTTCTGCAACAGCATCGCGCTTGCCTATATTTCCGGGCAGTCGGTGGACCGTGAGAGCGTCACCGAGCGCTTCGACGTCAGCACCGAAGCACCCGCATCCACCGAGCCGGTACCGCAGCCGGGTACCTTCGTCACCGATGTGCCGGACTTGCCGGCGGCCGATGGCTCCCAGCCTGCCGAGCAAGGCTCGGATGTTCCCGAACTGCCGGACAGCGCTGGAGAGCAGAAGACGAACTAGGGGAAGCCTGCCGCGGGTCGCGAGGGCCGGCGATCGGAATCAAGCCGATGTGGTGGAATTGGTAGACACGCTGTCTTGAGGGGGCAGTGCCTTCGGGTGTGCCGGTTCGAATCCGGCCATCGGCACCACCGATCGTAAACCGGTACCCGCCGCCCTTTGTTCGCGGTGACGGGGGACGAATATACTGCGCGGGAAAGCTTCGAGTCGGTCTCATTGACAGGCTGCGGCACGCTACCATAGAGTGCAAAGTTGGCTGTGACCGGGTTCAAAAGGCCGCGAAATTTTCCGTCGACACGCGCTGATGCTGGATAACTATATACCCGTCCTCATTTTTATCGTCATCGGCCTGGGGCTCGGGACGGTGATGATTTTCATGGGCGCCATGCTCGGTCCACACCGGCCCGACAGCGAGAAGCAATCCCCCTACGAGTGCGGCTTCGAGGCATTCGAAGACTCGCGCATGAAATTCGACGTGCGCTACTACCTGGTCGCCATACTGTTCATCATTTTCGACTTGGAGATCGCGTTCCTGTTTCCATGGGCGGTGGTCCTCGATGAAGTCGGAATGTTCGGCTTTCTGGCGATGATGGTGTTCCTCGCGATTTTGGTGGTCGGATTCATCTACGAGTGGAAGAAAGGGGCGCTGGAATGGGAATAGAGGGCGTCTTCGACGAGGGCGTCGTCACTACCACGGCGGACAAGCTCATAAACTGGGCTCGGACGGGGTCCATGTGGCCGATGACCTTCGGCCTCGCGTGCTGCGCCGTCGAGATGATGCAGGCAGGCGCCTCGCGCTACGATTTGGACCGTTTCGGCATCATATTCCGGCCGAGTCCCCGCCAGTCCGACGTGATGATCGTTGCCGGCACGTTGACCAACAAGATGGCCCCGGCATTGCGCAAGGTCTACGACCAGATGGCCGAGCCGCGCTGGGTCATTTCCATGGGCTCTTGTGCCAATGGCGGCGGCTACTATCACTACTCGTACTCAGTCGTACGTGGATGCGATCGCGTCGTGCCGGTGGACATTTACGTGCCCGGGTGCCCACCCACCGCCGAAGCCCTTCTTTACGGCATCATTCAACTGCAAAACAAAATCAGACGCACCAATACCATCGCGCGTTAGGAAGCTCAATCGCATGTCGGAGTCCGCAGAGGTGCTCGCCGCCCGTATAAAAAAACGCTTTGGCGCATCGATCGGTGCATGCCGCGTGGATGCCGGGCAGATCACCGTGGAAGTCGACGCCGGCAGTCTTCGCTCCGTGTGCAACGTGCTGCGTGATGAAGAGGAGTTCGCCTTCGCTCAGCTCATGGATCTCTGCGGGGTGGATTATCTGGACTTCGGGCGCGCCGACTGGGAAACCAGTGAATCGGCCACCAACGAGGGTTTCTCGCGCGGCGTGGAGTTGCGCGAAGACCGACAGGAAGAAACCGACCTTTCGCGCTACGTGGTCGTTTATCATCTGCTGTCCCTTACGCACAATCAGCGACTGCGGCTGAAGACCGAAGCCCCCGGCGTTCCACCCTGTGTCGACTCCGTGGTTGAAATCTGGAGTAGCGCCGACTGGTTCGAGCGCGAGGCCTTCGATCTGTACGGCATCCTGTTCGACGGGCATCCGGATCTGCGCCGGATTCTCACTGACTACGGATTCATCGGCCACCCGTTTCGCAAGGACTTCCCTCTCATCGGCGAAGTCGAAGTACGTTACGATCCGGAAAAAAGGCGCGTGGTCAACGAGGCGGTGTCCATCGAGCCACGCACCCTGGTGCCGCGGGTGATCCGCCACGACCAGCGTTACAGCCACGAAGACCCCAACGATGCCTGAAATTCAGAACTTCACCTTGAATTTCGGCCCCCAGCACCCTGCAGCCCATGGGGTGTTGCGCCTGGTCCTGGAGATGGATGGCGAAGTGATCGAGCGCGCCGACCCGCACATCGGCCTGCTGCATCGGGCAACGGAAAAGCTGGCGGAAAGCAAGCCCTATAACCAGAACATTGGTTACATGGACCGTCTCGACTACGTGTCGATGATGTGCAATGAGCATGCATACGTGCTCGCCATGGAGAAGCTGCTGGGAATCGAGCCGCCGATCCGTGCCCAGTACATCCGCGTCATGTTCGATGAGATCACGCGCATCCTGAATCATCTCATGTGGCTCGGCACCCACGGCCTGGATATCGGGGCAATGACGGTGTTTCTCTACTGCTTTCGCGAACGCGAAGATCTCATGGATTGCTACGAGGCGGTATCGGGCACCCGCATGCACGCAACCTACTATCGTCCCGGCGGCGTTTATCGCGATTTGCCGGACAACATGCCGCAATACCAGGCATCGAAGTGGCGTAGCGAGAAGGAAATCAAGCGGCTGAATAACGACCGTCAAGATTCGCTGCTGGACTTCATCGAAGCGTTCACCGGGCGTTTTCCCGGCCGGGTCGACGAATACGAGACGCTGCTCACGGACAATCGTATCTGGAAGCAACGCACAGTCGGCATCGGTGTCGTGTCACCCGAACGGGCGTTGCAACTGGGTTTTTCCGGTGCGATGTTGCGCGGCTCCGGGTTTGAATGGGATTTGCGCAAGAAGCAGCCCTACGAGGCCTACGACCAATTGGATTTCGATATCCCCGTTGGCGTCAACGGCGACTGCTACGATCGCTATCTGGTGCGTGTCGAGGAGATGCGCCAGTCGAATCGCATCATCAAGCAATGCGTAGACTGGCTGCGTGCCAATCCGGGCCCGGTGGAACTGGAGGATCATAAGCTCGTACCGCCCCGGCGAGAGGAGATGAAGGAGGACATGGAATCCCTTATTCATCACTTCAAGCTGTTCACCGAGGGCTTTTGCATACCCGAAGGTGAGACATACGCCGCGGTCGAGGCCCCCAAGGGCGAATTCGGCATCTACCTGATCTCTGATGGCGCCAACAAACCCTATCGATTAAAAATCCGTGCGCCGGGCTTCGTGCACTTGTCATCCTTCGACGAGATGATTCGCGGCCACATGCTGGCCGACGTGGTGGCGATTATCGGCACCCAGGATATTGTCTTCGGCGAGGTGGATCGCTGATGCCCTACGACGCTCCCATCGCATCGTTGGATATCCGCGAACCCATGTCCCGGGACGCGGCCATGGGCATTCTGAGCGAGCACACGCGCAAGGAGATCGACCACTGGCGCGCCAAGTATCCCGAGGAGCGCCGCCGTTCCGCGGTGCTGGCGGCGTTACGCGAAGCCCAGCATCAGAATCACGGTTATCTTACTCCGGATCTCATGGATGCGGTTGCCGCCTACCTGGAGTTGCCGACTATTTATGTCTACGAGGCGGCAAGCTTTTATTCCATGTTCGAAACTCAGCCCGTGGGCCGGCACAGCGTTTCCGTGTGCACGAACATTTCATGCATGTTGTGCGGCGGCGATGATATCGTCGCATACATCGAGAATAAGCTCGGCATCAAGACCGGTGAATCCACCGACGACGGTCGAATTTATCTCAAGCGTGAGGAAGAATGCCTGGCTGCTTGTTGCGGTGCGCCGATGATGATGGTGGATCACATTTACTACGAGAAGCTCACGCCGGAACGCGTCGATGAGATTCTGGATGCATTGGAGTGAGCAAGCGTGAGTGATCAAGTTTGCTATGCCACACGCAAGTATGACGAGCCGTGGACGCTCGCGAATTATCTGGATTGTGATGGCTACGTGGCGTGGCGCAAGATAGTTCAAGAGAAGACGCCTCCCGGCGATATTATCGAAGAGGTCAAGAAGTCGGGGCTACGCGGGCGTGGCGGCGCGGGATTTCCCTCCGGGCTCAAGTGGAGCTTCATGCCCAAGGAGTTTCCCGGCCAGAAGTACGTGGTCTGCAACTCCGATGAGAGCGAGCCGGGAACCTGCAAGGACCGCGACATCCTGCGCTTCAATCCCCACTCCCTGGTGGAGGGCATGGCCATCGCCAGCTACGCCATGGGTGTTACGGTGGCGTACAACTACCTCAGGGGCGAGTTCATGGACGAACCCTTCAAACGCTTCGAGACGGCGCTCGGGGAAGCCTACGCCGAGGGCCTGCTGGGCAAGAACATCCTCGGCTCCGGCATCGATCTTGATCTACACACTCACCTCGGCGCCGGCGCCTATATCTGCGGAGAGGAAACGGCGCTGCTGGAATCGCTGGAAGGGAAGAAGGGCCTGCCGCGATTCAAGCCGCCATTTCCCGCCAATTTCGGCCTCTACGGCGCGCCCACCACGGTCAACAACACGGAAACCTTTGCATCCGCGCCCGCGATCATGCGCAATGGCGGCGATTGGTTCGCAGAGTTCGGACGGCCCAACAACGGCGGAACCAAGTGTTTTTCCGTCTCCGGACACGTCAATCGCCCGGGCAATTTCGAGGTGCCCATGGGCATACCCTTTGCCGAGTTGCTCGAGATGGCCGGTGGCGTGCGCGACGGGCGCAAGCTCAAGGCAGTCATTCCCGGCGGATCCTCGGTTCCGGTGGTTCGTGGCGAGCTCATGATGACCGCCAACATGGACTACGACTCCGTGGCTGGTGTGGGCTCGATGTTGGGATCCGGCGCCGTCGTCGTCATGGACGAGACCACGTCCATGGTCAGCATGCTGCGGCGCATTGCACGCTTCTACTACGCGGAATCCTGCGGCCAGTGCACGCCCTGTCGTGAAGGCACGGGTTGGATGTATCGCTTACTGGTGCGTATCGAGAACGGCGAGGGGCGTCAGGAAGATTTGGACATATTGCTCGATGTAGCTAACAACATCGAAGGGCGGACCATATGTGCGCTTGGTGATGCGGCGGCCTGGCCGGTACAGAGCTTTCTCAAGCAGTTCCGCGATGAATTCCAGTATCACATCGACAACGGCAAGTTTCCCCCCGGCGTGACGCCATCGCGGATCGCTGCCTGAGTGCCGCATGTGCTGGTCGTGAAGCAAACATGAACGAATCCCTGGTCACCATCGAAATCAACGGGCAGTCGCTGCAGGCGCCTAAGGGCGCCATGTTGATTCAGGTCGCGGACGAAGCGGGAATCGAAATTCCGCGATTTTGCTATCACAAGAAGCTCTCGGTGGCGGCCAACTGCCGCATGTGCCTGGTGGAGGTGGAGAAGGCGCCGAAGCCGCTTCCCGCCTGCGCGACCCCGGTAATGGACGGCATGAAGGTATTCACGCGTTCGCCGCTGGCGTTGCAGGCTCAGAAATCGGTGATGGAGTTTCTGCTGATCAATCATCCCCTGGACTGTCCCATCTGCGATCAAGGCGGGGAGTGCGAGCTGCAGGACGTGGCCATGGGCTACGGAAAAGGCGTGTCACGCTTCGTCGAGCGCAAGCGCGTGGTCGCGGACAGGAATATCGGCCCGCTCGTCGCTACGGAAATGACACGCTGCATTCATTGCACCCGCTGCGTGCGATTCGGCGAGGAGATCGGCGGCATGCCGGAACTCGGCGCCACCGGGCGCGGCGAGCATATGCAGATCGGTACGTTCATCGAAAGAGCACTGGACTCGGAGATGTCCGGCAACGTCATCGATCTCTGTCCAGTCGGCGCGCTCACCTCGAAGCCGTTCCGTTTTCGGGCACGGGCCTGGGAGATGCAGCAGCGTGATGCCATCGCCCCCCACGACGGGGTTGGATCGAATATTCACGTCCATGTACGTAACAATCGCGTGATGCGCGTGGTGCCGCGGGAGAACGAAACCGTCAACGAGGTCTGGATCTCGGACAGGGATCGCTTCTCCTATGAAGGCCTCTATCACGACGAGCGTCTGCTCGCGCCCATGATCAAGAGAGACGGCGAGTGGCGCGGGGTCGATTGGGAGACGGCGCTGGCGCACGCGGTGGAAGGGTTGAGCGGCGTGCGCTCACGTCAGGGACCCGGGCAGATCGGTGGATTGTTCTCCGCCAGCGCGACCGCCGAAGAGCTCTATCTGGGCCAGAAGCTGATGCGTGGCGTGGGCTGCGCGAATATCGATCACCGCCTGCGGGAATCGGATTTCCGGGATCAGGCGCAGGCGCCGTCCTTCCCGTGGTTGGGCCTCACCATCGGCGCAGTGGAGCGTCTGGACGCGGTATTACTGATCGGGGCTTATCCGCGCAAGGAACACCCCATTATCAATCACCGCTTGCGCAAAGCCACCCTCGCCGGCGCTGCCGTCATGGTGCTGGGTGCGCCCGCGGACGGGCACAACTTTCAGGTCGCCGAACAGCTCCACGCGGGACCGCTGGACGTCCAGGATGCCCTTGCCGGCATCGCTACCGCGTGCGCATTGCACGCCGGCGGCGCGGCGCCCATCGCCGACATGCTTGCCGGTGAGGCCCACAAGCGCATCGCCGAGCGCCTGTGCAATGCCGAGCGGGCCGCGGTGTTGGTAGGGCCGTCAGCCAACACGCATCCGCAGGCGAGCCGTCTGCGTGCCCTGGCGGCGCATGCCGCGCAGACCTCCGGCGCCAGCTACGGGAACTTGAGCGACGGCGCCAACGCCGCGGGCGCGTGGTTGGCGGGTGTGCTGCCCCACCGTGGTCCCGGAGGCAAATCGGCACCCGCGGAAGGTTTGTCGGCGGCGGAGATGCTGGCTGCGAATTTGTCCGGGTACCTCACCCTCGGCATAGAACCCGAGCTCGATTGCGCCGACGGCGGGCGGGCTTTGTCGGCGTTGCGCGCCGCCGAGTGCGTCGTCAGTCTCACCGCTTTTCGCACCGACACCATGATGGAATATGCAGACGTGTTGTTGCCCACGGCGCCTTTTGCCGAGACGTCGGGCACCTATGTGAATCTGGAGGGGGCCTGGCAGAGCATGACAGGTGCGGTTTCGCCACCCGGGGAGGCGCGCCCGGCGTGGAAAGTGTTGCGTGTGCTCGGCAACCTGTTTGAACTCGAGGGTTTCGACTATCAGGATTCCACGGCGGTATTGAACGAGCTGCGCGAGCGGGTCGCCAACGTCGCGCCATCGGCACCGGGGCAATCGTCCCTGGAGCTCGAGACGAGTCTCGCGGACACGGATTCCGTATTCCGCATCGGCGCAGTGCCCATGTATGCCGGCGATCCCGTGGTACGCAGGGCCGCGGCTCTGCAACGCACGGCGGACGGCGATTTCCGGGGCGTGCACATTAACAGCACGCTGGCCCGGCAACTCGGACTCGACAACGGCGAGAGCGCGTCGGTTCGCCAGAACGGCACGCGCATGAATTTCCCGGTGGTGGTGGATGACAAGATCCCCGACGGGTGTGCCGGTTTAGCCGCGGGAATCGTCGAGACGGCGGGGTTGGGCCCGAGTTTCGGTCCCATGAACATCGAAAAGGCTTGATGCAGATGGCCGAGTCACTTATCGAATTCGCCTGGATTCTCGCCAAGTCATTGCTGGTCATCTTGCCGTTGCTGGGAGTCGTAGCCTATTTCACCTTCGCCGAGCGCAAGATCATCGGCTACATCCAGGTGCGCATGGGGCCGAATCGCGTGGGTCCCCAGGGTTGGCTGCAGCCCATCGCCGATGCGGCCAAACTCGCATTCAAGGAAATCACCATCCCCGCCGGCGCCGACAAGCTGCTGTTCATCATGGCGCCCGTCTTGTCCATGGGTGCGGCTATAGCGGCGTGGGCGGTAGTTCCATTCAATGATGGTTGGGTACTTGCCGACGTCAACGCGGGATTGCTGTACATACTGGCCATGACCTCGCTGGGGGTGTACGGGGTCATCATCGCGGGTTGGGCGTCGAACTCGAAATACGCGCTTTTGGGGGCGTTGCGTTCGGCGGCGCAGATCGTCGCCTACGAAATCGCCATGGGATTTGCTCTGGTGGTGGTGCTGATGGCGTCGGGGAGTCTCAATATCAGTGAAATTGTCCGCGCCCAGGAAGGCAGCATCTTCACGTGGTTCTGGCTGCCGCTGTTGCCCATGTTTGCCGTCTACGTGATCGCCGGCGTAGCCGAGACCAATCGCGCCCCATTCGACGTAGCCGAGGGGGAATCCGAGATTGTGGCGGGGTTTCACGTGGAATACTCGGGTATGCCGTTCTCGGTATTTTTCATCGCCGAGTACGCGAACATGGTGCTCATCTGCGTTCTGAGCGCCGTGATGTTCCTCGGTGGGTGGCTGTCGCCATTTCCCCAGCTGGCCGAGTTTGCCTGGTTGGGAGGCCCCTTCTGGAGTTCAGGCTTTCACTGGTTCGTATTCAAAGTGGCGATGTTCATGTTCATGTTCCTGTGGCTGCGGGCGACTTTCCCCCGCTACCGCTATGACCAGATCATGCGCCTGGGCTGGAAGGTGTTCATACCGCTCACCATCGTATGGATTGTGGTCGTCGGGGTCGCAATCATGGCGGAGCTCCCGCCCTGGTTCGACAAGGTGTGACAGCTGTGAATAAAGTGAATCAATATCTGAAGAGCCTGCTGCTTCTGGAACTGTTCAAGGGGTTATCTCTTACCTTGCGTTATTTATTCCGGCCGAAGTTTACGATTCGCTATCCGGAAGAGAAAACGCCGCAAGGCCATCGCTTTCGCGGCCTGCATGCACTCAGACGCTATCCCAATGGTGAAGAGCGCTGCATTGCCTGCAAGCTTTGTGAGGCCGTCTGTCCGGCCCTTGCGATCACCATCGAGGCGGAACCGCGTGCGGACGGGACGCGGCGCACGACCCGCTACGACATCGATTTGACGAAATGCATATTTTGCGGATTTTGCGAGGAGTCCTGTCCGGTGGATTCTATTGTCGAGACCCGTATTTTCGAGTACCACGGTGAAAAGCGCGGCGATTTGCTGATGACCAAATCGGATCTTCTTGCCGTCGGTGATCGATGGGAAAAGCAGATCGCGGCGGATCGTCAAAAAGACGCGTCGTATCGTTGACAGGATTCGCTTGGAACCACCAACAGTGACACTCGTACAACTCTTGTTCTACTTCTTTGCCATCGTGCTTGTGGGCGCGGGCATGCGCGTGATTACCGTGCGCAATCCCGTGCACGCCGCCTTGTTCCTGGTGCTGGCGTTTTTCTCCATGGCAAGCATCTGGCTGTTGTTGGAGGAGGAGTTCCTGGCCATTGTGCTGGTGCTCGTCTACGTAGGCGCGGTCATGGTGTTGTTCCTGTTCGTCGTCATGATGCTCGATATCAATCTGGCGCGTGTGCGGGCGGGATTCGTTCGCTATCTCTGGGTAGGGGCGGGCGTTGCCTTTCTCATCGTCGTTCAACTCTATGGGGTGTTCACCGCTAAGAATCTGGGCCTTGCCAGTGCGCCGCCGCCGCTGGCCCATGGGGCCGACTACAGCAACACCGAAGAGCTGGGCCGGATCCTTTATACGAATTACGTATATCCCTTCGAGATCGCGGCCGTGGTGTTGCTCGTGGCCATCGTCGCGGCCATCGCCTTGACCATGCGCCGGCGCCCCGGCACCAAGCATCAACGCCCGTCACACCAGGTCGCGGTGCGCCGTGAGGATCGGATTCGGATCGTCAAGATGCCGGCGGAAAAGAAACAGTAAAAGGAAGGTCGGGACTATCCATGATTGACATCTCGCACCTTCTGGTCCTCGCCGCAGTGATGTTCTGCATCAGCATGGCGGGGATATTTATCAATCGGAAGAACGTCATCATCCTGCTCATGTCCATCGAGTTGATGTTGTTGTCGGTAAACTTGAATTTCGTTGCATTCTCCTATCACCTGGGCGATCTCGCCGGCCAGGTGTTCGTGTTCTTCATTCTCACGGTAGCGGCCGCGGAAGCCGCAATCGGGCTCGCCATTCTGGTGGTCGTGTTTCGAACACGCCAGACCATCAATGTTGCCGAGCTGGACACCATGAAGGGTTAGCCGTGCCTCAGGATATGTACAGCATTTACTTATGGACGGTGCTCGCGCCGCTCATCGGCGCCATCGTGGCGGGCTTTTTCGGACGTGTCATCGGCAGGGCGGGGGCTCACTGGGTGACGATCATCGGGGTGGCGATCGCGACGATTCTGTCTTTCCTGGCATACAAGCATGTTGTTGTGGATGGTGCTCCGGCTTTCAACGGCACCGTGTATGTTTGGGGGATCGTGGGTGATTTACGCCTGGAGATAGGATTTCTCATCGACGAATTGAGCGCCACCATGATGCTGGTGGTGACTTTCGTGTCCCTGATGATCCATGTGTACACCATCGGCTACATGTCCGATGACCCCGGCTACCAGCGCTTTTTCAGCTACATTTCGTTGTTCACCTTTGCGATGCTGATGCTGGTCATGTCGAACAACTTTTTTCAGCTGTTCTTCGGCTGGGAAGCCGTCGGCGTCGTCTCCTATTTGCTCATCGGCTTCTGGTATCAGCGGGAGTCGGCTATTTTCGCGAATCTCAAGGCATTTCTGGTCAACCGCGTGGGCGATTTCGGTTTCATCCTGGGCATTGCTGCGGTGCTCATGTATTTCGATTCCATGGACTACGTCACCGTATTCGAACGTGCACCCAGTGTGCTGGGCACCACCATCGAAGTGCTGCCGGGATCCGAATGGTCTGTGTTGACCTTGGTGTGCATTCTTCTGTTCATCGGGGCGATGGGGAAGTCCGCACAGTTCCCGTTGCACGTATGGCTGCCGGACTCCATGGAAGGTCCGACACCCATTTCCGCGTTGATCCATGCCGCCACCATGGTAACGGCGGGGATCTTCATGGTCGCGCGCATGTCGCCGCTATTCGAGTTGTCCGACACGGCACTCACCACGGTGATGTGGATCGGGGCCATAACGTGCATGTTCATGGGGCTTCTGGGCCTTGTGCAGAATGACATAAAGCGTGTCATTGCCTATTCGACCCTTTCCCAATTGGGCTACATGTTCGTGGCGTTGGGTGTTTCGGCATACGCGGCGGGGATCTTTCATCTCACCACCCACGCATTCTTCAAAGCGCTGCTGTTCCTGGCCGCCGGCTCGGTAATTATCGGCATGCACCACGAGCAAGACATGCGCAAGATGGGCGGACTGTGGAAGTACATGCCCATAACCTGGTTGACATCCCTCATCGGCACCCTGGCCCTGGTGGGATTTCCTGGGTTCTCGGGATTCTTTTCCAAGGACGCGATAATCGACGCCGCCCACCATTCCAGCCTGCCAGGTGCGGGAATCGTCTACTGGATGGTTCTCGGCAGCGTTCTGATTACCTCCTTGTATTCATTCCGGCTTTTCTTCCTGGTCTTCCACGGGAAGGCGCGAATGGACGAGCACACCCGCGAGCAATTGCACGAGTCGCCCGCAGTGGTCACGGTGCCGCTGATGGTGCTGGCAATACCATCGGCGATCATCGGGTGGTTTTTCGTCGTGCCGGTGTTATTCGGCGGTTATTTCGGATCGTCCATATTCGTCGAGCCCGGGCACGATGTGCTCGCCACGATGGCCGAGACATTTCCGGGAACCAGCGAATTTTTCCTGGAAGGCTTTTTTCACTGGCCGTTTTATCTCGCCGTTGGTGGTTTCCTGATTACCTGGTACATGTACATCAAGCGGCCCGATTTTCCGGACAAACTCACCGCCCATACCCGGGTCGTGTACGACATCCTGGTGCGCAAGTACGGCTTCGATGAGTTGTATCAGTTTCTGTTTGCCGGCGGCGCCAGGGGGATCGGTGGGCTTTTATGGCGCCTGGGAGATCAGGGCGTGATAGACGGGCTCATCGTAAACGGCACGGCGCGGGCCGTGGCCCGGTTCTCCGGGTTCGCGCGCAAGGTTCAGAGCGGTTTTCTCTATGATTACGCCTTTGCCATGATCATCGGCCTGCTGGTGCTCATGTCACTTGGTCTTTACGTCTACGGCTGATACGCAACCTGAAACACAAGCGATACTGATTGATGCCAGAGTTACCTTATCTCAGTCTGATCGTGTGGACCCCCATACTTGGCGGTGTCTGGGTATTGCTGGCAAGCGGTGCGCGCAGTGCACCGGCGGTACGAAACATCGCACTGATCGTATCGATGGTGACTTTTCTCATGTCCCTGCCCTTATGGGGGCAATTCGACATCAGCACCCACCAGATGCAGTTCGAAGAGAAGAGTCTCTGGATCGCGTCTTTCGGTATTTACTATCACCTGGGCGTCGACGGCATATCCATGCCCCTGATCATACTGACCACATTCACCACCGTGCTGGTGGTGCTGGCCGCCTGGGAGGTCATTCAGTACAAGCCGGCGCAGTACATGGCGGCGTTTCTCGTGTTGGAAGGGCTGATGATCGGCGCCTTCGCGGCACTCGATGCCATGCTTTTTTACGTGTTCTGGGAGGCGCTGTTAATACCGATGTTTTTGATCATCGGTGTCTGGGGCGGTCCTCAGCGAATCTATGCCACGCTGAAGTTCTTCTTGTACACCTTCTTCGGTTCGGTGTTCATGCTGGTGGCGATCATTTATCTGTACGTCCAGGCGGATTCCTTCTCGATCCTCGCCATGCACGACGTGGCCCTGGGGTTCAACGCGCAGGTGCTGATCTTTTTCGCCTTTCTGGTGGCGTTCGCAGTCAAAGTGCCCATGTGGCCCGTTCACACCTGGCTGCCCGATGCCCACGTGGAAGCGCCCACCGGCGGCTCGGTCATTCTGGCGGCCATCATGTTGAAGCTCGGCGCCTACGGATTTCTGCGATTCAGCCTTCCAATCACGCCGGATGCCAGCCATGCACTGGATTGGCTGATGATCGCATTGTCACTGATCGCCATCGTGTACATCGGTCTGGTGGCGCTGGTGCAGCCGGACATGAAAAAGCTCATCGCCTACTCGTCCATCGCGCACATGGGTTTTGCCACCCTGGGCTTTTTCATCGCCTTCCGGATACTGATGACGGGAGACGTGGACGGCGCCGCCCTGGGAGTGGAAGGGGGCATCGTGCAACTCGTGTCCCACGGGTTTATCTCGGGGGCGCTGTTCCTGTGTGTGGGGGTCATGTACGACCGCATGCACAGCCGGCTGATCGCGGATTACGGCGGTGTAGTCAATCGCATGCCCGTATTCGCCGCCTTCATGATGCTGTTCGCTTTGGCGAACTCCGGGCTTCCCGGCACGTCCGGGTTTGTCGGAGAGTTCATGGTTATCTTGAGCAGTTTCAAGACCAGTTTCTGGATCGCCTTTCTTGCCGGCACCACGCTGATACTGGGTGCGGCCTATTCACTGTGGATGTACAAGCGCGTCATATACGGGTCGGTGGCCAACGACCAGGTGGCGAAGCTCGACGACATCGGCGCTCGCGAAACGCTCATTCTCGCGTCCCTGGCAATAGCCGTGCTGCTGTTGGGTATCTGGCCGGCGCCGCTTCTTGATGTCATGGGAGCAACGGTGGAGCATCTGCTGCAGCAAATGGCGGCGACAAAGCTATGAACTTCGTCGTTCCTGACATGAGCGTGGCTGCGCCCGAGATGTTTTTGCTCGCGGCGACCTGCGCGGTGCTGGTCATCGATGTGTATCTGCCGGAACGCTTGAGACTGCTGACGTATCATTTGGCACAAGCTTCTCTGGTGATCACGGCGGGACTCTGTCTCGTCATGTTTCCCGAATCGCCCCAGGTGAGCTTCAACGGCACATTCATCAGCGACACCATGAGCGTGTTGTTGAAGGTGTTTATTCTGCTGACAACCTATTTCGTATTTTTCTATTCCAAGATCTATCTGCGCGCATGGCAGCTCTTCAGGGGTGAGTATTTCGTTCTCGGCCTGTTTGCCGTTCTCGGCATGATGGTGCTGGTGTCGGCTCATAGCCTGTTGACCGTGTATCTCGGCCTTGAACTGTTGTCCCTGTCTCTCTACGCGATGGTGGCCATGAATCGCGAATCCAGCACCGCGTCGGAAGCCGCGATGAAGTACTTCGTGCTGGGCGCGTTGGCTTCCGGAATGCTGCTCTATGGTATGTCGATGATTTACGGTGCTACGGGGAGCCTGGACCTGGGGGCGATTCGTGAGCACGTGGCGACTCTGGAGAGCCGTAACCTCGTCCTGGTTCTGGGGCTGGTATTCGTCATCGTAGGCATTGCCTTCAAGCTCGGGGCCGTGCCATTCCACATGTGGGTACCGGATGTTTACCAGGGAGCGCCGACCTCGGTGACGCTCTTTATCGGCAGTGCGCCGAAAATCGCGGCCTTCGGGATGCTGGTGCGTTTGCTGGTGGATGGTCTGCCCGGCATGCATGCGGACTGGATCGGGATGCTGATTATCTTGTCGGTGCTTTCAATGGGTGTCGGTAACATCATCGCCATTGCCCAGACGAATCTCAAACGCATGCTGGCGTACTCGACCATCGCCCATGTGGGCTTTTTGTTTCTTGGCATTATCGCGGGTAGCAAGGCAGGCTACTCTGCGTCGATGTTCTACATCATCGTTTATGCATTCATGAGCCTGGGCGGATTTGCCATGATCGTGCTTCTGGGCCATGGAGGCTTCGAAGCCGATCGTATCGAGGATTTCAAAGGCCTCAACGATCGCAATCCCTGGTATGCCTTTCTGATGCTCATTCTCATGATGTCCATGGCAGGCGTGCCGCCATTTCTGGGTTTTTGGGCCAAGTGGTCGGTGTTGCGCGAAGTGGTGGCCGCGGATATGACCTGGCTGGCGGTGGTGGCGGTTATTTTTTCCATCATCGGCGTGTTCTACTACCTGCGCGTCATCCGCATGATGTATTTCGAAAAGGCGCAGGCGGCCGAGCCGGTAGTGGCGGGATCGGAGATGCGCGTGATGGTGAGCGCCAATGCGCTCGCGATTCTGGCTCTGGGGATTTATCCCAGCGGATTGCTGGCCCTGTGCATTTCAGCCTTCGGCGGCTGACCCCGATAGCAGGCGAGCGAGCCCTTCGCCCATTTGCACACCGGCACCGACTTGCAGCGTATCCAACCAACGGACGCGCTTGCCGGGGAACAGCAGTATTACCGTGGAGCCCGCGTTGAAGCGGCCCATTTCCTCACCCCGGGATAATTGCACTGCAGTTTCGTTGTCGTAACGCCAGGTGCGCATGGCCTGGCCGTGGGGCGGCGATACGGGCCCCGACCAGACAGTCTGTAAGCCTGAAACCAACATTGCGCCCACCAGAATGAGTGCCATGGGACCGTGGTCGGTATCGAACATGCATACCAGGCGTTCGTTTCTGGTGAACAAATCGGCGATTACGCGCGCCGTAGAGAAATTGACGCTGAACAGGCGCCCGGGGATGTACGTCATTTCGCGAAGCCGGCCGTCCACCGGCATGTGGACGCGATGATAGTCCCGGGGCGACAGGTAGAGGGTGACGAAACGGCCGCCCTGGAAGGCGGCTGTGCGCCCATGGTCACCACCGAGCAGGGCATGGAGTGAATAGTCCCGGCCTTTGGCCTGCAATAACCTGCCGGCGTGGATATCCCCGATAGCGCTTATTGCACCGTCGGCGGGACACTGGACGGTTTCGGCCCCGCCGGCCAGGGGCCGGCTGCCTGCCCGCAGGGAGCGGGTGAAGAAGGCATTGAAGTGCTCGTAGGATTCCGGATCGGTATTCGACGCCTGGGAAACATCGACGCCGTAGCGCCCGATGAACCAGCGGATTTGCCAGTTCTTCCAGGGCCGCCATCGCACGCGGGTGGCGTGGTACATGATAGCGGTGAGCAGCGTATGGGGAAGCAGGCGCTGAATGACGCCTTTCACATGATCGCTCAGGGAGGCGGCGTTTCTATCCTCGTCCGTCATGTCGCGGCGGATTATACGGTACCTGCACCGCTTGTCTCCCGGGCCAGGGTTGCGAGGCTCGAGAGCATATCCGCAATCTGGTGACAGGGAATCGCGCCCGCGCGCCTGAGTTCCGCGCTGACATCCACCGGTAGACTGGTATTGCTGGCATCCGGCACCTGGTTGAGCTTGCCGCCGATGAAGATGGGAACCGTCATGCCCGCATCCGCCAGCGACCGTTGCAGGCGATGGATGAACTCCAGTGCGACGCCGTTATAGGTGCTGATGGCGATAAAATCCGCTCCTGCGGCCCGGGCCTTTTGTGCCAGCACCTCCGGGTCGATGCTGATACCCGCATCCACCAGCGCGACGCCCAGGTCGGCGAGTAAATTCTCCACCACCACCTTGCCGTATTCGTGCACATCGGTGGTGGCAAGACAGGCGGTGAATGCGGCGCTTTCTATGACGGCGCGTTGCTCGCGGTCGAGTTCTGCCGCCAGGGCGCGCCCTTTGCTTTCCAGATCGCTTAACGTGGCGGAGGTCACGAGCTGCTCGCGCACCGGGCCACGGGGCGTGTCACGCAGCTCACCGGGACCGAACTGCGTTTCCAGTTCACGGGCACCGGTGCGGCGCAGGCTCAGCAACAATTCGAATGCATTGCTCGTATCGATTCCCGCCGTCGACAAGCCTTCGAGCACATTGTCACGAAATTGCCGTCCTCCGTGGAGCAACTGTTGCGCCTGCCCGTCCGCCTTCGCACCGTCGGTTAGTGCATCCAGCGGTGCGCTGCGCTCCAACAGACGCCCGGCGAAGCGCTGGGCATCGACGATCTCGTCTACCTCCGGAATGCGTTCGGCCTCGGTAACCGGCACCGGGTTGACTGCGTGCCCGCTGGGCAGGCTGCGTTGTGCATAAATATCCACCAGCAGGTAGCTGGCCAGGGCGGCGTAATTACTCGCCTGGTCCTTCCCATACAGGGTGGTATTCCCGTAGACCATGGTGCCGGGGCAGCTCCGGGTGGCGGCAAGGGCGCGCTGGAAGGCCAACCGCAGCAGCGGATCGCTGTAGGTGTGGCCGTAACAATGGGACACATGCGCCCCGAGCAGATCTTCGACGATGTAGCGTTCGATGAGCACGGCGCCCAGTGCGCAGGCGGCGTCTCTGAAGGTGGCGGCGAAGCCGTCATCGAGATTGGAGTGAACGAGTATCTCCTCGGGTTGGGCGGCGATCAGCGCAATGGCCTTGACCGTTTCGGCGGTGGTCGTTACGTCATCGTCCCAGTGGGGCTGGCGAAAGGTGAAGTACTGGCCCAGATTGCCGATGGAGGTGGCGCCGGCGCCGAGGGCGGCGATGGTGTTTTCCAGCGCCGCCGGGGTGCCGATGACGAAATCCCCGAAGTGCGGCGCTACCGGGGCACAGGCGCTGAGTTCGGCGAAGGCTTGCGCGCTGTCGAGAATGAGTCCCGTGCCCCGGGGCATGTGCGGGCGCCGATCCGCCGGATAACCCATGCTCCAGTCGAGGCAGATCCCGTAGCGGTCCAGGCGAATGCCGTCTTGCGCGAGCCTGGCGTGAATTTCTGCATAGGCGCGCCGGCTCTTCTCGGCATCGCGATAACCAACCTGGGCGTGCAGCATGACGGCCCCTTCGCCCATGCGCGCGCGTTTGTAGGTGGCCTCGCAATCGACGCCGTACTCGGTCAGGAAAGGGCAGGGGGCAACGTGAACCCGACCGGCAAGGTCTCGGCCCGCGGTGATCAACCCATCCGCGGCAGGCAGGTGGTCCTCGGGGAGAATCCGGTCGCGCCGTAACACCGAGTGAGCTTAGCTGTCCCTCGGAGGCCTCACAAGCGTACGCGCCGGAAGAGCGCGTACGCACTGATGCCGCCCCCGGCGCCGAACAGGCCATAGTAAATTGCCAGATTCAAAGGCGATCCGGTGGGAATCATTCCAGCAGCGTCGAGCAGAGAGATCACGAACATTCCCCCCACCGCCGGCAACAATACCGGTCCCACGCCGCCAGGTTTCGCAGACATCGTCGACATATTCTCCTGCCCGGAGAAAAAGAAGCATGAACCGTGCCATGGAAAAATGGCCTCATGGAATCCGGGACTTATGGTGACTTCACGGTACCCGCCAGGTGGGTGTGTAAAGTTTTCCGACAGGCGTGACGGAAGGTTTTAGAAAAAGCACGTAGGAGACAACGACTTAGCTTCCTATTCCGGATGAAGCAAAAGTGTCAAGAATTTCGACAGGGAGCGGCTGCAAAAACGAGACATGGCGCCCCGGACAGGATTCGAACCTGTGACCTTCCGCTTAGGAGGCGGACGCTCTATCCAGCTGAGCTACCGGGGCGAATGGGAAGGGGGCAAATCTGAACATTGCCCCTCGGCGTATTTGGTGGAGCCGAGGAGAATCGAACTCCCGACCTTCGCATTGCGAACGCGACGCTCTCCCAACTGAGCTACGGCCCCGGATGTTGAACGGGCGGAGTGTAGCTTGTGCTCGGGATGCTGTCATCCGGGGGGCTTGCCCCGGGGCAACTATTCCGGTTGCCGGGGGTCTACATCCGCGAGTAGCATTGCCCGTTGCTCTTCAGGGAGGTATTGATGCGCGATTCTTTGCCGCTGCTGGTCGACACGGATTTCCCCGCTCTTCGCCGCGGCCGCCTGGATACCTTACAAGTGAACGTCGGGTATCGCTGCAATCAGAGCTGTTTGCACTGTCACGTGAATGCCGGGCCCACGCGCACCGAGGTAATGCCGGCGGATGTGGCCCGGGTGATCGTGCGCTATCTGGATGTGTCCGAGGTCTCGACGCTGGACATTACCGGCGGTGCTCCGGAGCTGAACGGACAATTTCGGTATCTGGTGCGCGAAGCCAGGGCCAGGGGACTGCGCATCATCGATCGCTGCAATCTGACCATTCTGGAGGAGCCCGGCCAGGAAGATCTGGGAGCATTCCTTGCTGCCCATGAGGTAGAAGTGGTGGCTTCGATGCCCTGCTACCAGGAAGAAAACGTCAACGCTCAGCGCGGCAACGGCGTGTTCGATGCGAGCATCCGCGGTCTGCAGCAGTTGAATGCCCTTGGCTATGGCATGCCGGATTCGAATTTGATCCTGGATCTGGTTTACAACCCCCAGGGACCGGTTCTGCCGCCGTCCCAGCAAAGCCTCGAACCAGACTACAAGAAGATCCTGAATGAGGAGCATGGAATTTGCTTCAATCAGCTGTTCGTTCTCGCCAATATGCCGGTTGGCCGTTTTGGCAGCACGTTGATTTCCAAAGGCAAGATGGACGGCTATCTGGCATTGCTGCGTGCAGCGCACCACGACGACAACCTGGACAGTGTCATGTGCCGCAGCCTGTTGAGCGTCGACTGGCAGGGCTATGTTTATGATTGCGATTTCAATCAGATGCTGGGTCTGCCCATGCGGGTTAACGGATCACCCCGGGTGCATTTGTCGGAGCTCATCCATGTGGACATCGAGGGCCGGGCCATCACCGTACGGGCACACTGCTACGCATGCACGGCCGGGCAGGGCAGTAGTTGCGGCGGCGCTCTGAGCTGATCGACCGCCGCCCGCCCCGGCAACCCCTTGAGCAAAATGGCAGCAGCCATTCCCCGTCTTTCCATCATCATCCCGGCCATCGACGAAGCCGAGCGCCTGGCCACGACGCTGCCGTGCCTTGCTCGTCTGCGCCGTGCCGGACACGAGATCGTGGTCGTTGACGGCGGCAGCGGTGACGACACGCGGGCCCGGATAGGCCCACTGGTGGATCGTGTACTGGTAGCCGGGCGCGGCCGGGCCCGGCAGATGAATGCGGGCGCCGCCGCCTCCAACGGCGATGTGCTGCTGTTTCTGCACGCAGACAGTTTGCTGCCCGGCGATACCGAAGCCGCGATTGCAGATGCCCTTGGCCACAGCTGCTGGGGTCGCTTCGATGTGCGTTTGTGGGGCCGCGAATGGTCCTTTCGCGTTATCGAGGCCTTCATGAATCTGCGCTCCCGCCTGACCGGAATTGCTACAGGTGATCAGGCGATATTCGTCGAGCGCGAAGCCTTCAAGCAGGTGGGCGGCTACCCTGACATCCCGTTGATGGAGGACGTGGCCATCAGCCGGCTTTTGAAGGCCATCGCCCGCCCTGCATGCCTGCGTCAACGGGTCGTCACTTCTGCACGGCGATGGCGGGTCAATGGTATCGCGCGCACTGTTTTACTCATGTGGCGACTGCGCCTGGCCTTCGCGCTGGGCGCGGATCCCGGGCAGTTAGCGCGCCGCTACGAGCGAGGCTGATCCGGTGAGCCCCCGTCTCGGCGAATCGGTGCCTGTATTGGTGTTCACGCGCACACCGCTACCCGGCCGGGTAAAAACACGCCTTATCCCCGCCATTGGCGCCGAGCGGGCCGCCAACCTGCACCGGGCCATGTTGTGGCGCACCGTCGCTACCGCCGTAGAGTCCGGCGTCGGCCCCGTCGGCCTGTGGTGCAACCCGGCGACCGAGCATCCTTATATCGCGGAGATTCAGCGCGAGTTCGGCCTCGACGTGCACCTGCAAACGGGCGCTGACCTGGGTGAGAGCATGCATCTGGCGTTGCGATCCCAGCCCGATGACGCCCCCGGCGCGGTGCTGGTGGGGACCGATTGCCCATTTCTGGAGGTGCAGGATTTGCAACTGGCGGCAAGCGCTTTGCGCGAAGGTGATGACGCCGTCATCGGGCCGGCAGAGGACGGCGGCTACTACCTGATCGGCGTGCGGCAAAGTGACATGGCGGTGTTTTCGGGAGTCCAGTGGGGATCGGAGCAGGTATTGGCGGTCACCCTGCAGAAGTTCCGTGATCTGGGTTGGCGCTGGCGCGAGCTCGCCACCCGCCGGGATGTGGATCGGCCGGCGGATCTGGCGGCGCTGTCGGATTTACTGATTTACTAGTCGCTGAAGCGCCAATTTTTTGACATGCTCTGGACTGCGTGCTTAACTTTTTTCAGTCCAGTCATCTGGATACGCCCCCGGTAGTCACCGCGGCAGCGCAAGCTGCATGCGCCGGGTTTTACCTGGATAAAGCGAGTACGCGGGTATGTCGACCGCGCTGATCATTGATCCGAATCCCGAGCGGGGTGAAAACCTGCGCCGCATTCTGGAATTCCTCGAATACGATGCGGTCCTCGTGGTCGATCCCGGCGATTGGCGTTCGGCAATGCCCCAGGGCCATCGCATCGAAGTGCTGTTGCTGGCTCCCTGCAGCGGTGAAGACGGGTTGCTGGAAGCGTACCGGGCCATCAAGGAACACGATCCGCGCCTGCCCATTATCTATCTGCGCGATCCGCACGCCGACAGTAGCGCCGGGCGGGAGATCGACGCCGATACCATCGCGACGATCTCGCTGCCGGTGCGTCACCCGGACCTCCAGTTCGCCCTGCAACAAGCGTTGATCCAAGGTGACGATCAGGGTGATCCGGGAGGCCCGCGCTCGCCGGAGTTGTTTCGCAACCTGGTAGGCAGCAGCGCCGGAGTGCGCAAAGTGCGGCGGCTCATCGAACAGGTTGGAAAGACCGACGCCACGGCATTGCTGCTGGGCGAATCCGGTACCGGCAAGGAAGTCGTGGCACGCAATATCCATTATCACTCCCAGCGTCGCTACAAACCCTTCGTGCCGGTCAACTGTGGTGCGATACCGCCGGACCTGCTGGAAAGCGAGCTGTTCGGACACGAGAAGGG
This sequence comes from Gammaproteobacteria bacterium, assembly GCA_009937425.1. Lineage (GTDB taxonomy): Bacteria > Pseudomonadota > Gammaproteobacteria > HK1 > HK1 > JAABYT01. The sequence continues at coordinate 25,517 of JAACFO010000039.1, forward strand.
CGCCTTCACGGGGGCCATCAGCGCCCGCCGGGGACGATTCGAAATGGCTGCCGGGGGCACCTTGTTTCTGGATGAAATCGGCGATATGCCCTTATCCATGCAGGTGAAACTGTTACGAGTACTGCAGGAACGCACCTTCGAACGGGTCGGAAGTAATAAGAGCATCGCCGCCGATGCGCGCATTGTTGCCGCCACTCACAGCGATCTGGAAGCGGCCATCAGCGAGGGAAGGTTTCGCGAGGATCTCTACTACCGTCTCAACGTCTTTCCCATGGAGATGCCGACCTTGCGCTCGCGGGTGGAAGATCTGCCGTTGCTGGTCAATGACCTGGTCAATCGCACCGAGCACGAGAAACGCGGTTCCATACGCCTGACCCCGGCGGCAATGGACTGTCTTTGCCGCTATTCATGGCCGGGCAATGTGCGCGAGCTTGCCAATCTCATCGAACGCCTGGTGATTCTCTATCCCTACGGCGCGGTGGACGCCGACGATCTGCCGGACAAGTACCGGGTGCCATCGGGCCAGGACTCGGTCCCAGGGGCCCAAGAGCCCGCAGGCGCCAGCGTCGCCGCACAGGAGTTGCCCAGCGAGGGGCTGGATCTGAAGGAGCACATGAACAAGCTCGAAAGCATGCTCATCATTCAGGCCCTGGACGAAGCCGGCGGCATCGTCGCGCATGCCGCCCGGCGCCTGCGCATGGGCCGCACCACCCTGGTAGAAAAGATGCGCAAGCTCGGTATCCGGCGCCATGACGTGCGCCGTGCCCAGGAGCAGCCAATTGCGGTAACTCTTCTAAAACAATAAATTAGGGATAACACCTAATTTGAATTCTTGATTTCGCCTGCCACCTCTCATAAGCTACGAATGTCGCATCCGTACGTTCTGGTGGCCAATGCCGCGCAAGACCCGGCGCCCCGGGCGCCGAAAAAGCTCTTCCCGATCCCGATCCGGCCCACGTCCCCGCCGGGGGCGGCTGCTGCGGCGGCTGCTGGTACTCGCACTGGTGGCGGTCACCGGCTACGTGGGGTGGCTCGATTTGCACGTGCGCGGGCAATTCGAAGGCCGGCGCTGGTCGGTGCCGGCGCGCCTGTATGCGCGGCCGGTGGAGTTGTATCCGGGCATGGGTTTCGGCCCTGACGCCTTGGAGCAAGAACTCCGCGCCGCCGGTTATCAGCACACGGCCTCACCGGGCCGGGCCGCCACCTACACCCGCCAGGGCGGCAATTTTCGCGTTCATACCCGCCGCTTCCAGTTCTGGGACGGTGAGCAGCCGGCCCGTCGGGTGCGCATTCGATTCAGTGGCGGTAGGGTGAGCGGGCTGCGAACGGGAGACGGGGAGCAGGCTTTGTTGCGTCTGGATCCGGCGCTGATTGGACGGATCTATCCCAATCATCGCGAGGACCGCGTGCTCGTGCGGTTGGAACAAGTGCCCGCTGGTTTGGTGGCGGCGCTGCTCAGTGTCGAGGACCGGGACTTCGAGCATCACCACGGCGTCTCGCCCCGCGCCATCGCCCGGGCCATGCTCGCAAATCTGCGCGCCGGTGCGTTGGTGCAGGGTGGCAGCACCCTGACCCAGCAATTAGCGAAGGGTTATTTCCTATCGCCGAATCGCACCTGGTGGCGCAAGCTCAACGACGCGGTCATTGCGTTAATCCTGGAGGCGCATTACGACAAGTCGGAGATTCTCGAAGCCTACGTCAACGAAGTGTATTTGGGTCAGGACGGGCAGCGCGCGATTCACGGATTCGGTTTGGCGGCGAGTTATTACTTTGGCCGCGATCTGGACAAACTGCGACTGCCCGAGCTGGCGCTGCTGGTGGCCATTGTGCGCGGCCCGTCTTACTACAATCCTCGACGTCATCCCCGGCGCGCGGTCAAACGCCGCAATCTGGTGCTCGATCAGATGCGCGAGCTCGGCATCATCACGCAAGCCCGGGCAAAACGATCCAAGTCAGCCCCCCTCGGTGTTATCGCGGCCAGCCGCGGCACTTCCCGTTACCCGGCCTTCGTCGATCTGGTGCGGCGCCAGTTGCGGCGTGACTACCGGGACGAAGATTTGCGCGGCGAGGGCTTGCGCATATTCACAACCTTGGATTTACGCACTCAACGCATCGCCGAGGGCGCGCTGAAGAAACGCATCGCGCGCCTGGAGCGCGGTAAAAGCAAAACTGGCGGCGGCGTCAAAGTGGAACTCGAGGGTGCCGTCATCGTCACTGCGCCCCAGAGCGGCGAAGCATTGGCCGTAGTCGGCGGACGTCACCAGGGCCGGGCGGGTTTTAATCGCGCCCTGGATGCCGTGCGCCCGGTGGGTTCGCTGATCAAGCCGGCGGTGTACCTGGCCGCCCTGGAGCGACCGCGGCGTTATACGCTGGCAAGTGCGATATTGGATGAGCCGGTTACCATTCGTGGGGATAGCGGAAGCCTGTGGCGGCCGAAAAACTACGACGATACGACCCATGGGCGAATTTCACTCTACGAAGCGTTGGTGAAATCGTACAATCTGGCCACCGTGCGGCTGGGGATGGAGATCGGTCTCGACGAAGTGACGGAAAGCCTGCAACGCCTGGGAATCGAACGGCCGTTGAAACCCTATCCGTCGCTGCTGCTCGGCGCCGCGGAATTGTCGCCGGTGGAGGTCACACAGATGTACCAGACGCTGGCGGGCGGAGGGTTTCGCGTGCCGGTGCGTGCCATCCGGGAAGTGACCTCAGCCCGGGGCGAGCCGTTATCGCGCTACCCCTTGTCGGTGCAGCAGGCGTTCGAGCCTGGTCCTGTATTTCTGGTGGTGGAAGCGATGCGCGGCGTCATGGTCGAAGGCACCGGGCGATCGTCGCGGCAGCGATTGGGTGCGGGCCTGGTGGCGGCGGGTAAGACCGGCACCACCGATGACTTGCGTGACAGCTGGTTCGCGGGTTTCAGCAAGGATTTTCTGGCAGTCGTATGGCTCGGTCACGATGACAACACGCCGGCGGGATTCAGCGGATCCAAAGGCGCGCTGCAGGTGTGGATCGACATGATGAAGTCCCTTGGCCCGCGCTCCCTGGAGTCGCACACACCCGCCGGCGTCGAGTGGGCCTGGACCGATCTGCATCGGGGCCTCACCACCGATGCGCAATGTCCCGGAGCCGTGCGCTTTCCGTACATGCGCGGCTCGGAACCACGGCGGGTTCAGTGCGGCGCCTTGCGAGCCGGCGCCGAACCGGCGCGGCCCGGTTGAACATCCGAACTCCCATGCAGGACGGCTTGGCAGGCAGCACCATGGGTATGAGCCTTTCGCTGCTCTGCATCCTTGGTGCTGCGCTGATGACGGCCGGCTGCAGCTATGGAACCATGCCCTCGGAGACAGATCGCAGCACCAGGGTCGCCGGCGGAGGCCAGACGGCGGGAACTTCGAGCGGTGCCCGCGCCAACGCCGGCTGGGAAGTATCGGATTCGGACTGGACGGCGACGGTACGGCCTCTGGGGGATACGGGCAGTACCGCCAGCCGGGAGCTTGCCGGTTCGGAGCCGGTACCGGCGGCGGGGACGGCTGATCCGGGCTCCGCGGTCGCGCCAATCCAGACCAGCCAGGCAACCGTAGCAGCCTCCGGCGGGGCATCGTCGGCAGCGGTGAATCCAGCGGTGGTGAGCCTGTTGAATACTGCCAGCGCGCAGGCGCGTGCCGGTGATTACCCACGTGCCGCTGCCACATTGGAACGCGCCATCGCCATAGAGCCCGGCAATGCCTGGCTGTGGCATCGCCTGGCGGATACGCGCCTCAAGGAGGGCCGTCTGGAGCAGGCGGCCTCATTGGCGGCAAAATCCAATTCCCTGGCGGCATCGGATCGCAGCCTTCAGGCGGACAACTGGCGGCTCATCGCCGAGGTGCGCCGCCGGCAGGGTGACGCCGGCGCGGCGGCTGCCGCCGAGACCGAGGCCGCCCGGATTTCCAACTGAAGGACGGTGCGCGAAGCAGCGCGCCTGACTTTAAGCGGATCCCCGTACGCCTTTTCAGGCTGTACTGCTCAATCCTCGATTTCCGCGAAGTCCTGGGTCGCGTAGCGCCAGGCTTTGTACCCGGTGACGTCGGCCTGCATGCCGGCTTTATTCTTCAGCGCGGCCAGAAAGTCCCGGCCATCGGGGAATGACGACCAGACCGTCGGCAGGAAGGTCGCACGTTGTCCGCCTATCTCGATCAGCAATCCATCGGTCTCCGGGCGCAGCAATGCCAGCAGATGTTCGTCGGAATCGAATTCCAGCGGTTGCAACGGGGAGAGAATTGAAATGTGAATGTGCAGCTCGGTGAGCTCAGAGTGCTCCAGGGGGTTGAAGCGCGCATCGGAGAAGGCCGCCGCGTAGGCATGCCAGGCGACATCGGCAACCAGTGGCCGATGCGCTCTCAAGCTGCCGATGCAACCGCGCAGGGCCTCGCCCATGTGCAGGGTGACGAAGGTGCAGGCAATCTCGCGCAACGGCGCCGGGTAGGTATCGGTTTCTATCTCGGGGGCCGCGGCGTGCACCAGTCCATGACCGATGGCGTCCCGGGCCACCTGCAAAAGTCTTTCCTGAGCGCTGGTATCGATTGTCATGTCAGGGCGTAGGCGCCGTAACCTACGACTCTGGAACGATCGCCGGCGGTGTCGCCGGAATTGCGCAGGTCCAGGGTCGTCACCCGGAGGGCGTGATCTTCCGCCACCTTCATCAGCCCGTTGATGGCCCGGCAACCGCACGCCTGTTGCGGTCGAATATTCTGGGCGTGCTCTTCTATGGCGCGGCTCGTCTCCTGGTCGACGCGGTTGGCGGTTTCGTAGTCGAGGAAGTGGCTCAGATCGGAGCTCACCACGATGAGGGTGTCCTGTTGATCCCAGAAACGCTCGATGACGCCGGCCACGTCGCTGGCGCCGGCGTCGCCGACTACCACTGGAATAAGCAGGAAGTCATCCAGCACGGCACGCAGGAACGGCAGATGAACCTCGAGACTGTGCTCCTCGGCATGGGCTTGGTCGAGCACGCCCACCTGGGGCAGATCCAGCAACCGACGGCACGCCTCGGTATCGATGGCGATCTCTCCGACGGGCGTCGCGTAGCCGGCGGCGCTGGATAGAGCCAGACCGGCATAGGCCACCCGGTGACTGGGTCCCAGCAGCAGAACCCGCCGGATGGTCTTGCGCCGGGCGCCCAGCTGGCGGTAGGCCGTGGCCGCGATCGGCCCGGAATAAATGTACCCGGCATGGGGTGCAATCAGCGCGCGGGGATCGGTCGATGCAGGCGGCGCAGCATCCAGAAGTTCACCCACCAGCTGGGAGAGCTGTCGACCGTCTCCGGGGTAAAAAGTGCCGGCGACGGCCGCTTGCCGGACCGTGGACACGCTTGATTTTCCTGGGGTTCGTACCTATCTATGGATTATAGCCGCTCACCCTCCGGCTCCAGCCCCAACTCGTGATTCAACTCCACAGCATTCCCAACGACACCGTCCCCACGGACTACTGGCATACCCTGGCCGACGGCCGTATTCAGTGCGACTTGTGCCCGCGGGCCTGCAAGCTGCGTGAAGGTCAGCGGGGGCTTTGTTTCGTCCGCGCCAGGGAGGGTGATGGCGTCGTCCTCAAGACCTACGGGCGATCCAGTGGCTTTTGTGTCGATCCCATCGAGAAGAAACCGCTCAACCAATTTCTACCCGGTACCCCGGTGCTCTCCTTCGGTACCGCGGGCTGTAACCTTGCCTGTAAGTTCTGTCAGAACTGGGATATGAGCAAGTCGCGGGAGATGGACACTCTGGCCGACAGTGCCAGTCCCGAGTCCCTGGCCGACGCTGCGCGGCAACTGGGCTGCCGCAGCATCGCCTTTACCTACAACGATCCCGTCATTTTCCTGGAGTATGCCGTGGATGCTGCCCAGGCCTGTCGTGAGCAGGGCATTCGCTCGGTGGCGGTAACGGCCGGCTACATCTGCGATGAGCCCCGGGAGGCGTTCTTTCGGCACATGGATGCCGCCAACGTGGACCTCAAGGCGTTTACCGAGCGTTTCTATTACAAGCTCACCGGCGCACATCTGGCACCGGTGTTGGAAACATTGCGCTATCTCAAGCACGAAACCGACGTGTGGCTGGAAATCACGACCTTGCTCATTCCGGGGGAAAACGATTCCGACGGGGAATTGGAGGAACTCTGCCGATGGGTTGCCGAGGAGCTTGGTGTGGACGTGCCGCTGCACTTCACGGCCTTTCACCCGGATTGGAAGATGCGCGACATTGCGGCCACGCCCCACGAAACCGTCGCCCGTGCACGTGCCATCGGCATCGCCGCCGGATTGCGCTACGTGTATACCGGCAACGTGCACGATCGGGCCGGCGGCACCACATGGTGTCATCATTGTCAGGCGCCCTTGATCGTGCGCGACTGGTACGTCTTGCATGCCTGGAATCTGGACGAGCAAGGCCGATGCCGGCAGTGTGGAACGCCCTGTAGCGGTGTCTTCGACGGCCCTCCGGGTAGCTGGGGAGCGCGCCGGCTACCGGTTTCCCTGGACGGCGAGCGTCTTGTAAAGCCATCGGGCCAAAGCTAGTATGTGCCGCAACCGGTGCGGGGTGGAGCAGTCTGGCAGCTCGTCGGGCTCATAACCCGAAGGTCGCAGGTTCAAATCCTGCCCCCGCTCCAGATATTGGCTGGTGATGGCGAAAAAGCTATTATTACCAGTTGTCTATCGAGGAGAGAGAAAGGAAGTGGGCCGCGTGCCCACTTTTGTTTTATGGGTCGGTTATGAGCGATCCGGGTAATCGGCTGAACGCACTCATCGGACCCGCTGTCGAGGGTCTGGGTTATGAGTTCGTCGGTACGGAGTACAGGCCGCGGCGGCAACAGTCCCTGCTGCGGGTGTACATCGATCATGAGGCGGGAATATCGCTGGATGATTGTGCCCGTGTCAGTAACCAGCTGAGCGCCCTGCTGGATGTAGAGGAGCCCATCAAGGGCACCTACAACCTGGAGGTGTCGTCACCGGGGCTCGACCGGCCGCTGTTTTTCGAGTCTCACTTCGATCGGTTTCGGGGTGCGAGGATACGCGTGAAGATGTGCGCACCGGTGGCAGGTCAGCGCAACTTCAAGGGAACACTGGACGGTTGCCGCGACGGCGCCGTCATCTTGTTGCAGGATGGTGAGGAGCACGCCTTGCCCCTGGAGGATATCAGCACTGCCAGGCTGATTCCCGACATTGAACGTGCTGCGGTGAGTGATGACTAAAGAGATCTTAGCGGTCGTAGACGCAGTCTCGAACGAAAAGGGTGTGGCCAAGGAGATCATCTTCGAGGCCCTGGAGGCTGCGCTCGCCAGCGCCACGCGCAAGCGTCACCCGGAAGACGTGGACGTGCGCGTGGCCATCGATCGGGAAAGCGGAGAATACGATACCTTCCGACGCTGGCACGTAGTCGACGACGACGCAGTCGTCATGACGGCCGAGGAACTCCCGGAGCCGCCGGCGGACGCCGATTCGCCGTCCAATCCCGAAGCAGAGCAAGAAGAGCCCGAAGGACCGCACTTATTCTCGCCGAAGTCGGAAATTCTCCTGAGTGAGGCGATAAAGCAGAACTCCGAGATCACTTCCGGCGAATACATCGAGGAGCCCATCGATTCGGTGGACTTCGGCCGCATAGCCGCGCAGACCGCAAAGCAGGTCATCGTTCAAAAAGTGCGCGAGGCGGAACGCGCCCAGGTGGTCGAGGCTTACCAGGACCGTGAGGGCGAGCTGGTGATGGGCGTCGTCAAGCGCGTCGATCGCGGCAATGTGATTATTGATCTGGGTGGCAATGCCGAGGCAATGATCAGTCGTGAAGAGCTGATTCCCCGAGAGCTGGTGCGCCCGGGTGATCGGTTGCGGGGTTTTCTGCGCGAAGTGCGTTCGGAAATTCGCGGTCCGCAGCTTTTCGTCAGTCGTACGGCGCCGGAATTAATGGTTCAGCTGTTCACCCTGGAGGTGCCCGAAATCGGTGAAGGACTCATCGAGATCATGGGCTGTGCCCGGGATCCCGGATCCCGTGCCAAGATCGGGGTGCGCTCCATGGTTCCACGCATCGATCCTGTGGGCGCCTGCGTCGGTATGCGTGGGTCCCGTGTGCAGGCGGTGTCGAACGAACTGGCCGGTGAGCGCGTCGATATTATTCTGTGGGACGAAGATCCCGCGAAGTTTGTCATCAACGCCATGTCTCCCGCCGAGGTGGTATCCATCGTCGTCGATGAAGACTCCCAGGCCATGGATGTGGCGGTGAACGAGGAGCAGCTCTCTCAAGCCATCGGCAGGGGTGGCCAGAATGTTCGCCTGGCCAGCCAGCTGAGCGGCTGGGAGCTCAATGTCATGACCGAGATCCAAGCGCAGGAAAAGAGCGAGGCCGAGACGGACCGTTCGCTCAAACTGTTCATGGACAAGCTCGCGGTGGATGAAGAAGTGGCAATGATCCTGATGCAGGAAGGGTTTTCCGACATCGATGAGGTCGCTTACGTGCCGGAAGCGGAGATGCTCAACATCGAAGAATTCGATGGGGACATGGTCAGAGAGCTGCAGTCCCGGGCCCGGGATGCGCTCCTCGCGAGCGAAATTGCCAGCGAGGAGGGCATCAGCGATGCGCCTCCCGCCGAGGATCTTCTCGCCTTGGAGGGAATGGACAGCGAGCTGGCGGCCACCCTTGCCCATCGTGGTGTCATTACCCGCGAGGACCTCGCCGATCAGTCCATAGGGGATGTCCTGGATATCGTCGACATCGGAGAGGAACGGGCAGGCACGTTAATCATGAAGGCGCGGGAGATGTGGTTCGAAGACGAGAACACGGAGGGTTCCAGTGAGGAAGGAGCCGCTAACGAAGCGTCAACGAGCTCGGGTAGCTAGAGGTATTTAAATGTCGGAAGTCACGGTTCGAGAGTTGGCGGAAGTAGTGGGGATCCCGGTGGATCGCCTGCTGGTGCAGCTCGTCAAATCCGGATTGCCGCATACCGACGCGGATCAGCAACTCAACGAACAGGACAAAGCCCAGTTGCTCGGCCATCTTCGGGATCTGCACAGCGACGGTAAAACCGAGCCGGCTACGCCGCGCAAGATCACCCTCAAGCGCAAGTCTGTCAACGAGCTGAAGATCTCTTCCCAGGGCCGCAAGAAAACCGTCACAGTTGAAGTGCGCAAGCGCCGCACCTACGTGCGCAGCCCGGAGAAACAAGCGGTCGATTCCGTGGCCGTCGACGACGGCGACGACGCGAAGCGCATGGAGGAGGCCAAGCGCGCTCTTCACGACGAGGCGAAGCGCCGTCATCAGGAAATTGACGAGCGTTTGCGCGCCGAGGAAGAGGTGCGCGAGAAGGAAGAGACGGCGCGGCAAATAGAAGAGAGCGAAAAGCGCAAGGTCGCGGCGGAAGAGCGTGCGCGGGAAGAGGAAAAGAACAAAGAACGGGAGAAAGTAGAGAAACAACAGGCCGCGGCCGCACCCGATAGCATGCGTGCCAAGGTCGAAGCAACGCTCGCCGCGGAGCAGGCAGCGGTGATTTCGGAGAAGAGAGGCGATACGCGCAAGCCCGAGCGCGGAGCCAGGAGAAGCGAGAAGCCGAAGCATGGGCGCGCCGAGTTGCACGTGGCGACCGAGAAGAGTGGGCGCCGCCGAAAGAAAACCAAGGCACGTACGGTCATCAAGACATCGCCCTCACGCCACGGCTTTGAACTGCCGACGGCGCCGGTGATCCGTGAAGTATCCATCCCGGAAACCATTTCGGTGGCGGAGCTTGCCCAGAGAATGTCCATAAAATCATCCGATCTCATCAAGGCCATGATGAATATTGGATCGATGGTGACCATCAACCAGGTCATCGATCAGGATACGGCCGCCATCGTCGTCGAAGAACTCGGCCACACGCCGGTAATGTTCAAAGAGGACTCGGTCGAGGACGAGCTGCTTCAGGAAAGTATTGACGACCGAGAGTCGGTGCCGCGCTCTCCCGTGGTGACGATCATGGGTCACGTTGACCATGGCAAGACGTCATTGCTCGATCATATTCGCAGTACAAGAGTGGCTGAGGGAGAAGCAGGCGGCATCACGCAGCACATCGGCGCCTACCATGTGAAGACGGACAAGGGCATGATCACTTTTCTCGATACACCGGGTCATGCCGCGTTCACCGCAATGCGTGCGCGAGGCGCCAAGGTGACCGACATCGTCGTGTTGGTCGTGGCCGCCGATGATGGCGTCATGCCTCAGACTGTCGAAGCAGTCCAGCACGCCCGTGCTGCGGAGGTTCCCATGATCGTCGCGGTGAATAAAATCGACAGGCCTGATGCGGACCCGGAACGGATCAAGCAGGACCTGGTGACTCACGAGGTTATTCCGGAGGCCTTGGGCGGCGACACGATTTTCGTAAACGTTTCCGCCAAAACCGGTGAGGGTGTGGACGAGTTGCTCGAGTCGCTGCTTCTGCAGTCCGAAGTGCTGGAATTGAAAGCACCGGAATCCGGTCCTGCCCATGGCGTCGTCATCGAATCGCGCCTCGACAAGGGACGCGGTCCCGTGGCATCCGTGCTCGTGCAATCGGGATTGCTCAAAAAAGGCGACATCATCCTTGCCGGTCAGGAATTCGGACGTGTGCGCGGCCTCTACGATCAGATCGGACGGGAAACCCAGCAGGCGGGGCCGTCTATTCCCGTGGAGGTGTTGGGGCTTTCCGGAACACCGAATGCCGGCGATGAAGCCATGGTCGTCCCGGATGAACGCAAGGCGCGGGAAATCGCGCAGTTCCGTCAGAACAAGGATCGTGAAGTTCGCCTGGCCCGCCAACAGGCTGCGAATCTCGACAACGTTTTCGAGCAGATGACCGAAGGTAAGGTCAGCGATCTGAATATCGTCATTAAAGCGGACGTGCAGGGATCGGTAGAGGCGCTGCGCGACTCGCTGACCGAACTATCCATGGATGAGGTGAAGGTCAACGTCGTGACTGCCGCCACCGGTGGGATCAGTGAAACGGACGTGAATCTTGCCGTTGCCTCCAAGGCCATTGTCATCGGCTTCAACGTGCGCGCGGACGCCGCGGCCCGCAGAATCATTGAAAACGAAGGGGTGGATCTACGCTACTTCAGCATCATCTACGAAGTCATCGATACGGTTAAGCAAGCGATCAGCGGTATGCTGGCGCCGGAAGTGCGCGAAGAGATTATCGGCATCGCCGAGGTACGCGACGTATTCCGGTCCAAGAAGCTGGGCTCCATCGCCGGTTGCATCGTCAGCGAGGGCGTCGTGCGACGCAGCAGTCCCATTCGAGTGCTGCGAGATAATGTGGTCATCTATGAAGGTGAGCTCGAGTCGTTGCGCCGCTTCAAAGATGACGTGAACGAAGTGCGCTCCGGCACCGAGTGCGGGATCGGCGTGAAGAACTATAACGACGTTAAAGTCGGTGATCAGATCGAAGTATTCGAGCGTACCCTCGTCGAGCGTACGCTCTGAGTGTCCCGTCGCAGCAAAACAGCGCGGCGCAATTGCAACTCGAGTTTTGGGCCAGATTATGGGCCTTAAAGAGTACAGCCGTTCGGAGCGGGTTGCCGATCAGATCCAACGGGAAGTTGCCGAGATTATTACTCAGGAGCTGCAGGACCCCCGCATCGGGCGGGTGACGGTGTCCGGCTCGTCGCTTTCCAGGGATCTTTCCAACGCGACGCTCTACATTACGCTGCCCGCGGACGGCGATGTCGAGCGCGCCCTGGAAGGACTCAACCGTGCCAGTGGATTCGTGCGCCGGCGGCTCGGCCAGCGTGTGCGCATGCGCTACGTTCCACGTCTACGCTTCGCCCACGATGCAACGCTGGACCGTGCAACCCGTGTGGGCGAGCTGATAGATGCTGCGCTTCGCCCGGGAGCCGGTAACACCGACCAATCCCGAGAGGACAATTGACGTGGGCCGGCGGCGTAAACACGGACGTGACTTAACCGGCATTGTCTTGCTGGATAAGCCCGTCGGAATCGGTTCGACGGAAGTGCTGCAGCGGGTAAAAAATCTGTTTCAAGTCCGTAAGGCCGGCCATACGGGCAGTCTGGATCGGTTGGCGAGCGGGCTGCTGCCCCTGTGTTTCGGGGAAGCAACGAAGATCTCGGGATTTCTTCTCGACGCCGACAAGCGCTATCGATCGACGTTCCGTCTCGGCGTGGTAACCAACACCGGCGATGCGGAAGGTGAGGTGCTCGAACGTCACGAGCCACCGAAGCTCACGGAGCGCGAAATCCTGCGGATATTTGCGCAATTCCATGGCGAGATCGAGCAGATCCCGCCCATGCACTCCGCCATCAAGGTCCAGGGGCAACGGTTGTACAAGCTCGCTCATCAGGGACTCACGGTCGAGCGCCAACCGCGACCGGTGACCATCCACCGGCTCGCGCTGCTCGATCACGGGGACGGACGCCTGCATGTGGAAGTGGATTGCTCCAAGGGAACCTACATTCGCACCCTTGCCGAGGACATTGGTAAGCGCATTGGCTGCGGGGCCAGTGTCGAGAGCCTGCATCGCCTGGGTGCCGGACCCTTCGATGCCAAGGACATGGTGCCCTACGCCGAGCTCGAAGAGCGCGCCGAACGGGGACTCGACGCCCTGGATGAAGTGCTGCTGCCCATAGAGGCGGCGGTGGCCCATTGGCCGGGTGTCAAGCTGCCCGATGCGGTCGCTTATTACCTGCGTCGCGGCCAGCCGGTGCTCGTGCCCCACGCCCCGACCGAGGGGTGGGTGCGGATATTCGCGGGCGGTGATCGCTTCGTGGGTGTCGGCGAAGTCCTCGATGACGGGCGGGTGGCGCCGAGGCGGCTCATGAACGCCGGCTAAATTATTTAAGAATCATGATCTTATGGGTAATTCCGAATCACCCTCCGCTCTTGTCCGAGTAACGGTGTGGGGGTAGAATACCCGGCCTAAAATTTGAGCACAGGAATGACTGAACAGATGTCGATAAGTGTCACCCAGAAGCAAGAAGTCGTCACCGAATACCGTCGCGGTGACGGTGATACCGGATCACCTGAGGTTCAGGTAGCGCTGCTGTCGGCACGCATTCAGAATCTGACATCCCATTTCAAGGCTCACATACACGACCACCATTCGCGTCGAGGCTTGCTCAAGATGGTGAGCCAGCGGCGCAAACTCCTCGACTATCTGAAGAACAAGGATGTCGACCGCTACCGCGATCTCATTACACGACTGGGTCTGCGCCGCTGATGTCACCGCCGATGGTGACCTCCGGCTACCAGCAACTCCATCAATGATTCCGTCGCCGGCCCTGGGTCGCGACGCTGCGGACGCGTTCCGCGTACACCCCAAAGGCAATCCATGACACCCATCAAGAAGTCCGTCCGTTACGGCGCCCACGACCTGGTTCTGGAAACGGGAGAAATCGCCCGCCAGGCATCCGGCGCTGTTATCGCCAGTCTCGGTGACACAATCGTACTGGTAACCGTCGTAGGCAATCCCCATTCGGATCCGAATCGCAGTTTTTTCCCTCTGACGGTGGATTACCAGGAAAAAACCTACGCGGCCGGCAAGATTCCCGGCGGATTTTTCAAGCGCGAAGGGCGCCCGGCCGAGAAGGAAACCCTGACCTGCCGCTTGATAGACAGGCCGCTGCGGCCCTCGTTCCCGAAAGGCTTTCGCCAGGAGGTGCAGGTCATCGCCACCGTGCTGTCGCTGGATCCGGAAATCGATCCGGATATTCCCGCGCTCATCGGGGCGTCGGCGGCGGTGTCGATTTCCGGCATGCCCTTCAGCGGTCCTATTGGCGCGGCGCGAGTCGGATATATCGACGGCGAATACGTGCTGAACCCGACTTTCACGCAGCTCGGTGAGTCGGATCTCAATCTGGTCGTCGCCGGCACCGAACATGCGGTGCTGATGGTGGAGTCCGAAGCCAGCGGTCTGCCCGAAAACGTCATGTTGGACGCGGTCCTCCATGGTCACGAGCAAATGCAGGCAGTTATCGGTCTTATCCGTGAGCTCAAGGAGGAGGTGGGTAAACCCGCCTGGGATTGGACCCAGGACCCGGACGACGAGGAGCTTGCCAAGCGCGTCGCCGCGAGCGCGACGGCTCGAATAAGCGAGGCCTATCGCATCGTCGACAAGCTGGCGCGCCAGTCCCAGGTGTTCGAGGTTCGAAGCCAGGTCATCGAGGAGTTGTCGGGCGCCGAGGACAGTGAGTGGGGAGCGAACGAAGTCGTTGCGGCATTTTCGCAGCTCGAGAAGCGTATCGTGCGCGGTTGGATTCTTGCCGGCGAAAAGCGCATCGACGGCCGCGATAGCGCTACGGTGCGTGGCATCACGACGCGGGTCGGTGTTCTGCCCCGTACCCATGGCTCGGCCCTGTTTACACGAGGCGAGACCCAGGCGCTGGTGATCACCACCCTCGGCACCGGGCGCGATGCGCAAATCATCGACGCCATCGAGGGCGAGCGGCGCGAGCCATTCATGATGCACTACAATTTTCCGCCCTTCTGCGTCGGAGAGACCGGCCGGGTCGGATCGCCCAAGCGTCGTGAGATCGGCCATGGCCGGCTTGCCAAGCGCGGCATCGTCGCGATGATGCCGGATCTCGCCGAAGAGTTTCCCTACGTGGTGCGCGTGGTGTCGGAAGTTACCGAGTCGAATGGCTCGAGCTCCATGGCAAGTGTGTGCGGCACGAGCATGGCATTGATGGATGCCGGTGTGCCTCTCAAGGCGCCGGTCGCCGGAATCGCCATGGGCCTGATCATGGAAGGCGACAAGTTCGTCATTCTTTCGGACATCATGGGCGACGAGGATCATCTCGGCGACATGGACTTCAAGGTTGCGGGAACCAGCGAAGGTGTTACGGCGCTGCAGATGGATATCAAGATCGACGGGATCACCCGGGAGATCATGCAAAAGGCGCTGGATCAGGCCCACGAGGGGAGACTCCACATACTCGGAGAGATGGCGAAGTCCATCCAAGAGCCGCGATCTGAGATGTCGGACTACGCGCCCCGCATCATCAGCATCAAGATTCATCCGGATAAAATACGCGACGTCATCGGCAAGGGCGGCGCCACCATTCGCTCGATTACGGAAGAAACCGGTACGACTATCGACATCACCGACGATGGCACGGTCAAGATTGCGTCGGTGGACAATGCGGCCGGCCAGGAAGCGAAGCGCCGGGTCGAGCAGATTACCGCCGATGTGGAAGTGGGCATGATCTACGAAGGCCGTGTTGCGAAGCTCATGGACTTCGGTGCATTCGTTAACATCCTGCCCGGCAAGGATGGCCTGGTGCACATTTCGCAGATTTGTGAAGAGCGGGTCGAGAAGGTCAGCGACAAGCTGAGCGAAGGCGACAACGTCCGGGTGAAAGTGCTGGAAGTGGACCGCCAGGGCCGCATTCGGCTGAGTATGAAGGCAGTCGACGGGAACTAGCGCCGATACTGCTGTCTGCAGGTGGCCGGCGCGTTCGAGCCGGCCCATTTCCAGGATCATCTTGCTAGACTGACAGGCGCGCCATGGGCGCGTCTGCTGCTCCGGGGATCCTGCGCCATGGACCGTCTACCGATTTCCGTTGTCTTGGTGCTGGTGCTGTTAACGGCATCCTGCGGGGACGACCCCGGCTCTCTCCATCAGTCGGCCAAGGACGGGGAACTGCAGGCCGTACAGGAGTTTCTCGCCGACGGCGCCCACATCGATGAGCAAGACGGCGGCGGCTTCACGCCGCTGCACGCCGCCATCATGCACCGGCATCCGGAGCTAACCCGCTTTCTCATCGCCCGGGGTGCCGACGTCAACGTGGCGGCGATATACGGCGTTACGCCATTGCATGTGGCGGAGGATGCAGACACCGTGCGCCTTCTCCTGGACAATGGCGCCCGCGTGGACGCATGGTCCAAGACCCGGGGCACGCCCCTGCACGCAGCCGTGAATGGGAATTCGGCGCAAGCGGTACAGTTGTTACTGGAATCCGGCGCTGCACGGGATGTGGGCGACGTCAACGGAAGTACCGCCTTGCATCATGCGGCGGGCAAGGGTAGAAGGGCCGTCGTCGCACTGCTGGTGGATGCCGGTGCTGTCGTGGACGCGCGCAACGAATATTATTTCACGCCGTTACACTGGGCCGCCGGAAACGGCCACGGCGGTGTTGTCGCACTGCTCGTGGATTCAGGGGCGTCCATCGGCTTGAAAAGTCACGACGGCCTTACAGCGCAAGACGTGGCGCACGCGAAAGGGCATGCTGGTGTGGTGCGCATACTCGAGATCAAAGGCACTGATCCCTCATGAACAATAATCGCTACAGCTTGTATGAGAACACCACCGTATCCCATGGGGATGCCCCGCCGGCGGAGTGCGCCTCCGCCCTGAGTCGGCAGGAGTGCGTGACGGCCCTGGCGGAGATCCAGAGCTGGCCCGGCTATTCTCCGACGCCTCTGCACGCGCTGCCGGGCATGGCGCGGGCGGCGGGCATCGGTGAACTGCTCTACAAAGACGAGTCCGGGCGCTTCGGGCTTGGAAGCTTCAAGGCGCTGGGCGGCGCCTACGCCGTTTATCGTTATCTGGTTCGCGAACTGATCGCGCGCGGGGTGGACGCACCGGTAAGTGCCGCGGAGTTGATGGCGGGCAAGCATGCTTCGGTCCTGTCGACGCTCACCGTTGTCGGCGCCACCGACGGTAATCACGGCCGCGCGGTGGCCTGGGGCGCGCAGATGTTCGGTTGCGCTTGTGTCATCTTTATTCACACCACTGTCAGCAGTGCCAGGGAAGCCGCCATTGCGTCTTACGGTGCCACGGTAGTGCGGGTCGACGGAAACTATGACGACTCGGTCGAGCGGGCGAGGGTCGATGCACGAGCACACGGATGGCAGGTCGTATCGGATACGTCCTACCTGGGCTATGAAGAAGTGCCCCGCGAGGTCATGTCCGGCTACACGGTGATGGTCGACGAAATCCTGGGCGCGTTGCCCGATGCGCGGCCGCCGACCCACGTGTTCGTGCAGGGTGGCGTAGGCGGACTGGCGGCGGCGGTGTGCGCCCCCTTGTGGTGGAAATACGGCGCCTCGCGCCCGCGCCTGATCATCGTCGAGCCGGAGAATGCCGCCTGTTTGTATGCCAGCGCCGTGGCCGGGCGACAGGTGCACATCGAAGGCAGTCTGGAAACGGTAATGGCGGGTTTGTCCTGCGGCGAACCGTCACTGGTTGCCTGGCCGCTGCTGCGCGCCGGGACGCATTTTTTCATGCACCTGGATGACGATGCGGCGCTCGTTGCCATGCGCCGGCTGGCAGCGGGGGAGGCCGGCGACGTGCCCATCGTGGGGGGCGAATCCGGCGTCGCCGGTCTCGCCGGACTCCTGGCGGTTTGCGGCGACAGCGAAGCGGCCCGTCGGCTCGGCTTGGACGAACATGCCCGAGTATTGGTTTTCGGCACCGAAGGCGATACCGACGCCGAGCTGTATACGCGCATTGTCGGCGAGAGTGGCGATCAGGTTCGTGGACGACAGTAGTGGCAAGGGCGGGGTGCGTTCAAAATGCCGTAGCTCAGTGCACGCGCACTTCCAGATGGCGGCCGTCCGCGGTCTGGAATCGCCAGCGATTTGCCCCCGTGGATTGAAGCGACGTCAGAATAGGAGCGGGTAGCGCCTGTCGAGCCAGCTCTTTGATTCCTGCGGGGGTCCACTCGAGCAGCAGCAGTGCATCATGGGATTGATTCGGCAGCAGCAGGCGATCCCGATCCGCGTTGGCTACCACCCGGCCCAGGCCGAGCTCCATGCTGCCGATGGAATGCGTGCTGACCCCCGTGGCTTCGGCGAATTGCGACAAGACCGGTGCCGTGTTCCGGTACAAACGCAAGCGGCCGCCGATATGCGGGGTGGCCACCAGCGCGATGTCCGTACGGCCGTCGCCATCGAAGTCACCAACCCCCAGGGGATTCAACCAACGATGGGGTAGGCCCAGAAACGGCGTCATGGATCTGCGCACGATGCGCTCGTTCTCAACGGCGTAAACCGCCAGCGACGCGCCCCGCTTCGTATCCGTCTCCACCAGCAAAATGCTGACTACGCCGTCGTTATTCAGATCCGCCAATCGGGGTTGTAGATCCTCGAACACCCGTGATGGAGGGAGTTCCAGTGCGAGCGTTACTCCGGTATCGGTTTGCACCACCAGCCGAGAGGCTTCGATTCTGTCTCCCAGAACCCCATGAGCGTAACGAGACGTGGGCCCGCCGAGCCAGACCGCGGCAATGTTGCCTGCGCCCCGTGCGATCCGGCTTCCCGGCAGCTGGCCGGGCCGCTGTTCGCCGGCCGGCGCCGGTGTTGGCGCTGCGATATCACTGACACTGAGCTCGACGGCGTTAACAGCGCCCGCGACGCCTGCCAGCACCACGGCGCGGCGCAGCAAGCGGGCAATCACGGCGAAAAATCCTCGAAGGCCTGCGCGTAATCCGGGTGCCAGCGGGACAGTGGGGGATGATTGTCGACGATGTCGTGGGCGGCCCAGAGTATGCGTTTCCTGTCCATTTCCGGGCTCACCTCGTCATCGGCACACAAGATGTAGAAATCGCCATTGCGCAATCCGGCAATTAACACATCGATAACCTGATCGGGGGTCCATGCGCCCTGAACGTGCTCCCTGTTACCGGTGGTCGTCCAGCCGGGGATCAGTAAGTGGGCGGAAATCAAACCATCTTCATGGTTGCGCAGTTCGTGCTGAAGACATTCGGTGTAGGCATTCAGGGCCGCCTTGCAGACGTTGTACGCGGGTTTGCCCGGGGGATTGGTGATCCCCTGCTTGGAACCGGTATTAACAATCAAGCACGGCGTTGCCTGGGCGAGCATGGCCGGTACGAAGCACTGTACCCCGTTGATAACCCCCCACAGGTTGACGTCCATCGCCCGCTGCCATTGATCGTAGCTGTCCCAGCAACTGCCCGTGGTCCGTGTCACGGCGTTGTTCATGAGCAAACCGACCTCGCCGAACGCGTCGTAAACGGTGTCTTTTAATGACGCCATGTCCGTCTTACTGGCCACGTCGGTGGAAATTGCCAGTACATCCTCGTCACCGCCCGGCGCGGCAGCGACGATCCGTTGCCGCGCTTCGCCTAAGCCCTGCTCATCCACATCGACCATGCAGATCTTCATCCCCAGTTGCGCGAATCGCCGACACGCGGCGAGACCGATTCCACTGGCCGCGCCGGTAACGACTGCGCTGCGGCCGGCTTCGAGTGCGGATTGGGGCATGGCGGGGATCTCCCTGGTTGTCGATTAGCCGATGTAGTTTTCAAGAAATGCCGGGATGCGCTCCTCGAGCCAGTAGCGCGGGCGCCAGGGCAGGCTTCCGTGGACAAAGCCCACATGGCCGCCGGCGGTGCTGATCTCGAGCTGGATACCCGGCGAAAGCTCGTCCCGGGATGGTAGTACATCGGGTGTCATGAAGGGATCGTCCTTCGCATGCAGCATCAGAGTCGGGACCCGGATAGCACCCAGAAACTGCCGACTGCTGGAACGCGTGTAGTAGTCGTGAACGTCTTCGAAGCCGTGCAAGGGCGCGGTAACCCGGTCGTCGAACTCCCAGAAGTTTCTGCTGCTGGCCGCCAGATCCAGATCGATGGGACTGGTGCCCGGGGTGAACTTGCGCTGCAGCTTGGCGCACAGATCGGCGATCAGGCGGCGCTGGTAAAGCTGCGACAAGCCCGTCGCGAGACGATCAGCCGCCAGAGACAACGTGTAGGGAACGGATACGGCGACGGCCGCCTCGATGGGTGCGCCGGCGCCTTGCTCGCCCAGCCACTTCAATAGAACGTTGCCGCCAAGGGAATAGCCGACCACGACCAGGGCCGATACGTCGCTCCTGGCCGTGAGACGATCGACCACTTCCGAGAGATCCCCCGTATCACCGGAATGGTAGCTGCGGGGGAGACGATTAGGCACACCGCTGCAGCCGCGAAAGTGCATGACGGCACCCCGCCAACCGCGGACGTGGGCCGTCGCCAGCATTCCGCGCGCATAGGGGGAATCGCTGGATCCTTCCAGGCCGTGGAGCACGAGAACCACCGGCCCGTGGGGGCGCGGGGTCCAGTCCAGATCCAGAAAATCCCCGTCAGTGAGGGCGATGCGTTCTCTGCGCAGGCCGATGCGGGGCCGCCGTCGGAACAAGGTGGCGAATGCCGTCTGCAGATGGGCGGACTTGAGCCACCAGGGTGCTCTGAAGTCGCTACTGATGAGGCACCCGCCGGCGCTCACCGTTCAGGCAGTCTCGTCTTCCAGCGCATAGGGCAGGGCTTCCAGGGTCAACCGCGTACCGTCGTCCAGGGCGAAGCCGGTCTCGGGCGCGCTGGCGGCTACCTCGATGGGGATCACGGCGAGCACATCAAAACCGCCACTTGGAACGGCTTTGGCGTTGACCACCTGCGCCCTGGGTGAAGCGGCATGGGTGGAAGCGTGTAGCGTGTCACCGGCCCTGATAGTGGCGGTGGCGATGGCGTTCCAGTGAGTCCGATACATGCGGCGCTTGATGCGCCCCAGGTGCTGGGTGCGCGCCACGATTTCCTGGCCCACATAGCATCCCTTGGTGAAGCTCACGCCGCCGATGCGATCCAAGTTGATCATCTGCGGTACGAAGCTGTCGCTGGTGTCGGGTCCGATATTGGCGATGCCTGCTTCGATGTCCAGGAGTTCCCAGGCGTCGGCCCCGGCGGTCATGGCGACCTGGCGGCAGGCGTCCCAAAGCGGCGCTACGGCCTCGGGGGCGCCGACAATTTCGTAGCGGGGCCGCCCGCCGCGCAATCGTATGATGGTCACATGTTCGAAGCGGCGAACATCATCGGCGTGTTCCGGAAGATCGCCAAGCAGATCTCTCAAGCAAGACGCGGCATCCTCGCCGACCAGGCCGAATCGCGCCAACGAATCATCGGCGCTTTCGAGGATCGCTTTGGCGCGCAGCACGTACATGCGAAGGCGCTTCAAAGTCTGCTCGAGAAGCGTATCCGGCAGTTGAAGCAACAGCCTGCCATCGTGGCGAAACACCAGAAAGCAGGTTAATACCCGGCCCTTGGGCGAGCACCAGGCGCTGAGTTGGGCGCGGGTGGCCGTCACTTCACCCACGTCGTTGGTGAGCTGCCCCTGGAGGAAGTCTTCTGCGTCGTCGCCGTGCACGCTAATCAGTGCGAAATGTCGCAGATCGAATATGGCGTTGCCGCTGAGAGCGGCCAACGCCTCGGCGCTCGCGTCAGTCACAGGCGTTCGATTGCAAATTAATAGTGTTTCGCAGAATGATCACAATGTGGCGGATGTTCGCATCCTCGGGCGTGGTCGCACCGGTGAGCCAGGCAAGAATATCCTGATCCGGCTGGATAAGAAGATTCTCCATACGCTCCAGATCATCGTCCTCCAGTAACTCCAATCCCGACGAAAGAAATTTCTCCAACAACAGATCCAACTCGCGCATGCCACGCCGGCATCGCCAAACGATGCGGGCGCGGCGCACATCGGATGGTGGCGTATTCACATCGGTGCTAAAGAGAACGCGTTACCAGCAGTTTCTTGACCTCCGCGATGGCTTTGGCCGGATTGAGATGCTTCGGGCAAGTCTTGGTGCAATTCATTATCGTGTGGCAGCGATACAAGCGGAAGGGATCCTCCAGATCATCCAGGCGATCACCTGTGTCTTCATCCCTGGAATCCGCAATCCAGCGATAGGCCTGGAGAAGTATGGCCGGGCCCAGGTAACGGTCCGAATTCCACCAGTAACTGGGGCAGCTGGTAGAGCAGCAGGCGCACAGGATGCATTCGTACAGTCCGTCCAGCTTGGCGCGATCTTCCTTCGACTGCAGGTTTTCCCCGTCGGCCCGGTGCGGGCTCTGGGTGCGCATCCAGGGCTTGATGGATGCGTACTGGGCGAAGAACTGCGTCAGGTCCGGCACCAGATCCTTGATGACCGGCATATGGGGCAGGGGATAAATGGTCACGTCGGCCTTGATATCCTCGATACCCTTGGTACACGCCAGGGTATTCGTGCCGTCGATGTTCATGGCGCAGGAGCCACAGATCCCCTCGCGACAGGATCGGCGGAAGGTCAGGGTCGCGTCGACCTCGTTTTTGATCTTGATGATCGCGTCGAGCACCATGGGACCGCAGCTGTCCAGATCCACCTCGTAGGTGTCGGTGCGCGGATTCTCGCCGCTGTCGGGATCCCAGCGATAAATCTTGAAACGCTTGGTGCGCTTTGCACCATCGGGAGCAGGAAAGGATTTTCCCGTCTTCACGATGGAATTCGCCGGTAGTGTGAATTCAGCCATTCACGGGTCTCCGATCAGTAAACCCGGGCCTTGGGCGGAATTACCTTGGCCTCATTGGTGAGCGTGTACATGTGCACTGGCCGGTAGTCGATGTTCGGCTGACCGTGGCCGTTCATCCAGATCAATGTGTGCTTCATCCAATTTTCATCGTCCCGGTCGGGATAGTCTTCACGGGCGTGGGCACCGCGGCTCTCGGTGCGATTGCGGGCAGAGAACATGGTGACCAGTGCCTGGCGAAGTAGGTTATCGAGTTCCAGGGTCTCGAGCAGATCAGTGTTCCATATGAGTCCGCGATCACTCACACCGACATCCTTGAAGCTTTCCCACACATCGTTGATGAGCTTGACGCCTTCTTCCAGCGTGTCGCCGGTGCGAAATACCGCGGCGTGACTCTGCATGACGCGCTGCATGTTGAGGCGAACGGCGGCCGTGGGGATGTTGCCTTTCGCATTGCGCAGTCGATCCAGGCGTCCCAGCGCTTTGTCTTCACTGTGTGAGGGTGCCGGGGAGTGCCGTTCACCGGGGGTGATGATCTCTGCGCAGCGTTTAGCTGCCGCGCGCCCGAACACGACGATGTCGAGCAGGGAGTTGGATCCCAGCCGATTCGCGCCATGCACCGAGACACAGGCGCATTCGCCGATGGCCATGAGTCCGGGGACCACATGATCGGGATTGCCGTCCTTCAAGGTGACGACTTCTCCATGATAATTCGTGGGAATGCCGCCCATGTTGTAGTGAACTGTGGGCAGGACAGGAATGGGCTCCCTGGTAACGTCCACGCCCGCGAAAACTTTCGCGGTTTCGGAAATGCCCGGCAGGCGCTCTTGAATGACATCGGGCCCGAGATGCTCGAGGTGCAAATATATGTAGTCCTTTTCCGGACCGACACCACGGCCTTCGCGCATCTCGAGAGTCATGGCGCGGCTGACCACATCGCGACTGGCCAGATCCTTGGCGTTGGGTGCGTAACGTTCCATGAACCGTTCGCCCTCGGAATTCGACAGGTAGCCGCCCTCGCCGCGCACACCCTCGGTAATCAAACAACCGGAGCCGTAGACTCCAGTGGGATGGAACTGCACGAACTCCATGTCTTGCAGGGGCAGACCGGCGCCCAGCACCATGGCGTTGCCATCACCGGTGCAGGTATGCGCGGAGGTGCAGGAGAAATAGGTGCGTCCGTAACCGCCGGTGGCGAGTACCGTCATATGGGCACGAAAGCGGTGGATGGTGCCGTCTTCCAGATTCCAGGCGATCACACCGTGGCACGCGCCGTCGTCGTCCATGATCAAATCCAGCGCGAAGTACTCGACAAAGAATTCGGCCTGATGCTTGAGGCTTTGCTGGTAAAGGGTGTGGAGTATGGCGTGCCCGGTACGATCGGCGGCGGCGCATGTGCGCTCGGCGCGGCCTTCACCGAAGTGCGTCGTCATGCCGCCGAATGGCCGTTGATAGATTTTCCCGTCATCGGTGCGCGAGAAGGGGACACCGAAGTGCTCGAGCTCGATGACGGCGGAGGCCGCCTCGCGGCACATGTATTCGATAGCGTCCTGGTCGCCGAGCCAATCGGAACCTTTGACGGTGTCGTACATATGCCAGCGCCAATCGTCTTCACCCATGTTTCCGAGCGCCGCGCTCATTCCGCCCTGGGCGGCGACCGTGTGGCTCCTGGTGGGAAACACTTTGCTGATACAGGCAGTGGAGAGTCCCTCTTCGGCAAGGCCGAAGGTCGCCCGCAAACCGGCGCCACCGGCCCCAATCACAATGACGTCATAGGCGTGATCGACAATTTCGTAAGCAGCGATCATGGGTGTGTCTCAGCTCCTGAATGCAATACTCAGCACGGCGAACAGGCAGATGGCCGCCAGCAGCAGGGACAGAAGCTGCATGAGCACGATGCTGGTAAGCTTGAGCCACTCCGAGTGCACGTAGTCTTCCAGTACGACTTGAACGCCGAGCTGCCCGTGATAAAAGGTTGCCACGATCAGCGCGCAGCACAGGATGGCAACCAGGGGCGAGTGCAACCAGGCGATCACCGTCGCGTGATCCGCGCTCACCACGCTTATCAGTGATGCAACAAACCATATACTGAGCGGCACCAGGGCGATCGCGGTAAGGCGTTGCATCCACCAATGATGGGTGCCCGCTCTTGCCGAGCCGAGCCCCCGTACCCGGGCAAGCGGTGTACGGAACTTCATGTGCCACCTCGCATGGCGTATGCGAGAACCCAGGCGAGTACGGTCATGGCGATGGACACGATGACGACGGCGCTGCCGGACGCGTAGGTCGTCTTCAACTCGAAGCCGAGGCCCGCATCCCAGAACAGGTGGCGAATGCCGTTGCACAGATGATAAAACAGCGCGAAGCTGAATCCCAACAGCACGATTCTGCCGAGCCATGATCCCAATAACTGTTGCGCCGACCCGTAGGCTTCGGCCCCCGACGCCGCGGCCAGCAACCAGTACACGAGCACCAGTGTGCCAACCACCAGGGCGATGCCGGTACCCCGGTGGGTAACGGACAGCACCGAGGTGAGCTGAGGCCGGTAAATCTGCAGGTGAGGGGAGAGTGGCCGCTGAGTCTTTTCCATAGGCATGCAGCCTCAGGCCCGCCCCTTTTGGTAGTGCTGAATTCAGCGATAGTCGTTGGTGACTGCGGCGCTCGCTGCTACGTGCTGATTGGCGCCGCGCGGTAAAGTTACTTGGTTTGCCGGTGGCTGTGCAAGTCAGCCGCCGGCAGCGGCGCATCTAAAAATCCGTGCAGCGGCCGTTGCGTTCCCAGTCGCCGTAACGGGTGGGTTCCGGTCCTTGGGGACCGCCGATTTCCCGGCGGGGCGTTTTCCGGGCCGCGTCCGGCCGGCGTTGCTCTTGCGTCTCGCCGGGAGTAAGCCCCCGGGCATCTTCCGCTGAATCATTGTACGTTGCGCCGGATTTCGGCATCGGCTCAGGTCTCCTGTGCGGACCGTGGCGGGTTGCAACTTGTGCAGCGCACAATTGGAGTATGCAGGCCCCCAGCGCCCCCTGCAAGGGCTCCAGGCGGCGCCGGAGCGCGCCCAAAGGCGGCTTCGATGCTCGGCCAGCGGCGTTAGCGTAGCGGATCACCCACACCGCGCAGCAACCCGTGCCGGAGAAGCCGAACAGCAGCCTGTTCATGCGCCTTGGCCCGTCCAGGCAGCTTGCACTGTTACTGGGCGCGTCGCATCTGGGCGCCATCCCCTGCGTGTTCGCCAGTGATTTGCCGCTGTTCATCCAGGGCGTTGTGGGCCTGGGTATCGTGCTTGCCGGATTCCGCTGCATCGCCTTGCACGGGACGCGCCGGAGCCTTCGGGCGATCGTGCTTCTGAGCTGGGACCGGGGTGGCCAATGGCGAATGCTGCAGCGGGACGGCCGGGTGCTCGATGCGCGCCTCGCCCAGGGCGCTTACGCGCACCCGCGCCTCCTGGTGCTGCCGTTTCGCTGCCACTCCGGACGCCGCCTGTGCGTGCTCATCGCACCGGACACGATCGAAGCCGACGGACTGCGGCGGTTGCGCGTGCGGCTGCGTTGCCAGCGCCAGGAGGATGCGTGAAGCGACGGCGAGGGGAGGCTGTGTTAACTCCGTCACTGTTTGGTCAGCTTCGTTCCTGAACGGCGAAATTCTCGCCGCCGCCGTATCAAGAGAGGCGAATTCTTTTCCGATAATTAATTAGCTCACCCATTCAAAACGTTCGAGCGGCCGGGGAGCAACGGGTCGCCGAGCACCCGAATCGAGGATTCAACATTGAGCGATCAGCGGTCAGTGAGGCTCGACGACGCCCAAGCGGTGCTCTGGAGCGCCGAAATTCTGGGAAAATCGGAATTTGAAGTGTTCGAGACGGCGTATCAGGTGTGGTACCGGGAAGCAGCCGACACCAACCGTCTGGAGCGCATCTTCGCCGATTACATGTTTGACGAGGTCGTGCCGTTCTGGGTACGGCAGTTCACCCGCGAAACCCTCGATAGCCACGATGGTTGGCAGCGAAATGACGAGCTGACGGTGCACGAATATCTGGGCATCTGCCTGGGCGCCGCGTCAGCGACGATACTTTCCACTACCGGGCTGGCCCTCAGCCTGTTTGTGCCCTATGTGGTCTTTCCCAGGAACGATACTTACTTCGACGCATTTCCTGCCTGAGATCAAAGGCGCCCGCCCACCCGGGTTCGGGTCATTGCCACTGAATTCCCGCCGCCGGATTGGCTACACTGGCGACCGGAATTCGTTGCGGGCAATTCATGTTGACAATCACCCAGGCTCTTGCCGCGGAGGGTCCTCTGGCGCGTTGCGTCCAGGGCTTTCACGGCCGGCCGCAACAGCAGGCCATGGCGGTCGCCATCGAGCGCACCCTGGACGAGAATGGTGTGTTGATCTGCGAGGCGGGCACCGGCACGGGTAAGACCTTCGCCTATCTTGTGGCGGCGGTGCTTTCCGGCAAGCGCGTCATCGTCTCCACCGGCACCAAGAATCTTCAGGAACAGTTGTTTCACCGGGATCTACCTATGGTGCGGGATGCTCTGGCGGTACCGCTGGTGGGTGCGCTGTTAAAAGGACGCGCAAACTACCTGTGTCTGCAGCGACTCAATGCCCATACGGCCGCGCCGGGACAACTGATGCCAGAGGTGAATGCGGATCTGGCGCTCATCAAGGCGTGGGCGGGGCACACCGTGGACGGCGATCGCGCCGAGCTCGCGGAAGTCCCTGAAGGTTCCGCCGCCTGGCGCTTCGCGACTTCCACCGCCGACAATTGCCTGGGCAGTGATTGCCCGCACTACGGTGATTGTCACGTGCTCAAGGCGCGGCGCGCGGCCCAGGCCGCAGACATCGTAGTCGTTAATCATCATTTGCTGTTCGCCGATCTGGCCCTCCGCCAGGAGGGATTCGGCGAGTTGCTGCCCGGTGCCGATGCGGTCATCGTGGACGAGGCCCATCAGCTGCCGGAACTGGCGACCCGATTCTTCGGCATCTCGCTGGGCAGCGGTCAGATCACCGAACTCGCCAGGGACGCGCGCGCGGCTTACGAACAGGAGGCCGGTGACGTGCCGGGATTCCCGCCCCTCACACGAGAGCTGGAATCCAGCCTGCGCGCACTGGTCGAGGCCCTCGCGGCCTATGCACCACGCATCGCCTGGGATGCAATACGCGATCAAGCACCGGTAGCGGCAGCGGTGGACGAATTGCGGGGTGCGCTGGCGGCGCTTGCCGAAGCATTGGATCCCCTGGCCGAGCGCGGGCGTGCTCTGGGCGCGGTACAGCGAAGGGCCGGGGAGCTCAGCGACAAGCTGGCTCATTTGAGTGCCGATTCCAGTGAAGAAAGCGTGCGCTGGCTCGAGCCGGGCGCGCATTCTCTGCGTTGGCACGCGAGCCCACTGGAAGTGGCGGATTTGTTCTCCCAATGGACGGCGGAGCAGGGCGGCGCCTGGATTTTGACCTCGGCGACCCTGGCGGTGGGTGGGCAGATCGAGCCCTTTGCCGAGCGCCTCGGCCTCGGCGATGCACGCATGCGGGTGTGGGAGAGCCCTTTCGATTTTGCCCACCAGACCATCTGTTATCTTCCCCAGGGCTTGCCGGAACCCCGGGACAGGGCCTACGTGAGCGCGGTGGTCGACGCCATCGTGCCGGTACTGCGCGCCAGTGAAGGGCGTGCTTTTGTCCTGTTCACCAGTCACCAGTCGTTGCAGCGGGCGGCCGAGCAGTTGGGCGAGCGCCTGGACTATCCGTTTCTGGTGCAGGGCACGGCACCCCGGGACGAGCTCTTGCGGCGCTTTCGCACCACCCCCGGGGCGGTGTTGCTGGGCACAGCGAGCTTTTGGGAAGGCGTGGATGTGCGCGGGGAAGCCTTGTCCTGCGTGATCATCGACAAGCTCCCCTTTGCACCCCCGGACGATCCCATCAACGAGGCCAGGGCCAGGGCACTGAAAGCGGCCGGGCGGGACCCCTTCATGGAGCACCAGCTGCCCCAGGCGGTGATAGCGCTCAAGCAGGGTGTTGGCCGCCTCATTCGTGACGCCGATGATCGCGGCGTTGTAGTCTTGTGCGATCCACGCCTGCTCTCCAAGGCTTACGGACGCGTGTTTATCCACAGCCTGCCGCCAATGCCACTGCGCCGCGACATCGAGGATGTGGTGGACTTCTTTGCCCATCCATGAAGTTGCTCGCCATCGATACCGCCAGCGACGCCTGCTCCGGGGCCCTGCTTGTAGATGACGGCTGTTTCGAACGCTACCGGATTGCCCCCCGGCAACACGCGGGCCTGGTACTTGCCATGGTCCAGGAATTGCTCGACGAGGC
>JAACFO010000296.1 GCA_009937425.1 Gammaproteobacteria bacterium
CACCAGCTGGGAGCGGAGAAGTATCGCCTGGTTGAGCGACGCTACAGAAGCATCTGCGTACCCATTGTCGAACAATACGATGGATTCATATCCCGCTTCATGGGGGATGGGTTCCTCGCGCTCTTCGGATATCCCGTAGCCCATGATGATGACGAGGAGCGGGCAGTGCGAGTGGGGTTGGAGATCGCCAGGAGCATCACCTCTACCCGGTTTGACGTTGGCGACCCCGAACCGCTGGAGCTCGCGGTGCGCATGGGAATCGCCACGGGGATCGTCGTCTCCGGCGAGGTCATCGGTAGCGGGGCGTCTGAAGAACACACCATATCCGGAGAGACCCCCAATCTCGCCGCGCGGATCCAACAGATCGCGCCGCCGAACTCGGTAGTCGTCAGCTCAGCGACCCATCGCCTCGTTCGAGATTCCGTCGTATCCCGTTCCGCGGGAGCCCACTCGTTCAAGGGATTCAGCGAACCGCTGGAGGTGTTCGAAATCGTCGACCTCGCCACGGATTCGGATCGGAGCTCCAGCTCGCCAACGCTCTTCGACACGTCCCTCGTCGGACGTGAGCGCGAGCTGACGCTGTTACGGGACTCCTGGACCCAGGTTCAGCGGGGCGAGGGTTGCATTGTGTTGATCCAGGGTGACGCTGGCATCGGCAAGTCGCGACTGGTCCGGGAAATCGCACCCACCGTGCGCGAGAGTGATCATCATTGGCTCGAATGCCGGTGCTCACCGTATTTCAGAAACAGTGCGCTGTACCCGATCATCGACCTGCTGCGTCGGGAGAGCAGGGTATCCGAACAGGACGATATAGGGCAGATAAGTAGAAAGCTGGAAGCCAGGTTTGCCGCTTATTCGAGCTTCCCGGAACAGCTCGCCTACCTGGCCAGTCTGATGGATCCACACGGAGCTGCCGCGACCGGTGTCCACCCGATCAATCGGAATCGGCCCTTGAACGCCGTCGTCGCACTGCTGGCCTCGCTCGCGGACGAAAAACCGCTTGTCTTGGTGGTCGAAGATCTCCACTGGATCGACCCTTCCACCGAGCACCTGCTATCGTCAATTATTGACCAGGCGGCAATGGCCCCTATCCTCGCGCTCCTCACCGCGCGTCCCGAGTATCAGGTCGACTGGCTCAGTCACGGCCACACGATGCAGCTCACGCCGAGTCATCTCAAACCGTTCGAAGTGGAAGCGATGATCTCGGAGCTCACGAGAAACGCACCGATCCCAACCAACGCCCGCACCCAGCTCGTATTCAAGACCGACGGCGTACCACTGTACGTGGAAGAGCTTACCCGCGCCGTGATCGAATCTGCGGAGAATCCGCAGCAGACGGATCTCAGCGACGCAACTGTCCAACCACCGCTTCCTATTCCTGCATCACTTAGAGATTCGTTGATGGCCAGGCTCGACAGACTTGGTTCCCCCAAGCGACTGATCCAGCTGGCTTCTGCCCTGGGACGGATGTTTCCATTCCGGCATCTCCAAGCGGCATCCGGTCTCGATGCCGATAAGGTGGAGACTGGATTGGATCAACTGGTAAAGGCCGAACTTCTGTATCAACGTGGGGTGCCACCCGACTCCGTATATCAGTTCAAACACTCACTGACACAAAATGCCGCTTACGATTCGACCTTGGCTTCAAAGCGCCGCGAGTATCACAGGCGTATTGCGTCCATCCTGACGAACGACTTTCCAGAGGTGGACGCCGCAAATCCCGAGCTCGTTGCACGACACTACGTTTTAGCGGGAAATGCCGGAGAATCGTTGGCCCTTTGGAGTCGTGCAGCGCAAAACGCACTGCGACGGGGCGTTGGACTCGAGGCGATTGCTCACTCCAAAGAAGGATTGAGCTATATCGGCGAGTCGGACAGTAGCCGCGACAAAGTCGAACGCGAGATCGAACTGCAGACCACACTCGCCGCGGCATTGTCGGCAACATACGGATTTGCAACGCCAGAAGTCCGTCAGGCATACGAGCAGGCCCTTGATCTATGCCGAGCCAATAACGCCAGTCCCAACCAAATCTTTCCAGTTATCGAAGGACTGCACCAGATCTACTTGCTGGATGGCCACTTGACCAAGGCGCGTGAGCTGGATGAGCGGCTCGTCAAGGTCGCGAAGAAGTGTGATCGCCCGTACGAGAGAGGCGGAGAGGCAAACCGATGCCTCGGTTGGACATTGTTCTGCCTCGGGGAGCTGCATTCTGCCGAGCAAGTCATGCTACACGCCCTGTCCCTCTACGACAGAGCCAAGGTAGATGAAGTCACACGGCTCGTGGTACTCGATGCGGGAGGAATAGGGCTCAGCAACTTGAGCTGGATAAAGTGGTTCCTGGGAGATGTCGAGGGCTCCCTTGAAAAAAGCAAGGAAGCCATCGCACGTGCACGAGAGATCGACCATCCATTTACGCTCGCCTACACCCTGTGCGTTACAGCCGCATTGCACCAGTTCCGTCGCGAACCGGCGGCGGTTGCCTCCATGGCGGAAGAGGTCCTGTCAATTGCTCTCAAACACGAATTCAGCTATTGGTCGGCATGGGGTACGAGTCTGCGCGGCTGGGCGGAGTTTTCCCTGAACGCTTCGGACATCGCCTTGCAGAAAATACGCAAGGGACTCGATTGGTATCGGGAAACAGGCTCCACTATGTTGGCTCCGTACATACTTACCCTGCTGGCGGAGTGTGAGCTGCAGGCGGGCAAAGCGTCCAAGGCAAAAGCGTCATTAAACGAGGCACTCGACATCGCCAAACGTTCCAAGATCAATTTTTATACGGCAGAGATCTATCGGCTTCTCTCACAGGTAAGTCTCGAATGCGACGAAAGAGGGGAGGCCG
>JAACFO010000297.1 GCA_009937425.1 Gammaproteobacteria bacterium
ACGAGCAACGTCACTACGAGGGTTACGCTGGCGGCCTTGGCGAGGAAGATGATACCCATGATTTCGCCGCCGAAAAACGGCAGCGCGAACGCGGTAATGAACACGGCGCCGGTGACGCCGACAAAGCCGTTGGCGTTTTGCCAGGCCATGTACACGGCCTTGCTCAATACAAATACACCGAAACTCCAGCCCGACAGCCACACCACCATGAACGCGGCCGGCGCCATCTCGGAAATGCTCGGACTCATGAGCACTGCGGCAGCGATGGTGACAATACTGATGACTATGCCCAGTACCGTGTAACTCACGTTGGTCTTGAAGTAGCGCTTCTCGTAATCGGCCTCCAGGGAAAGACCGTGGGCGCGGATGGTGGACTTGATGCGTTTGTGATTGCTTCGTTCCAGCTCCAATCGGTCACCGTCGGCGAACAAACGCCGCAACAGAGCGGATTCCCCTGCTGCCAGTTTTCCGCTGGCGCCGGGGATTTTCTCGAGCACGTAGTCGCCGTCGTCGTCATGTATGACGAGATGACCGTTCACGGCGAGATTAATCAATGCCGCCGAGAAGGCTCTGTTGTCATAATCCATGCGCCGCACGTAGCGCATGGATGCCGGGGAATAGCCCTTCGGTGGGTTGTAATGGGGTATGACGATACCCGGCTGGGGGTCCCGGCCGACACGGCTCCAGGCCAACGCATAATAGAGGAGTAGAATTATCAGGCCGGCGGCGCCCGCCACCAGTCCTGCATTGTCCGCGAAGAACCAATCGAAACGCTGGCGGGTGCTGGGCTCGACCACGTGCCCCTTGGGCCAGATGACGACGATGCTGAGGCCCTCGCCGCCGGCCAGGGAGCGGATGGTGCGAAACTGCGCGGCGCTGTTGATATCGAGATTCGCCTCGAAGTCCTGCCCCTTGGCGCCGACAGGACCGGTGTAGGCTTCCAAGCGCACTTCCGCGCCGGGTACGCTTGCAGGCAAATGCACCGTTGCACTGGCCTCATCGATGGGAAAGCTCCAGCCGTTGCCGGTGACGTTCCAGTACAGCTCATCGTGAGCCTCGAAAAATCCCAGCTGCCTGTCGGTCCGGTAGGAAAGGGTATAGGTGTATTCACCCTTCGCCAGGTGGCGGTTTTTGTCACCAATGTAAATGCGGATGCCGTTGCTCATGTCCTTCTGGAAATGAGGCTCCGCGGCGCCGTCGCGCAATACGCCGATATGCGTATAGGCCACGGTCACACGGCGACCAATGGCATCTTCATAAGTGGTCGGAAGATCGCGGTATATGCCGCGCTTGATGTCCCGGCCCTCGGCTCGCACGGTGATGGTCTCGGTGACCTTCATGGAGCTGTCTGAATACACGTCGATGTCCGCGTGGAATTTGATAATGCGCTCCGCCGCCATAACCGGCGTCAACGCCAGGAACAACAGCAGAATGAGCGTCCGATTCAGTAATGACATCAGGAATGCGCCTGGTTCACCCCGGGGGATTCACGTTCCCCCGCATCGTCGAGTTCGAAATAATCCGCACTGATGAAGCGGAACATCCTCGCCACCAGGGTGTCCGGAAAGGAGTCGATCCGCGTATTCAGCATGCGCACGGCGCCGTTGTAGTAACGGCGCGCGTATTGAATAGTGTTTTCGACATCCGTGAGGTCTTTCTGAAGGGCCAGGAATGCGTCATCGGCCTTCAGATCCGGATAAGCCTCGGCGAGCGCCACCAGATGACGAACCCTTCCCGCGAGCATCGACTCGACACCGCCGATCTCGGCGATGCTGTCGGACTGCTCACTGCGGGTACGCAGCTGGGTGACTTCCGTGAGGGTGGCGCTCTCGTAGGCGGCATAGTGCTTTACCGCATCCACGAGCTTCGGGATCAAATCGTGGCGGCGCTTGAGTTGCACGTCGATGTCGCTCCACGCCGACAGCACGCGATTCTTATCGCCTACCAGGCGGTTATAGACGACAACGCCCCATACCAGAACCGCCGCCAACACGATGACAGTGGCGGTCACGGCACGATCCCTACGTGCTTACTCGAGATCGATCTCCACCCACAGCGGCTGATGATCCGAGCCCGCCGCCTCAGTGTCGATGCGCGCCGCGCTTATCGCGCCGCTCAAGCAGGCGCTCACGAAGCAGTAGTCCAGGCGCACGTCGCGGCCGTGGATATCGGCGGTGACACCTTCACGCTCCTGGTTGCCGGCCGCCACCCAGGCGTCCACGAATCCGTGGGGGTTGGTGATACGGCCACCGTAGGGGGATACGGGGCCGGTAATACGCGTGTATTCCTCGGAATCCGGCTCGAGGTTGAAGTCCCCCATGAAGATGGCTTCCCGGGGAAGCGCAGGCGGCATGCCGTCCTGTGTCCATTCTTCCTTGAGGCCCCCGCCGCAAAGCGCCGCGCCTTCCACCGGCGAGCGTTCGTGAATATCCAGCAATCTGTCCACCTGGGGCATGCGGGTGGCGGCGGACAAGTGGGTTAGATGCAGCGAGTACAGGCGCAGGAACCGGCCGCCGGTTTCGATGACGCCCTCCAGGGCACTGCGCTGAACACTCATGGGACCGAGGCTCCCGTACTTGGGCAAGAGATGATTACGTGAAGACAGAATCGGCCTGCGGCACAGCAGCATGTTGCCGAATTGGCGCCGCCGGTTGCGTACCTTGCCGTCATCGGTACGGGTGCTGGAATCCAGATCGATCCCGGCTCCGTAAGTCCAGTGATACTCCCCGAGCAAATCGGCAATTTCCTGGGGTTGATCCCGCAATCCCGAGCGCTGCCAAAAGCGCTCGACTTCCTGGAGCGCGATCACATCTGCGCCGGC
>JAACFO010000129.1 GCA_009937425.1 Gammaproteobacteria bacterium
GAGCAGCGAGTTGGCGCCGGCCGCGCTCGTGAGCTTCTTCATGTACGGATTGCTTCTGGCTCGGCCCATGAGCGGACTCGCCGCTACCTGGGGAGAAACGCAACATGCCCGGGCCGCCATGGAGCGTTTGAACGAGGTATTTGGCGTTCAGCCGGAGCCGCTCAGTCGCGGCGCGAGCGTATCAACACCGGTGAAAGGCTCGATCGTCTTCGAGCACGTGAACTTCCACTATCGTGACCGGGAGCCGGTATTTCAGGACCTTAATCTGGAGATCGCGGCCGGTGAAACCGTCGCCATTACCGGTGCAAATGGTGCCGGCAAGAGCAGCATCGTCAATCTGCTGCTGCGGTTCTTCGATCCTCTGGGCGGGCGCGTACTGATTGACGGCATCGATATATCAATGATGTCGCTCACGAGCCTGCGATCGCAGATCGGACTAGTGCCCCAGAATATTCTGCTGTTCAACGGCAGCGTCCGCGAAAACATCGCCTATGGCCATATGGATCCGGCGCCGCGGAAACTCCAGGAGGCCGCCGAAGCCGCTCGCGCCCACGATTTCATATGCTCATTGCCGGACGGCTACGATACGTTGATCGGCGAGAGAGGCATCAAGCTCTCCGGCGGACAGCAGCAGCGAATCGCCCTCGCACGGGTGCTTCTCAAGGATCCCCCGATTCTGGTCCTCGACGAGGCGACGTCGATGTTCGACCCGGCCGGGGAGGAGGAGTTCCTCGCCCTCACCGAAGCCACTTTCAGGAGTCGAACCGTGCTTCTGATCACCCATAGGGCCGCCAGCCTCGCGCTGGCCGACCGGGTTCTGCACCTGGTCGACGGTCGGGTCATCCCCGCCCAGACAGGTGAATTGCGGCGCGTCGGGCGTGGGTCGTAGCAGGTTCACGACATCGGAGCTATACTTCTGCCGCTTCCACGATCAGACCAGTCATGCCGGTGTAGCTCAGTTGGCAGAGCAACTGATTCGTAATCAGTAGGTCGGTGGTTCGAGTCCACTCACCGGCACCATGAAATCAAGCACTTACGTCAATCAGAGCTACTCACGGATTGTAGAAGCTGTCAGTTGCTCCCCGCATGCCATTCCGAGGTTCTTCCCCGAATTTTTATCCACTTGCAGCTCGCCTGGCGACGATCTAATGATGATCGCGTTGTAGAATCTCGATTGCACTCGCTGCCGGGAAGCACAAAGGATTACCGACGTGGTGGACTCCGACCGCCTACCTCGTAAGCTCGCCGCCATCCTGTATGCGGATGTCGCTGAATACTCACGCTTAACCGGCGAAGACGAAGATGCAACCCACCGCAGGCTCAGCGAATATCTCGATCTAATCTCGAACGATGTCGAACGCTACCGTGGTCGTGTCATGCACTATGCAGGCGACGCAGTCCTTGCAATGTTTGAAGCGGTAGTAGATGCACTCTCGTGTGCTGCTCACATCCAGCAGGAGCTCGATACCCGGAACGCGGACTTGCCCAATGATCGCAAGGTGCAGTTTCGCATTGGTGTGAATCTCGGGGATGTGATCATGGATCGCGGGGACATTTACGGGGGTGGCGTCAACGTGGCGGCACGATTGGAGGAGCTGGCCGATGCCGGTGGTATTTGCATTTCAGGGGCGGTCCACGACGCTATTGGAATGAAACTCCCATTTGAGTATGAGTGGATGGGTGAGCAGCGGGTCAAGAACATCACCAATCCCGTGCGTGTATATCGAGTAGCGTTGGGATCGGTGGTGTCATCTGCTGAAAATGAACCAATTCTTGCAACGCTTTCGGCTTTGGCAAAGCCATCTGTTGCTGTCCTTCCCCTGATTAATTTGAGTGACGATGCTGAGCTAGAACATATGGGCGACGGCATCGCCGAGGATGTCACTGCCGCACTTTCCCGCATCCGGGAGTTTCTTGTTATCGCTCGTAATTCAAGCTTTATGTACAAGTCGCGGGCCGTCGACGTCAAACGAATTGGCAATGAGCTCGGCGTTCGTTACGTGCTGGAAGGAAGTATTCGCCGCACTGGAAAGCAGATAAGAGTAACTGCGCAATTGGCGGACGCATCGGATGGCCATCATATCTGGGCCGAAAAGTACGACCGGGAACTTGGAAACGTGTTCGAACTTCAGGACGAGATTACCAACAATATCGTCGCTTCGATTCAAACTCAGATTTACTTGCGCGAAGGTGAAGAGAATCGTGGCCGTCAGGCGGCTAGTCTTTCTGTTCGCGAACTGACGAGTCGAGCGATGCGCCTCATGTATGGGCTACGGCAGGAACAGGTGTCGGAAGCGCGTCAACTCGTCGAACAAGCCCTCGAATTGGAATCAGAAAGTCCGGACGCTCACCGACTATTGGCTGCTTGCCAATATCACGAGGCAATACTCGGCTACGTTTTGGATTGGGATGTTACCCTGACTTCGGCCATCGGGCACGCTCGTAGGTCAATCGAACTTGATGAGGAGAGTGAATTCGCTCATTGGATTCTCGGAAACTTGTGCCTCTGGGCCGAGCGAAATCATGACGAAGCCATTGCCGCTTTTCACCGAGCTCTTGAGATTAACCCGAATTTTTCCCTTGCTCACGCTTCGCTGGGGCACGCACTGATTTTTGCGGGGGAGGCGGATGAGGGAATTGAGAACATTTCGCATGCCCTTCGAATGAATCCACGCGATCCCCTCAACTATTTCCGGCACTCCTCGATGGGGCTAGGTTATTTTGTGGCAGGGCGCTATAGCGAGGCTATCGAGTGGGCAAAAAAATCGCTCCAAAGGCGCCCTGATTGGTACATGGGAAATTTAGTACTGGCAGCGGGTTACGTCATGACTGGCCAACTCGAAGAAGGTAGACGCCACACCGAGGCTGGGTACGCGCAATTGCCGGTGAAATTGGCCGAAGATGTTGGGCGACTGCCGTTCAAGCACCCAGAGGATGGAGATCGCTTTGAGAATGCGTTGCGACAGGTTTCACCAGACTTTTTGGGGTGACTCAACATTGCTTCTAGTCACCGATAGGGGGCGGCAAATTGCTTCTACAATTTTCTCGACAGTTCTGCCAAATCAAGGGCTCATAACGGCAATTGAGGGCATTTTATTGTAGAAGAGTTACTGGGAAAGTCTAGTTAAAACATATGGTTCGAACAGATCGTGCGCCTGATTCGTAATCAGTAGGTCGGTGGTTCGAGTCCACTCACCGGCACCATGAAATCAAACAGATACGCGCATCTCGCCCGCACCGTTACACCCGTGTAGACGCCGTGTAGACGGCT
Organism: Gammaproteobacteria bacterium; assembly: GCA_009937425.1. Taxonomy (GTDB): domain Bacteria; phylum Pseudomonadota; class Gammaproteobacteria; order HK1; family HK1; genus JAABYT01. Next base: position 3,272 of record JAACFO010000129.1, read on the forward strand.
GCGCGTCAATTCCGCAATTCAACAATCGCGGTTTAAGACCGCAAACCCGGACCCAGGACGGACTATCTTCTGATGCCTACGGTAACGAGGTACTGGTAGGTCAGGGCAATCCCTAGGTCGGTACTGAACTGGCGCAGCCAATCGATGAAGGCCGCTTTCAACTCCGCACGTTTATCGGCATCCAGCGCCTGAGAGGTTGCCCGAACCGGACCAAACCCGTCCTCGTAAACCCGCCACACCTCTTCCGCATCTGCAGCCCGATGGGTCAATTCCCCCCTCTCATGTCCGAGCTCGAAATGAGCCCCAAGGGTGCCCTTGAGCCATTCGGTCTCGCCCCAGTTGAAAAACGAAGGTGGTGGTGACGGCGGGGGTGGCGGCATAAACGGCGCAAGAACCTTGCGCAGCGCAACTACCGTGCTGTCTGGCAACCAAGCGGCGACAGCAATACGGCCGCCGGGGCGAACGACGCGTGCCAATTCGGAAATCGCGGCGTCCTGATTAGTGGCATACATGATGCCGAACGTCGAGGCGGCGCCATCGAACGACGCTTCGTCAAACGGCAGTTTCTCCGCGTCGCCTAACTGCCAGTCGATGGACAGGCCCTCTTCTTCTGCCAGTTGCCGCGCCGCCTCCAAAAGACCGTCTGCAATGTCGACTCCCGTCACCTTGGCGCCTGAGCGGCTGATGTAGCGGGCAGTCAAGCCGGTCCCAGTCGCGATGTCCAGGATACGTTCGCCTTCCTTTGGGTCGAGACGCATCACACAATGCCGGATTCCCTCAGATACACCGCGGCTGACCTCATCATAGGCTCGACCGCCTGAACTCCACATGCCCGCGGCTTTCGTGTTCTTGTCGAGTACTAAACTGCTTACGGCCGATATAGTCATTTTGGTTTCCCCTGCTCCGTAGCTCGGGAGCTCTCCGTTTTTGGCACATACCATTCGAGCACGGATACCTTATCATGCTTGTTGGCGTCGTTCCGTTTGTGTCCGATTCGGACATCTGGCCCCGAGGTACGCAGTTCGTAATCAGTAGCTCGGTGGTTCAAGTCCACTCACCGGCACCGTGAAATCAAGTACGTATGTGGACTAGCGCAGCTGACAATTTTTCCACGGTCATCGCTGACGAATTCAATCGTTGCGCATGTGCACCGTGTTCAGGTAATGGACGCATTGATCGACGGACTCCACGTCGCCGAACTTCGCGTCGATGTCGAACAGGTTCCAATCGACTGCGCCGGGAATGCGATCGCCGATGCATTCCTTCACGGCAATCGGACGGAAACCGTCCGCCAAGCCGTCACAGATCGTCTGGCGCACACAGGCCGTTGCCGTCACGCCTGTCACCAGAATGGTATCGATGCCGGCGGCGTGCAAATAACTGGCGAGATACGTGCCGTGAAAGGCGCTGGCCTGTTTTTTTATCAATATATGCTCGCCTTCAACCGGCGCAATGCGGGAATCGATGGCCCAGAGTTCGGGTTTGCTTTGATCAACTGCCTCGACGGGGATCTTGTGGTGCCACAACCCCATATCCGTATGCGGGTTCTCGCGATCGGTAATCTGGTAACAAGTCGTTACATGAACCACCAGATGACTGTTTGCCCGACAGGCCTCCAGCAGCCTTTGGACGCCGGGGATGATCTGATCGTCCATGTCTTCGCAGGTAAATGGGTTCCCCGGACGGGTCCAGGCGTTCGCAAGGTCGACATTGACCAGCGCCGGTTTGCGCCCGAACCCGATGCGGCGCTGAAACCCCCTTGTTTGATAGAGTTTCGTGGCCTCACGAAAGGCTTCCTCCAGTCTTTGTTTGAGTTCCGTTACATCGTCTGACATCTGATCTTCTCTCGTCGCCGACCCGACATTATGGCCCCCAGACCTCGTCCAGCAACCGCAACCAGTTGAGCCCGAGGATGTTGCGTATTCGCGTCTCCGTCCAACCGGCCCGTTCCATGGCCGCCGTCAGGTTCGGAAAGTCGCCGATTGTCGAAAATCCATCGGGAAATTTGATCTCGCCGAATTCAGTGAGAGTGCGCGCATAACCTTTATCCTGGGTGATCCATTTAAAAAATGGATCACCATAGCCTTGGGTGAAATCGGTGCCGATGCCGATCCGATCCTCACCGGCGACATCAATGATGTAGTCGATGGCCGCAATGTAGTCGTCGACGGTCGACTCTGCGCCGCGCCTGAGGAACGGCGTGAACATGGTGACGCCGATAAAACCGCCATGATCGGCGATGAAACGCAGTTCCTCGTCTGATTTGTTGCGTGGATGCTCCTTCAAGCCCGCCGGCAGGCAGTGGGTGAAGGCGACCGGCTTCCCGGAGGCCACGATGACGTCGCGCGAGGTGACGGAGCCAACGTGACTGAGGTCGCACAGCATGCCCACCCGGTTCATTTCCGCGACCACTTGGTGACCGAAATCCGACAAGCCCGAATCCGTCGACTCATAGCAACCGCTGCCGACCAGGTTCTGAGTGTTATAGGTGATCTGCGCGACTCCGATGCCCGCGTCCTTGAAAATTTCAATAAATTCAAGACGGTCCTCGAAGGCGGATGTATTCTGGAATCCCAGGATAACGGCCGTCCTGCCTCGCTCCTTGGCGGTGCGGATATCGGCCACCGTTCGGGCCTTGACGATCAGATCGCCATGTTCCTGAAACCAACGATTCCATTGCCCGATATTGACCATGGTGTCGTGGAATCCCTCCCACACGGAGCATGTGCAGTTGGCGGCCGTCAGACCGCCTTGATGCATATCCTCGAATACCTGGCGGCTCCAGTTGGACACGATCAGCCCGTCGAAAACGAGGGCATCTTCATGCAACTCCAAGCCGTTCATGAAAATCCCCATTTCGCGGCGGCCATCCAATCACCTTGTCAGAGATATATGGTGCGCACGATTTCTTCGTGATTGCCTTCCAAGGACTTCACGAACCCGCCGTCGCTGACGACACCGTCACGCAAAATGATGAAACGGTCGGCCACCTTGAAGGCAAGAGAAAGGTTCTGTTCGACCATCAGCATGGTCGCTCCGTCATCCTTCATGGCATGGATGATGGTTCCAATCTCATTGATAAAATGCGGCGCCAACCCGCCGGACGGTTCGTCCAGCAATAGCAGCCGGGGCTTGGCCATCACGGCGCGGCCGAGTGCCACCATCTGTTGCTCGCCACCGGAAAGTGTTCGGGCCAATTGGCCGCGCCGCTCACTGAGGCGAGGGAAGTAATTGAAGACGCGCTCGAGATATTCCTCTTCCTGATCACGGTTACGGATGGTGGCGCCGAGCCGCAGATTGTGCTCGACGGTCAGGCCGGGAAATAGGTCGCGTGCCTGCGATACCTGTATCACGCCGTGACGGAAAATCTTGTGGGTCGGGTGCCCGGTAATGTCCGCGCCACCGAAAACAATTTTCCCGGCGCTCGGGGCAACGAAGCCGCTGATGGTGTTCAGCGAGGTCGATTTACCGCTACCGTTGGCGCCGAGAACAGCCACCACTTCGCCCTCGGAAATGCTGTAGTCAATGCCGCGAAGCACCTCTTTGGTCCCGTAGGACACATGCAGGCCGTCGACGCTCAGGAGCGCTTCATGCGTGGCCAAGGTAGGCCTCCAATACTTCGCGGTTCTGTCTGATCTCGTCGGGCGTACCCTCGGCGATAACCTCGCCGGAACTGAGGACGACGATGACATCGGAACCGGACATGACCAGGTCGATGACATGTTCGATCAGCATAATCCCAATGCCCTCTTCGCCAGCCAGGCGGCGGATGATCTCCATCATACGGTCGCGCATGGGCGGTGACAGGCCGACGACCGGCTCATCGAGAAGCAACAGCGGCGGTTCGGTGGCCAATGTGCGGACGATCTCGACCATGCGTTGCTGTCCGCCAGAAAGATCCTTGACCGGTTGATCGGCGATGGCGCCCAGGTCCATAAGATCCAACAGACGGCGCGCCCTTGCGATGCCCTCCCGCTCCGCCTCCCGAGCCTCGCCTAACCCCATGACGATTCCTAAGAAACTGCTGTCGATCTGCACGTGGAGGCCAGCCAGGACGTTTTCGAGAGCGGTCAGTTCCGGGAACAATCCGCCGTTCTGGAAGGTGCGGCGAACGCCCTTAATGGAAATCTCGTGTGGCGACAGGCCATGGATCGGCATGCCCTTGAAATAAATGGTGCCTTCGGTCGACCCCACGTAGCCGGATATGGCATTGAAAAGGGTCGTTTTGCCGGCCCCATTGGGTCCGATGACGGCGCGCACTTCGCCGGCATGAGAATTGAAAGTCACTTTGGTGAGCGCCTGGAGGCCGGAAAAGTTGACCGAAACATCCTGCAGTCTAAGAATCGGCTCCATGGCTAATCCCTGTAGTACCGCTCGTGGAACACAGGCGAGATGCGATGAAGCAGGCTGACCAAGCCCTTAGGCAGGAACAACAAGACCAGCACGATGATGATTCCGAAGAACAGCTCGTCCATGCCCGGGAACTGACGGAAATATTCCGGTAACGCGGTCAGGGTGATGGCGCCCAGCACGCTGCCGACGATGCTGCCCGTGCCGCCAACCAAGACCATTCCAAAATGAATAATGACTTCCGTCAGACCAAAGGCTTCCGGTAACACGCGTTCCGTAAGCACCGCGAACATGGCGCCGGCAATGCCGATGACGGAGCCACTCCAAACGAAGGCCAAGATGATATAACGCGCCGTATAAATGCCGAGGGACGCTGTCGCGGATTCGTTTTCCCGTATGGCGACGATGGCGCGCCCGATCTTCGAACGCATGAGATTGGATGTCGCCTTGACCACTATGACTGTCAGCAGCAGAAACACGTAGAACTTAGGTGATTCCGAATCGAGAGGGATCCAGAAAAAGCTGGCGCTCGGCATGAGCAGTCCATCGGAACCATCGGTGACCTTATCACCGTGAAGATAGACCCACCGCATGAGTTCGCCGAAGGCTAACGTAATGATCGCCAAGTAGTAGAGCCGGATTCCCCGCAGCGCCGTCACGCTGGTCAAGAACCCGGCAATCCCACCGATAACGGCCGATGCCAATATGGCCAGTACATAGGGAACCCCGAAGTAGACCATCAGAATGGCCGTCGTGTAGGAGCCAATCCCGAAAAATGCGGTGCTGGCGAAGGCGAGCTGGCCCAGGTTGCCGATGATGAGATTGAACCCGACTGTGACAAGGGTATAGACGAGCATTGCGTTAACCACCCACAGCAGGTACTCGTTGGCGAAAAACGGTATGAGCAAGGCGACGACGGGAATGAGATAATAGTTCCGTCGCCATCGGGTCATGGAAAGTTTGGACGGGACCTCGTTTTCGCTCATGCCATGACCCTTACACACGGACCGTGACGGCCTTGCCGAACAGACCGGTCGGGCGAATGACCAGCACCGCGACAATGACCAGGTAGGCGGTGATATCGATTAAGGCCGTATTGACATAGAAGCCGAGATTCTGCTCGGCGACGCCCAATAGGAGGCCGCCGACGATAGCGCCGCCGAGCGACCCGAACCCGCCGAGCGTCATCGCCGCAAACCCGCGTATCAGGAACGTGGCGCCGAGATCGGGATGGAGCAGCGATATGGGTGCGATCAGGATTCCCCCTATTGCCCCCATGGCGAGGCCGACGCCCCACATGGACTGATGGAATGCCGGGACGTTGACGCCAATCAGCGTGGCCCCGCGCTCGGACTGATAGACCGCCTGAATCACGATGCCAATGGTTGTCCGATAGAAGACCAGGAAGAAGATTGTCAGCAATACCGCCACAATGGCGGAGATGAACAGGACGTCTCCCGTCACCACCAGCTCACCCATAAAAATGGGGTCGATATCGTAGACCCGTGGCATGGGAAAAACCTCGCGGCCCCAAAGGGTCCTGGCGCCACCCCTGAGAACGTAGCCCAAGGATATGCTCATCATGGCGAAGCCGATGTGGGGACCACTCTTGATGGGATCGATGAAGCCGCGGCTGATTCCCATGCCCAAAAACAACATGATCACGACCGCCAGAACGGCTGCCGGAATGTAGGGCAGGCCGAGATAAATCACCAACACGTAAACTATGAAGGCGCCGGCCATGACGAAATCGCCATGCCCGAAATTGACGATCGTCGTCGCTCGATAGACGACGGTCATTGAAAGCGCGATCAAACCATAGATAGCGCCTTGCGCCAGTCCGCTGAGGGTTAGTTGAAGGAAGAAGTACACGCGCTAAAAATAGCGTTCAAAACCCAAAATAGTCGGGCCGTTCCAGACCCCCAGGCGCCTCTGCCAAGGGGCGGAACGGCCCACCCTGTTTCATGAGTTCGTCAAATTACCAGGGCTTGCCCCAGCCCGACAGAACCGTCGGCTTGCCATCGACGAACCCGGCAACCGCCGACTTTTTGCAGCCGTGGCGGTCGGTCGGAGTCCAGGTAATGTCGCATGCCAAGATCCCCGTCTCCAATCCTCGAATATTTTCGAGGGCGGCGATAAACTTCGAACGCGTCAAATCGCGGCCCGCGGCTTGCAGGGCCTTGACGGCGGCGACGCCGCTGGCCATAGAGACGGCACTGAACCCCGTGATCGTCTCATTCGGATTATATTTCAGGATGATATCGTTCCACTTTTTCATCTTCGGACCGTCCACCTTATCGACGAAGGCGTGCAGCACGTAATAATCCTTCACTGCGTCGGGATCACCCAGGCGCTCCAAGGTGTTCTCCAAATCCGTGCCGGCGGTTCCCATGACTGGAATTCTGACACCATACTTCTTGGCGTCGCGCAGGAAAATCACGGTTTCGGCTTCGTAAAGGCAACCAAGAACGAAGTCCGGCTTGGTCTGCTTCAGCTTCAGCACTTGCGCCGTGGCATCGGTCTGGCCGCGCTCGAGGGCGAGTTCCTCGATTATTTCGCCGCCGGCTGCTTTGATAACCTTGATCGCGGGATCGCAGTACGCCTTGGCCCAATCATTGGTATGGGTGACCATTGCGATCCGCTTGACGCCGGGCTTGCTCATGACGAACTCGCCCATGGTGGAGCCGTAAGCCGGGCCCGCCGGAACGCCGTGGAAGATGCTCTTTTTCTCGTTCACCGGCATCGAAATTTTAGGGTTGACGGCATGGGCAATGATCCACGGTATGCCGGTCGGTGCCACGGTCGGCTTGACCGCCATGGCAACGCCGCTGCAGGAGTTGCCGTGCAAATAGAACACCTTGTCCTGGTGGACGAGCTTCTTGGCTGCGGCGATCCCCTTGGCCGGCGCGCAGGCGGTGTCCTCTTGGACGATTTCGAACTTGCGTCCATTGATCCCGCCCTGGTCGTTGATGTGCTTGAAGTAGGCCATGAGCCCGATTTGCGTCTTGCTATAGCTCGAAGCATTGCCGGTGAACGGTCCCATGACGCCGACCTTGATGGTGGTGTCCGTCAAGCCGGTGGTCTCATCGGCGCTGGCCGCACCGACCATCGAAAGCACGCCCAAGGCGGCCATCGCTGACAGATATTTCTTGTTTCTATGTTTCACAATCCCTCTCCTTGTTTCGTACGGTCTCTCGATTATTTTTCGGCACGGTGATGGTTCAAGGATTTACGCTTATTCGGCAACGTTACCCCCTCCCCAGCTAGTGGATCCGTTTTCCGATCCGTTACGGATAGTATACGAAAGCCGTTGATTTATGAATTATTTTGTCCCCGTATGATGTCATCGAATCATTCGGAGATCGCGGGGGAACGGGGATCGTATTCGTAGACTTCCGCCGCGGACTCCGCGCTGATCTTACCGTCACGGACATCCGCCAACACCCGTTGGCGGGGCCGCCCCGAGGGGTCGCCATATCCGCCACCGCCTGCCGTCTCAATGATCAGCCGGTCGTTTTCCCGCAGTTCCGTCACGATCTTCGAGGGAATGACCTCCTCGGTGCCCGACGCGCGTCTGATGACCGAGTAGGATAGGGCGCCTTCCAGCCCGCCCTGGCACCCTTTGGCCGCACAAAAGTGACGTTCACCGCGAT